>JAEZRH010000153.1 GCA_023412845.1 Bacillota bacterium
CTCCCCCGCGGCCCGCGGCGGTTTCATCGCAGGAGCTTTCGATTCCCAGTATTTTCATTGTGATTCGGCGATACCCCCCGGCAGGCTTGGCCTGCACTTTCGATTTTCAGACAGATACTTGCGTGCCCCGGCCGGATGCGCAGCATAGGAAAGCCGCGGGCTCGAATGGCACTGCGTACCCGCGTAAGGCGCTGTGCGCCGGTTGCTCACAGATTTTCTTCGGAAACTTCGTCGGAAACGGGCACCGGGCCCGGGCGGGCTTCCGCCTGCCTTCTGCCGCGGCATCCGTGGCCCCCGTGCGGCAGCATGGTGTTGTTGTTCCCGCAGGAGACGGTCACGCCCTTTTTGATGGGCGCCAGAATGAACCCCAGAACCATCCCAAACGAAAGGAATGCGAAGCCAATCAGGAATTTTTCATGTTTCGGCATCGGAAATAACCCTCTTTCTTTGATCGTTTCAGATATTTTCCACCGGTTTTCCGGCCGCGGTTGAAAAGGGCTCCCTGTGGCGTTTCCGTGCCGCAGGGATTGTCTCGGACCCTCGCATCAGCCGCAACCCGCGGATTTCACCGGGCTAAACGGCGCGGTTGGGGTGCGGCGATGCGCCGCCGAGCGTCAACGTCAGGATCAGCGCGTCCTCTTTGGGCAGGCGGTAGAAATCCTTCCGGCGGCCCGCCTGCCGGAAGCCGAGGCCCGTATACAGCGCGACGGCCGCCGCGTTGGAAGGACGTACCTCAAGCGTCAGGAAACTTTCGCCATACTGCTCCGCGAAGGCGGCGAGGCGCTCCATCAGCGCGCGCGCGACGCCCTGCCGCCGGTACTGCGCAAAAACGGCGACGTTCGCCACGTAGCATTCGTCCAGTACACAGTGCATGCCGGCGTACCCGGCGGGCTTCCCGTCAAGCTCCGCCACGCGGAACACGGCGATGGGGTTGTCCAGCTCCGCCGCAAGGCCGGCGCGCGTCCACGGTTCGGAAAAGCATTCCCGCTCCAGCGCCGCCAGAGCGTCCAGGTGGCGTTCCTCCATCGGGACGACTTTCAGCTCCGCCATCTTTCCCTCGCCCTGCGCACCGTTTCGCGCGCGATATGCTCGATCTTCCGGTCGCGCGAAAGGTATACGGTGCTGACGCCCACCCAGATGAGGCAGAACAGGATGAGGACCGAAAGCACCTTGATGTTGATGAAATGCGCGTGGAACAGGTTGTGGCAGACCACGTAGGTGGAGCTGAGCACGGTAAGCACCGGCACGTAGAACTTTTCAGGGAAATAGAAGGCGTACACCACGCCCAGAACGTCCGCGCAGTAGAAATAGCGCTCATGCATGTAAGGCAGCACGTAGGGTACGAACAGCACCGAAAGCAGCGCGAGCGAGACGATCATCTCGTCCGTCAGCTCGAAGTCCCGCATCCCGATATAGACGGCCGCCAGCATGGCGGCCGCCGCCGCGGCGAAAGCGATCGCCATGCCGGCGGAGGGGGGCGTGTCCTTCGGGTACCAGACGGAAAGGTTCGGCAGGTACATCGAGATGTCGCTGTACTGCCGTGCCTGACGGAAATAGACGGTAAGCAGGTCGCCCAGATTCCGGCCCATCAGGGCGGCCGGCAGCACGGCGGCAACGTACACGGCGGGCACGATGAGCAGCGCGCGCCAGGCGACCTTCCGCCGGACGACGAGCAGCAGCAGGAACGGCGCGAGGAACACCGCCTGCAGCTTGAAGGCGAATGCAACGGCAAACGCGGTCACAGCGGCGTACTGACGGTCTTCCAGCAGGAAGCAGACGCAGGCGAGCAGCGCCGCGGCGTAGATGGAGTCGCACTGGCCCCACGCGGCGGAGTTCAGTACCACGCTCGGAAGCAGGATCACGATCGCGTAAGCGATCTCGCCCCAGAACTCTTCATATTTCAGCCGGACGATGCGCCTTGCGAAAAACGCCAGCACAATGTCCCCCGCAAAGGAAAGAAGCTTGATGAGATACAGGTCCGGCAGGGGAATGTACGAAAGGAACGCGAGAAGGTACAGGTATGTCGGGGTGTAGTCGCCCACGCTCCGCCCGACGGCCGCGAAGCCGCCGTTGTCCCGGAGCTCCGTGAACCACCCCTGCAGGAACTGGTGGTAATCGCCCGACGCGAACGGAAAGAATTTGAGCCGTACCGCGAGCGCGAGAAGGGTGACGGCCATGAGAAAGAAGATGCGCTCCGCTTTGACAAAATCGACGAATGCTTTTCGCTTGCTCATAGGTCCGCCGCCTTTCTGTAAATCAGAAAATCAAATCCGGTTTCCGTTTTGAGGGAGGCAGTCCGCGTGAGGCGCTCACAGCCCTCCTTCGGCGTTTTCCAGTAATACGGCGTCATGGCGAACAGGTCGCGCATGACCTGAGGGTCGTCCGTAGCGAGCTCTCCGCGCACCGGCACCCGGCGCAGGAATTCGAAGCCGGGGTACTCCGTGTCGCGCGTTTCGTTCTCGTACGGCTCGTCGTACAGAATCTGTTTCAACCCGTACAGGTGCCGCGCCGACGGTACTGCGAGGATGAGGTGGCCGCCCGGCCTGAGCACCCGCAGGAATTCCTCTGGCACGACGGGCGCGAAGACGTCCGTCACAAGGTCCGCCTCGCCGGAACAGAACGGGATGCCGAACATGCTGCCCACGGCGAAAGAGATCGCGCCGTATTTCTTCGCCGCCGCCTTCACGGCAAATTTCGAGATGTCGAAGCCGTACGCTTCGGGCAAAAGCCCGCTTTCTTCAAGAGAGCGCGCCAGCCGCCCGGTGTACCAGCCTTCCCCGCATCCCGCGTCAAGGATTACGGGATCTTCCCCAGCGCCTGCGAGGCATTCGCGGCACAGGCGGTTCAGCGCGTCCGAAAACGGCGCGTACCATCCGCCCTCGAGGAACCGCCGCCGGGAAGCGACCATCTCCCTGTCGTCGCCCGGCATGCGGGAATGCTTTTTGTTCGGCGGCAGCAGGTACACATACCCTTCGGCGGCGGCGTCGTAGCTGTGTCTTTTCTCACAGCGGTAAACGGGGCCTTCGCGTTCCAGCCGTCCGCCGCAGACCGGGCAGGCGAAGCGGCTCACGACTTCGCCTCGTACCACGTCTTCCCCGTGCCCGCTTCGGCTGTCAGGGGGACGGAGATCGAAACGGCGCCCTCCATTTCTTCCGTGAGCACGCGGGCGGCCTGTTCCGCTTCCTCCTGCGGCGCCTCGACGATCAGTTCGTCGTGCACCTGCAGGATCAGCCGGGCTTTCATCTTCTCTCGCGCGAGGCGCTCCTCCACGCGGATCATGGCGATCTTGATGATGTCGGCCGCCGCGCCCTGGATCGGCATGTTGCGCGCCACGCGCTCGCCGAACGCGCGCAGGTTGTGGTTGGAGCTCGCCAGCTCCGGCAGGTAGCGCCTGCGCCCGAACATGGTCTCGGCGTAACCCTTCTCCTTTGCCAGCTCGACCACGCGGTTCATGTAGTTGTCCACGCCGGAAAAATGGGCAAGATAATCCGTGATATACTGCTTCGCCTCCCTGACGGAAACGTTGATGTTGTGCGAGAGGGAGAACGCGCCGATGCCGTACACGATACCGAAATTGACCGCTTTTGCGCGGCTGCGCATCAGCGGCGTGACCATCGCCTCCGGCATGTGGAAGACCTGCGCGGCGGTACGGCGGTGGATGTCGTCATTGTCGAGGAAAGCCTGGATCATGTTTTTATCGTCCGCGACGTGGGCGAGGACGCGCAGCTCGATCTGCGAGTAGTCGGCATCGACGAGGACCCAGCCGGGCCGCGCGACGAAAAAGCGCCGCATCTCGCGCCCGAGCTCGGTGCGCACGGGGATGTTCTGCAGATTCGGCTCGGTCGAGCTGATGCGTCCGGTGCGCGTTTCCGTCTGGTTGAAGCTCGAGTGGATGCGCCCGTCGGGGCCGATCTGTTTCAGCAGCCCGTCGCAGTAGGTGGATTTCAGCTTTGCGAGCGTGCGGTAGCTGAGCACCAGCTCGACGGCGGGGCTTTCGTAGCGAAGCTTTTCGAGCGTGTCGGCGTTCGTGGACCAGCCGGTCTTCGTCTTTTTGCCGTGGTCGAGGCCGAGCTTGACGAACAGCGCGTCGCCGAGCTGTTTCGGAGAGTTGATGTTGAACTCGTATCCGACCGCGCCGTAGACCTGCGTTTCGATCTCCGTGATCTTCTGCTCGAGCGTCTTGCCAAACGATCGGATGCCGTCAGCGTCCACGGCGAAGCCGACGTTCTCCATGCGGGCCAGCACGTGCGCGAGCGGCATTTCGATGCGGTCGAGCAGCTCGGTCTGGCCGTTCTCCGCGATCTTTTTCCGCAGCGCGTCGGAAAGGCCCGGCATCACCGCCGCCTGCTGAATAAGCGTCACCTGCCGAACCGCGGAATCCGAATCGGAGCCCTTCTGCGCCGTCCCTTTCGGCGCAGAAGGCAAAAGCGGCTCTGCCGCCGGGGGCACGGGGACGCCGTATTCGTGCGCGAGGCGGAGCGGCTCGTACCCCGAGGCCGACGGATTGAGCAGGTACGCCGCCAGCATGGTGTCGAACGCCGGGCCGGCAATGCCGCCGTCAGCGCCGGCTTCGCGCGTGTCGAGCGCCGCCCAGACCGGCTTGATGTCGTGGGTGTTCTTGCGCGTCCCCGCGTCCGACAGGATGGCGTGCACGGTATCCGCGTCCCTGACGGCGCGGATCTTCCCGCCCGTGCTGACCAGCAGGGAGACGATGTCGCCGTTTTCGATTTCCACCGCGAAATCCGCGCGGCCGGACCGTCTCAGCGTTTGCAGCAGGGCGGCGCCGTCCGTCTCCTCCTCCACGTCGGCGGGCGCGGGCGGGGCCGTCCGTCACCTCCTCCAGGGCGGCGGCTGTGGCAGAGCCGGACGCCTCTGCCGCTCCATCCGCTTCGGGCTCCGGCGAAGAGTTGATGCCGAATTTTTCCATCAGCGAGAAGAATTCCAGCTTCCCCATCAGCCGTTTTGCCGCCGCCGCGTCCGGCGCCTTCGGCACGTAGAGCGAAAGGTCGGTGCCGATCGGCGCGTCGAGCCGGATGGTTCCGAGCCCCCGGCTCAAAAACGCGCTGTCCTTTCCCGCGAGCAGCTTGCTGCGCAGCGTGTCGCGGATGTCGAGCGAAGCGAGGTTCTCGTAGATATAGTCGATGCTGTGGTAGGCCTGGATCAGCTGTCCGGCGCCCTTCGGCCCCACGCCCGGCACGCCCGGGATGCAGTCGGAGGAGTCGCCCTGAATGGCCTTGATCTCGATCATTTCGCTGGGCGCGACGCCGTAGTCCTCGCGGATCTTCGCTTCATCGTAGACGGTGACCTGCGGCTGTCCCATTTTGGTAGAGGCGAGGCGCACGGTCACGTGCGGGCCGACGAGCTGAAGGCTGTCGCGGTCGCCCGTGGCAAGCACACAGTCTCCGTCCTCCTCGGCGCAGGCCTTCGACAGCGTGCCGAGGATGTCGTCCGCTTCATACCCTTCGCACTCCACGAGCCGGTAGCCGAGCAGCGTGAGAAGCTCCTTTAGTGTCGGCATCTGCTGGGCAAGCTCCGGCGGCATCCCCTTGCGGTTCGCCTTGTAGCCCGCGTATTCCTTGTGCCGGAACGTCGGGGCGCGCATGTCGAACGCGACGGCCACGGCGTCCGGGTGCGCCTCCTCCAGCAGCCGGTGGAAGATCGTCAGAAAGCCGTAAATGCCGTTCGTGAACAGGCCGTCCTTCGTGGTCAGGAGCCGGATGCCGTAAAAGGCCCGGTTCAGGATGCTGTTGCCGTCCAATACCAAAAGTTTCATCCGTTGTTCCTCGTTTGCAGATAGTGAACTTATTATAACACTTTGCGCAGGAAAAATTAAGTAGTATAATGGAGCAGGTTGAGCCTGCCCGCACTTTACTCGCGAGAGAGAAAGTGCGCAAAGCGCGCGCAGGGGGGAACGTCGAACTCCGTTCGAGAGGGGCGTCTAACCGCCCCCTACACCCCACCCCCCGCCATCCGCCTGATACGGCCGAAGAATCTGCGGGGGTTCGCATCGTTACGGTCATACCAGGCCGTTTCAAGGATAACATGCAGCCTGCTTACAAGATTACATGGCCGAAGGATATGACCGTTAGCTGAAACAAAATTTTGCTGATTCTTTCGTGCAGGCCTGCCAAAATCGCAAGAAAAATTTTTATGAAAAAGCAGGATGTTGTAAAAATATGGGCTTTAAAATAGGAAAAATCGAGCTTGCGGGCCGCGCGTTCCTCGCCCCGATGGCGGGCGCGGGCGACCGGGCGTTCCGCGACATCTGCGCGCAGTTCGGCGCAGATTTTTTCACAAGCGAAATGGTCAGCGCGAAAGCGCTGGAATTCGGCGATAAAAAGACGATGGAGCTGATGGAGCTCGGCACCGCCGCGCGCCCGGCGGCTATTCAGCTTTTCGGTTCGGAGCCGGACGTGATGGCCCGCGCCGCGAAGCGCGCGATGGCGTTTTCGCCCGACGCCATCGACATCAACATGGGCTGCCCCGCTCCGAAGATCACCGGCCCGGGCGCGGGAAGCGCGCTGATGAAGACGCCCGCCCTGTGCGGGGAAATCGTGGCGGCGGTCGTTTCTGCCGTCCCCGTTCCCGTCACGGTCAAGATGCGCGCCGGGTGGGATGAAGGCTCCGTCAACGCCGTCGAGGTCGCAAGGCTCTGCGAGCAGGCGGGAGCCGCCGCCGTCGCGGTCCACGCGCGCACACGCTCTCAGATGTATGCCCCTCCGGCGCATTGGGAGATCATCCGCCGGGTGAAGGAAGCCGTCCGCATCCCGGTCGTCGGCAACGGCGACGTGACGGGTGCGCAGTCCGCCGCGCTGATGCTGGAGCAGACCGGCTGCGACGCGGTGATGGTCGGGCGCGCCGCGCTTGGCGACCCGTGGGTTTTTCTGCAAATCAGCGAATACCTCACCGAATCCTGCCGCATCGTGCCGCCGCCCGGCATTTACGAGCGCATGTCGGTGATGGCGCGGCACATCGACCTGATGTGCCGCTACAAGGGAGAGCCCCGCGCTATGAACGAAGCCCGCAAGCATGTCGCGTGGTATCTGAAGGGGCTGCGCGGCGCGGCGGGGTTCCGTCGCAGGGCCGGGTTCCTCGAGACCCGCGGGCAGCTGGACGAATTGATCAAAGATATCGTCGCGGCACAGGAAACTTCAGCGGAAGACGAGCTGGGTGAGGATCATGTAAACGGCCGTTCCGGCCCCGATACTCAGGATTGAACTGCGCTTCCACAGATGCAGCGCAACGACCGTTCCGAGGGCGATCATCTCCGGCAGGCCGTAGGGGTATTTTAACGGCGTCGCTCCCTTCAGGCAATAGACGACCAGCATGCCGATCATGGCGAAGGGCAGAACTTTGCCGAGGTATTCCACGACCTCCGGCGTTCTGCGCCCGGAACGGAACATCAGGAACGGTGCGGCGCGTGTCAGAAGCGTAGCCGCCGCAATCACCGCCACGGTCAGAAGGGCCTGCTCCGTCGTCATGCGGCGCCCCTCCTTTCCAGCGGTCTGCGGAGCAACAGGAGCGCAAGAAGAATCAACAGCATGGACGGGATGATAAACCGCTGCGCGCCGAAGAGCAGCAGGCACAGAAGCGCCCCGCACACGCCTGCAAGCGCGGGAACGTGACTTTTCGCTTCCTTCCACTGGTCGAGAAAAATTACGGTAAACAGCGAAGTCATCACAAAATCGATGCCCTTTGCGCTGAACGGCAGCGAAGAACCGATCAGTCCGCCGACCACGGACCCGGTCACCCAGTACAGGTAATCGAGAAGCGAGATGCAGAAAAGAAAGTCCCGGCGCCTCACTCCTTCAGGCGCTTTCGCCGCACAGAGCAGCGAATAGGTCTCGTCGGTCAGAGAGAAAATCATGAACGGCTTTTCGCCGCCGAACCCGCGGAAAGGCTCGACCATGGAAAGGCCGTAGAACAGGTGACGCGCGTTGACCGTCAGCGTCATGGCCGCCGCGGTCAGAAGCGAAAAAGGTCCAGTAAGAAGGCTGACCGCCACGAACTGCATGGACCCCGCATAGACGAAAACGCTCATCAGAAGCGCCCACCAGACCGAAAATCTGCTTCCGCAGAGGAATATGCCGAACGCGATGCCGGTAAACACATAGCCGAACAGGACCGGGACGGTAACGGAAAACGCCGCCCGGATAGTGTCTTTCATAGATTTCGATATCCTTTCGCCGAAAATACCGGGCAGATAAAAATATCCCCGGGCCATGTCTGCCGCGCGGACAGGACCGGAGTTATTTTTCAAAATAGAAGATGACCAGCGTGTTTGGGCCGGTATGGGTCGTCATGGCGCAGCCCGCGCGGGATGTAACCACTTCGTCAAATTTTCCGCTGCCCCGCACCATGCCGGAAATCTCTTCAAAAAGGGCCTGGTCCATCCCCGTGGTGGCGATGAACGCCCGGCCGCCGTCGGGGTTCGGCTGCGAGAGGATGAACCGCGCATATTCGCGGCAGACCTGCGCGAAGTTGCCGCGGAATTTTTTCACCACGGAAAGCGCCCCGTGCGAATCCAGCAGCAGGCAGGGCCGCAGCTTCAGAAGGTTCGCCCCGAACGCCTGCAGCATGGTCGCCCGGCCTCCGCGGTACGCATAGTCGAGGGTGTCCAGCAGTACGTAGGCGCGGACTTTCCCTTTTTCCTCTTCCGCCGCACGACAGATTTCGTCCGCCGGCAGCCCTCTGTCGCGCCGGTCGGCGGCGCGCAGCACGAGCAGGCCCTCGGCGCCGCTTAGCGTAAGCGTGTCCACCACGAACACGTTGCCGAACTCCCTGGCGGCGATGCACGCGTTCTGGTACGACGAGGAGAACTTCGAATTCATGGCGAAATGGACCACGCTGTCTCCGTTTTGGGTGTATTCCCTGAATTTTTCAAAGAAATCCGCGGGCGGGGGCGCGGAGGTTTTGGGCAGAATATGCGTCTTTTCATATTCTTCGAACAGGTTTTCCGGCTGTATTTCGAAGATGTCGCGCAGCGTCTGCCCCCCGGTGGTGATATAAAGCGGTACAATCCCGACGCCGCGTTCGCGGTACAGGTGGGGGAACAGGTCGCACGCGCTGTCTGCGCTGATGACTACTGCCACGGCCGCAACCTCCGATCTTGTTTGCCATTTCGGCAAAATCAAGTAAATCGGCAATTATTATAGCACGCCGCGGCACTCAATTCAAACGGAACTTTATAAGCTTGGGTGTTGTATTACGGGCGCCGATTATGGTATGATAATATTTGTTTTTAAAATCGGCCTCAGCTTTTTAAGAGGGAATGGAAAATGAAGACTAGCTTTAAAAAATACATAGTGGTTTTCTGCGCGGTCCTGGCTTTTGCGCTTGCTGCAGGACCCGGGCTTTTTGCCGCCCGGGTCCAGGCGGCTCAGACCGTGCCGGAGCAGACTGCACAGCAAACGAACGACGGCAGCAAAAACGTGACGGTGGAACCCACGAAAAATGACTCGAGCGCCGCCGGCGGCAGTTCTGCCGGCAGCTCCTCGGGCGCAGGCGGTTCTTCCGGCAGCGGCAGTTCCTCCGGCAGCGGCGCCGGATCTTCCGGCGGGAACGGGGCGGGCAGTTCCACTGTTTCCGGCGGCGGTTCCTCCGCCGAGAACGACCTTATCACCGTCACGTTCAACCTGAACGGCGGCACCGGCATGAAAACGAGCGCCCAGCTGGAAAAGGGCACCTCCGTGTCGCAGCTGAAAACCCCGGCGAGGGCTGGCTACCGCTTCACGGGCTGGTCCCGGGGCGGCGCTATCCTTCCGGATTCCAAGATCCTTGACGGCGATACGACTCTGACCGCAAACTGGCAGAAAGAGCAGAGCGACAACTCCGAAAGCACGGCTTCCGTGGACACGCGTCAGAACCAGGTCGACGCGGCGGCTTCCGCGGCCAGGGCGGCCACCAGCGACCCCGGCGTGCTCTCTTCGGAGGACTGGAACTCCGTCCTTTCCGCGTCTTCGGCACAGAGCGGCGCTTCCTCTTCGCAGGCGTCCTCGCAGCCCGTTTCTTCCGCGGCGAAGGCCACGGGTGGATTTTCCACCCTGCTGGCGGCGGGCATCGCGCTCATCCTGCTCGGCGTCGCCGGCGTCGTCGCGTTCATCTATCTGCAGTTCATCCGTAAGCCTCCCCGCGGCGGCGGGCCCCGTGGCGGTTCCGGCGGCGGGCGGCACGGCGCCGATGACGATACTCTGACGTTTACGGATATCAGCTCTTACAGCAACGGCCAAAAACCGGACGACGCTTCCGCGGTCCTGTACCCGCAGTCGGTACCCGGCAAGCAGCCGGTGCCCGACAGGCAGGCTCCGCCCCGCACGCGGCAGGAGGGAGATCAGCCTTCCGTTCGGCAGTCGGCGCCCGACCGGCAGTCGGCACCCGACCGGCAAGCGGCGCCCGACCGGCAGTCGGCACCCGACCGGCAAGCGGCCTCCGCCAGGCAGGTGGCTTCCGCCCGGGCGCGCGAGGCGCGCCTTCAGAAGTCCCATGCCGAGGCGGTTGCGGCCGGCGGCGGAAGCAACTTCGACTGGGAAAAGTTTTTCGAAGGGGAAGAGAGACGGTAAACCCTATGGCTTCACTTTGAAAAATGCTCCAGCTCGTCTTCGGAATATGCCGTCGTCCAATGATAGGGCTGCAGTTCTCCCAAAGGAACGAACTTCAGGGCCGGGTGCGCGTCCGTGACCCCGACAAGGACGCCGGTCCCCCAGAATCTCAGCCTTTCCTGGCAGATCCCGCAGGGAGAAAGAACCTTGAACGCTGATTTTTCATCGTCCCTTACAACGCAGAGACAATGCGTCACCCTTTCGTCCCACTTATGCGCTTCGCACATTGCCTCGACTTCAATACATAGCTGCGCGCCCGCATTGGAAGTTCCCAGGGCGACGCTTGTGAAATAATGATTTTCCTCCGTGCGGATGACCGCCGCCCCGCCCCAGCCGACGGGGAAACGACGCTTGATCAGCTCGATCGCAAGTTCGTACATTTTCTTCTCGATCTCTGTATCGCCTGTCTCCATGCTGTTGCTCCTTATGTGTCTTCAAGCACCCTTCGCCGTAAGGGTGCTTTTTGTTATACATAAAAAAACGCCGCCCGTCACGGGCGGCAAAGCTTGCCGATTTTACGGATTTGTGCCTTCCTTGTCCACGCCCTTCTCCCCGTAAAGGTTGAAACGGAAAAGCCTGGACTGATCCTCGGGATCGTCGCAGATGATGAAAGCCTGCGCGATCTGGCCGCCTTCGATCAGCTTGGTCAGTCCGACCAGCTGACTGAGCTTGCTTTTCAGGTTCAGGTGGTCGCCTTCGTTTGTGACTAGGTATATGTTGCCTTTGCATTCGTCAAGCACTTTCAGGAACGCGGGGACGTCAACGTCGTGCAGTTCGATGGGTGTCGCCATATCGGTTCCTCCTTCGTGTGTTTTTCATGAAGCAGCCGGTGGATTTTTCCACCGGCTTTATTATAATCGTGCCGCAATTTGCTGTCAAGAAAACCGCCGCCAGTAAAACCACCAAAGTTTCAGCCTTATTTTTTCCGATGCCGCTGCGTCATCCGCACGAAAGGCCGCTTTGTTGCAGCATCCCGTCCTGCAGGCGGACGATGCGGTCCGCGTTGCGCGCGATCCTGTCGTCGTGCGTGATGAGCACGACCGTCCGTCCGGCGTCGCACAGCCCGTGCAGGATGCGCATGACCTCCGCCCCGGAATGCGAGTCGAGGTTGCCCGTCGGCTCGTCCGCGAGGACGATGGGCGGCTTTGCGGCGATGGCGCGGGCGATGGCGACCCGCTGCTGCTGCCCGCCGCTCATCTCCGCGGGGCGGTGCGACATCCTGCCGGCGAGGCCCACCTGCATCAGCGCTTCTTCCGCCAGGCGGCGGCGCTCGGCGCGCTCCACGCCGCGGTAGCGCAGGGGAAGCTCCACGTTTTCCAGCGCGTTCTGGCTGCCCAGCAGATTGAAGCTCTGGAAAATAAAGCCGATCTCGCGGTTGCGGATCTGCGCGAGCCGCTTTTCGCTCAGGCCCGCCACGCTTTCCCCGTTCAGGAAGTATTGCCCGGAGGTGGGCGTGTCGAGGCATCCCATGATGTTCATCAGCGTGGATTTTCACGAGCCGCTGCTGCCGACGATAGCGATGAACTCGCCTTCGGCGACGTTGAGCGTGATGCCGTTCAGGGCGCGGACCTCGTTTACCCCCATGCGGTAGATTTTGTAAAGGTTGCGGATCGCAATCAGATTTTGCATAATTTCCCTCTTGATTTGACGGAACGGATTCCATTCGGCGAAAAATCAGGTATACTAGAGTGTGTAAATCACAGGCGCGGCTGCCGGTGAGCGGCGGCCGGTTCTTTTTCGGCGAGCTCAGGAGGGAAGACCCGGGGACCTGCGGAGCCGAAAACCGAGAAATTTTAAAAGGAGCCGAGAAAATTGCTTACGAAATTCTGGAGTCAGCTGAAAAGCGGCACCGACATCCGCGGCGTGGCGGCGGAAGGCGTGCCGGGGGAGACGGTTAATCTCACGGACGAAGTGATCGGGAAAGCGACGGACGGTTTCGCGCTGTGGCTTTCGGCGAAGACCGGGAAAAAAGTCCCGGAACTGAAGGTCGCGGTCGGACACGACCCGCGCGTCTCCGCGGAGCGCATCCGCACCTGCGTGGTGCGGGCCCTGACCGGCGCGGGCGTGCATGTGCTCGACTGCGGACTTTCTTCCACGCCGGCCATGTTCCTCGTGACGCGCGACCTTTCGTGCGACGGTTCGGTGCAGATCACGGCGAGCCACCATCCCTGGAGCCGCAACGGGCTCAAATTCTTCACGCGGGAAGGCGGTCTCGACGGACCGGACATCGAGGCGATCCTGCAGCATGCGCAGAACGGCGACAGGCCTGCGGCGGGGAACGGCACCGCCGAGAAAACGGACTACATGACTGCGTACTGCGTTCGCCTGCGCAATATGATCAAGGAGAACGTGAACGCGAAGGACTATGAGCATCCGCTCACGGGCTTCCACATCGTGGTGGACGCGGGCAACGGCGCGGGAGGCTTCTACGCTTCCGACGTGCTCGCCCCGCTCGGCGCCGACGTTTCCGGCAGCCAGTTCCTCGAGCCGGACGGACGCTTCCCAAACCACATCCCGAACCCGGAGAACGAGACGGCCATGAAATCCGTCTGCGAAGCCGTCGTGAAAGCGAAAGCGGACCTCGGCGTCATCTTCGACACCGACGTGGACCGCGGCGGCGCCGTGGACGAAAAGGGAGACGAGATCAACCGCAACCGCCTTGTGGCCGTCGCCTCGGCCATTGCGCTCGAAAACTGCCCCGGCGGCACGATCGTCACCGATTCCATCACATCCTCCGGCCTTGCGGAATATATCGAAAAGACGCTCGGCGGCAAACACCGCCGGTTCAAACGCGGCTACCGCAACGTGATCAACGAGGCGGTCCGTCTCAACCGGGAGGGCGTCGAATGCCCGCTCGCCATAGAAACCTCCGGCCACGCCGCCATGAAAGAGAATTTCTTCCTCGACGACGGCGCGTACCTCGTGACGAAGATCATCATCAAATCCGCAAAGCTGCGCGCCGAAGGCAGAACGTTGGAAGACCTGCTCGCCCCGCTGCGCGAACCCGCCGAGGCGAAGGAACTGCGCTTCCCCATTCTGCCGGAGGATTTCCGCTCCGTGGGAGAAAGGGTCGTCGCGGCGCTGACGGATTATGCGAAAACGCAGCCCGGCTGGACCATTGCGCCGGATAATTTCGAGGGCGTGCGCGTTTCGCTCGACAAAGGCCACGGCAACGGATGGTTCCTTCTGCGCCTGAGCGTCCACGACCCCATCATGCCGCTGAACGTGGAAAGCGACGAAGCGGGCGGCGCGGAGAAGATCCTCGGCCGGCTCGCCGTATTCTTCAAACCCTTTGCGGACGTGCTGGACCTTTCGCCTCTGGCCAACTGAGCCGTGCCGCCGGGCGGTGCGAAGCCACCAAACCGGCGGTGAAAATAAAATCGCTTTGCCCTGCGGGAGAGTCTCAGCAACCGCTCCCGCAGGGTTTATGCGTCTTACGCCTTGAGGTAGACGAGGTGCGCCACGCCGGGGATGCTCTCCCCCTGCTGGGAGGAGGTCGGCGACATCAGCGCGCCGGTGCCCACGAACAGAACCTTGTGCAGCTTGAGCGCGTCCATCTGCTGTAAGACAAAAGAGCAGAGGATGGCCGCGCTGCACCCGCATCCGGAGCCGCCCGCGTGGACGTCCTGCTTTTCCCGGTCATAGAGCATCAGACCGCAGTCGTTGTAGACGGAAGAGATGTCCTTCCCCTCGCGCTGCAGCATATCTTTGAGCAGATTACTCCCCACAAGGCCGAGGTCCCCGCTCAGGATCAGGTCGTAGTCCTGCGGCGAAGACGACGTGTCGTTGAAAAAGTCAATGAGTGTCTGCGCCGCCGCGGGAGCCATGGCCGCGCCCATGTTGGCCACGTCCTTGATGCCGAAATCGGTGATGCGGCCGAACGTGACGGCCTGCAGGCCGACGCGCGCGGTCATGTTTTGCTGCCGCGCGCCTAGGATGACCGAGCCCGCGGCGGTAGCCGTCCACTGGGCGGTCGGCGAGCGCTGCCCGCCGTATTCCAGAGGAAAGCGGTACTGCCGCTCGGCGGAGCAGAAGTGCGACGACGTGACCGCCGCCGCCCTGCCCGCCGCACCGGACTCGACGAACAGCGAGGCTATGGCGAGCGTCTGCGCCATGGTGGAACAGGCGCCGAACTGACCGAGGAACGGGATGTCCAGACTGCGCAGGCCGAACGTGGAAGAGATGCACTGGTTTAAAAGGTCGCCCGCGAAAATGCAGTCCACCTCGTTGTTTTTGATGCCCGCCTTATGCAGCGCAAGCTGCACGGCTTCGTTCTGCAGGCGGCTTTCCGCGCGTTCCCAGCTGGATTCGCCGAGCGTGGTGTCGGTGTGGCACTGGTCGAAGTATTCGCCGAAGGGACCCTCGCCCTCTTTTTTGCCGACGACCGCGGCAAAGCCCAGCACCGCCGGATTCGTCTGCAGCTCAATGGTGTATTTGCCTACCCTTGCAGGCATGCTGTTGCCCCCTTTTCTGCGGAAAAACGCTCAGTACAGATGGAAGAAGTAAAGAATCAGCCCGTACAGGATGGACGAGGCCGTCGCGTAGACGAGGACCGGCCCGGCGATAATGAACATTTTGCCGCCGATGCCGATGACGTATCCTTCGCTTTTGAATTCCATGGCCGGAGAGACGATGGAGTTCGCGAACCCCGTGATGGGCACCAGCGTGCCCGCGCCGCCGACCTTGGCGAGGTTGTCGTACATGCCGAGCGCCGTCAGCAGTGCGCTGAGAAAGATGAGCGTGATGGAGACGAAAGCCGACGCCGTTTTCTGGTCGAGATTCAGGTATCGGAAAAGGTCCAGAAACGCCTGCCCCAGCGTGCAGATACCGCCGCCGAACAGGAAGGCGAACAGCATGTTTTTGCCGTAGGTCGTCCCCGGCGAGGCTTTTTTGGCCATTTGCTTGTACTCTTTTTTGGTTACCGTCAAAACCGTTCCCTCTTTCCGGAAATTTTATTTCAGTCCTATTTTTCCGGTCAGGCGGGAGAATATGCGGTGCAGAAAAGACAAAACAAAAAAACGCTTCGGGCCTGCTGAAAAAGCAAACCCGAAGCGGATTTTTTTATTTTTTACGTTTCCCGCTCTGCGGAGATGGCGGCGCGGGCGGGCGCAGCAGAAGACGGGTCTCGCCCGGGTTCAGCGTGAGCAGCTTTGCGGCGATGCGCGGATGCTTCAGGCGCAGCCGCACCATGTCGCGCAGCGCCTGCCCGCCGTTGTAGCCGTGGATGACGCGCACTTCGGTCACGCCCGGGGGTGCGGAGGAAAGAAAGTGTTCCAGTCTCGCTTTCGCGTCCCGCTCGGTCAGGCCGTGCAGGTCGATCTCCATGCAGTTCCCTTTCTTTTCCACATGCATCGCCCACGCCTTCTTCCCATGATAAGTATAGCACCGCATTCCTCAAAAAGAAACCGCAGGCAAAGCCTGCTTCGGCCCGCCGTTCGGCGCAGGGGAATAGAATTGCTTATTCAGGCGGGACGGTCTGTTGCTGCTCCCGGAGGAACAGCTTGCATCTGTAAAATTTTCATAAAACCGCAGTTATGTCCGCCGCAGGTGTGAAAAGCGCTGTGTGGCCGCTGGAAATGGCTCCCGCGGTATGGTATAATCATTACAATAATACACGATACACGCGCCGGGAGGTGATCGCATTGAAGGTCGTGGACCTGCGCAACGTTTTTACGGACTGCAACGACGTCCTGATCGAGATCAGCGACACTGTCATCTACTATGCTGAAGAAAAAACGGAGGAAGGCCACCGCAGCCTGTTCCTGCTTGCGTACAACCGCGTGACGCACCGCGAACGCATCATTGCGAACTACTTCCTCACCGACCCGGCTTTCGTGCAGCACTATTTCAGCTTTCCCGACGATATCGTCGTGGTGATGGAGTCCGGAGGGAGCGAAGCATGGGTCCTTCGGGTGGACAAGCAGACGGGAGAGGAACGAAATTTCGCCAAGCTGAATTTTATCGGGAGCTTTCAGGACTGCCGCGCGCTGGACGAGCTGCATGTCCTGTTCTACACAGGACCGAACGACAGACACGGGGCTCTGTTCGGGGAATATAAAAAGCTCACGGGTTTTTCGCGCGCGGCCTATCTTTACGACCTTGAGGAGGGGCGTTATTACTATGCGCGCGATCCGCGCGTCTGCGGCGCCGATTCCTCCCGATTTATCCCCTACCGGCAGGACGGCGAGCCGCGCCTTCTTCTGCTGGACCCGCACGGCAGCGAGGAAGACAAGCTGAAATGCTTCCACAACATGCGCTGGCTGGGCGACGGCGTCAGCGACAACGTCTGGGAATGCCCGCTGTTCGACTTCATCGTTTCCGTCAAATCCGGCGAGCCGAGCATCCCGCTCGAACTGATCCTCAGCGCGGGCACGCCGGGCCTTGTGCGCTACGCGGGCATGGACGACCGCAACCTTTATTTCCGGGCGAAGTATTTCCCGACGGGCGACCAGCGCCTGTGCGCCGTGGACCGAAGAACGGGCAAAAAAAGCGTGGCGGCGCGCCTTACGCTCAGCGGCGAAGAAAAGCCCGCGTGGTTCAGCATAGACGCCGAAGGGGGGCGGGTCTATCGCGTCTGCGACAAAGACGACGACAGCTTTCAGGTGACGGGCGTGCTGAATTCCTCTCTGGACGCGGCCTACCCAAAAGAACTGGGGCGCTTTGTCACCTGTGTGGACGATCGGTTCATCCTGGCGCAGTATATACTTTCCGACGAAACCGATTCCTTTGAGTTCAACTCCATCTACGACGTTCAGACCGGCACGCAGAAAAACTATGAATGCCGGTGCGCCGTAAAAGGCGAAAACGTCGTCCTCTACTGAGAAAAACCTGCTCCGCATCTCCCTTATCGACACAGATAGGCCCGTTCCCTGGCAGCTTCCCAAAACAGTCCCGCCCGACCATGCCCGTTTTCCCCGCAGGACTGCGGGGCGGGCCGTTGGAGGCCGCGCCGGGCTGCATCCAACGATTCGACATTTTTCGACTGGAAGCCGAATTCCCGGGCCCGGAAGCCTAAGACGTCCCCGTTCCCAAACGCCCGGGCCACGCCTTAAAACGGAAGCAGGGATATTTCATGTATAACAGCATCGTTGTCGAAAGCGTTAAAAACATAGTGATCGGTCTGCTTCTTCTGGGGATCATCTTTTACGACCTGAAAAAGCAGACCGGCAGGCTTGCGGGCAGCCAGCGCGTCTTTGCTTATTCCATCCTGTTCAACGCACTGCTGCTGGTTTTTGAGTTCTGTCTGAACCTGCTCAACGGAAACGATTCGCCTGCCGCCGGGCTCATTGCGCCTGCGGCCGCGGCCATCCATCTGTCGCTGATGCCGCTCCCGATGGCTCTGTGGATCGTCTATCTGGAAACGATGCTCAAGAGCGGCACCCTGCCTTCCAGGGGCCTCCTGATTTTGAACGGGGCCCCCGCCCTGCTCAACGCCGTCCTCTGCACCGCCAGCCTGCCCGGGCATTTCATCTTTTTCTTTGACGCGGGCAATGGTTATCACCGGGGCCCCTGGTTTTATCTGGTGCCGGCCGTCTGCTATGGCTACCTGCTTTTTTACCTTCTTCAGACGGTTCGCAGGCGGAGCCGCATCGTCAGCGCCGAATACAATTCGCTGATTGCGTCTGCCCTGCTGCCTATGCCTGCCGGCATGCTGCAGCTCCTCAATCCGGCCGTCGACCTTGTATGGGTGTGCCTTGCCTTTTCCATGCTGATCATCTATTTCAATATGCAGAGCATGCAGATCTATACCGACCACCTGACCGGTCTTGCGAACCGGCGAAGATTCGACCGGAATACCGCAGCGCTTTTTTCCGGCGGCCGGGCCGGAATCAGGATCGCGGGCATCATGATGGATATCGACAATTTCAAAAAAGTCAACGACAGCTACGGGCACGACGTGGGCGACGCCGCGCTGGAACAGGTCGGCGAGATTCTGCGGCGCAGCGTGCGCAAGGGCGACCTTGCGGCGCGCATCGGCGGGGACGAGTTCGCCGTGGTGATGGAGACGGAAAGCGTGGAGGAAGTCGGCCGCCTCGTCGCGCGCATTCGCCAGAACGTGGAACTGGAAAACCTGAAGGGCCGGTTCCCCTTCCGGCTGAGCCTAAGCATCGGCTTCGAACTGTTTGAAAAATCTGGAGGCGTTCCTCCGCAGGATTTTCTCGCGAGGATCGACCGCAGAATGTACGAAGACAAGCGTTCTCACCGGGCCGTGAGGAAATAGGCTGAAAAGTATGAATAATTTGTTTCAAAATCTCTAACTTTGTGTAAATAACACATTGCTTTATTTCGATAAAATCCGCTATACTATATACAAAGAAACTGTGTCCCGACAAGATCAAGATTTTGTCGGGCGATTTTTATTGCAGGAGGAAGCAGAAAATGGCGGAAAGCAAAGAGACCGCATTTCATCCGAAGGGCGACTTTTTCAATTTGAAGGGGAACGGCACCAATGTCCGCACGGAGATCACGGCAGGCGTCACCACGTTTTTCACAATGGCATACATCATCTTCGTCAACCCCAGCATCCTGAAGCTGGCGGGTACGCCGAGCAACCCGTTCAACCCGCAGGGCATCTTCGTGGCGACGATCATCGCATCGGTTGTCGGCACCCTTGTAATGGCGCTGTTCGCGAACGTTCCGTACGCCCTTGCCCCGGGCATGGGCCTGAACGCATTCTTCACCTTCACCGTCTGCGGCGTGATGAAATTCACCTGGCAGCAGGCGCTGGCCATGGTGTTCATCTGCGGCGTCGTGAACATCATCATCACCGTCACGGGCTTGCGCAAGATCATCATCCGTTCCCTGCCGAGGGTGTTGCAGAGCGCGATCGGCGGCGGCATCGGGCTGTTCGTCGCGTATATCGGCATCAAGGACGCCGGGCTGCTCAAATTCACTTCCGACCCCGGAACCTATATCCTCACGGGGAAAACGGCAGCCGATTCCACCATGATTGCCAATTCCTCCTCCGTGCCGGCCCTCGTCAACTTCTCGAGCCCGTCGGTCCAGCTGGCCCTGATCGGCGTGGCGATCATCCTGGTTCTGATGGTGCTGAACGTGAAGGGCTCCATCCTGATCGGCATCGTTTCCACGACGGTTCTGTGCATGATCGAAATCGCCTGCGGCGTCAATCCGCACGTTTTCTTCTCTTCCCTGCCGGATAACGTCAACACGGCCTCCGCTTTCTTCGGTACGATCTCCATTACGCCCGCGGCGATCGGGTCTTCCATCGCCTCGATTCAGGACACGGCGTTCAAGCTGGATTTCGCGGGGCTGTTTACAGACAACTCCAAGATCGCGCTGGCCTTTACCGCGCTGATCGGCTTCGTTCTGACCGACATTTTCGACGCGCTGGGAACCTTTATCGGCACGGGCCGCCGCACCGGCATTTTCAATGACGAGGACGAAAAACTGCTGTATTCCGGCCGCGGCATCAAATCGCGCCTTGACCGCGCCCTGTTCGCGGACCTCTGCGCCACCATCACGGGTTCCTTCGTCGGCACCTCGAACACCACCACCTACGTGGAAAGCTCCGCGGGCATTGCGGAGGGCGGCCGCACGGGCCTGACCTCCGTCGTGACGGCGATCCTCTTCGCCCTGTGCCTCATCCTTTCCCCCATCATCAGCATCGTTCCGTCGGCCGCGACCGCCCCGGCGCTCATCGTCGTCGGCATCCTCATGATCGCCGCTATTTCGGACATCGACTGGCACAACTTCGAAGACGCTGCCGTTGCGTTCATCACGGTCGCGTTCATGCCCTTTGCCTACAGCATCACGACGGGCATCTCGCTCGGCTTCATCACCTATGTGCTCATCAAGCTTGTCCGCGGCAGGGCGAAGGAGGTCCACCCCGTCATGTACGGTGCGACCGCGCTTTTCATCATCAACTTCATCTCGCTTGCCGTGCACAATCTCTGATCCTGTTTCCACATCCCGGCAAAACGAAGCCCCGGCCCCCCCATTGCGGGAGCCGGGGCTTTTCTGCGCCCGCCCTACTGCGCTGTGAAGGAGACGTCGTCTAAGGTCAGCGTCCCGCCGGTGCCTGAAGCGGTTTCGAAAAAGATCTGGGCGGCGACCGTGTTGGCCGGGGCCAGAACCGTCACGATACGGTAGAAACCGAACCCGGTGACCGGAACGTCCGCCTGCCGGACGGAGACGGAAGCGGCGGTATTTTCACCCAGCCTATTGTTGGTAAACAGGACCGAAGCGGTGAAGGCCACGTCGCCCTGCGCGAAGAAGCTGAGCACATAATAGCGCAGTGGGGTCAGGTGCCTTATGTTCTGCCCCAGAATCGCGCCGTTCGACAGGCTGACCGCCGAATCGCCGGAGTGCACGCTGCCGCCCGCCGTCTGCCCGCGCACGGTGTTCGGTACTGCCGATTCCCACCCTTGCGGCACGTCGCCGACAAAGACTTCCATCCCTCCGTTGCGGAGAAGTTCCCCAGACTGCGCGCTGGGGCCCGAAGGACCTGCAGACCCCTGGGGACCGGCAGGGCCGCGCTCCCCGGCCAGACCGCGGAAACCCATCGGCCCCCTAGGCCCCGGGGGGCCTTGCATGGAGCTGTTTCTGTCTGAAGATTATCTGTTCCAGCTCATGATTTCTGTTTCACCCCCCTGAAACACAGGTAAATTTCCAGGATCATACTATGCAGCCGATTTTAATTTCGTTATTGGTAATTTGAAAAATCGATCGCGTAAAAAACCACCCGGCGCCGTGTTTCGGGTGGTTTACTGGAAAAATCTCGTACCTTGGCCGAATCTCTGCATATTATGGCGTTGAAGGGATTATCCTTTCAATCTGAATTTCCAGGAGGGCTAGTATGAGCTATGATCCATGCCTGAGTGCATATGCGGCTGATCATGGGCTGGCTTATTATCCCGTGCAGACGACGATGGCGCCGTACCGGAGCGGCGTCGATCCGGTCGATAGGGATTTCGATCCAAACAGGCCTGAAATCCGCAGGCAGGTCGCGCTGAACGCCAACAGCGGCAGCGTCGGACCGCTGCCGATTCTTACCACGACCCTTTCCGCCCCGCTCAACGTGGTCTCCACGTCGATCGACACGCGCGGAATGGGGCTGACAGACAACCTGCTCAATTTCACCAGCGTCATATCTCTGCCGGTCGGCGTTGTCGTGACGCTGAATTTCGAGATTACCCGCGCCGCGGCGGACGGAAGCACCACAAACGTGGGTGCGACCTATACGTTTTCAACGACAGCCGCGATCCTTGAGGCGGAAGCGTTCAGCTTCCAGTTCTTTGATGCCGATATTGCGCCCGGTACCTACACCTACAGTGTACGGCTGTCGACGAACTCCATCATCAGCATTACGCCGGGTGTCACCGTCAACAACGCCGTGCTTAGCGTCCTTGCGGTTTCCGATCGGGACTGAAAAATCCGATTTTCACGCATGCGCGAAAAAAGCCCGGGATTTCACCGCTAAGCGGATCCCGGGCTTTTTCCATTTTTGGGGAAGCTGTTTTCCTCCGCCGGATATGATATAATAGGGAACAGATCAAAACCCGCGGAATTTACGGAGGAATGCAACGATGAAAAAGGCGCTGGTGACGGGGGCTTCCGGAGGGATCGGCAGGGCGGCGGCAAAGGGTCTTGCCCGCGACGGGTTCTTTGTGGCAATCAATTATCTGCGCTCGGAGGAGGACGCGAAAACCCTTTTGGACGAGTTGAACGCCGGGGCCGAAGAGCCGCGCGCCATGCTCTGCCGCGCCGACGTCTCCGACCGGGCGCAGGCCGAGGGGATGTTCCGCGCCGCCGGCGGGGTGGACGTGCTCGTCAACTGCGCGGGCATTGCCCAGCAGAAGCTGTTCACCGACCTCACGGAACAGGACTGGGAGCGCATGCTCGCCGTGGACGTGACCGGCGTTTTCCACTGCTGCCAGCTCGCCCTGCCGCATATGATCCGCCAGAAGCGCGGGAAGATCATCAACGTCTCTTCCATGTGGGGGCAGACGGGCGCTTCCTGCGAAGCGCACTACTCCGCCGCGAAGGCAGCCGTCATCGGGCTGACGAAAGCCCTTGCCAAGGAAGAGGGACCGTCGAACATCCAGGTCAACTGCATCGCGCCGGGCGTGATCGACACGCGCATGAACGCGGGGTTCGACGCGCAGACGATGCGCGAGCTGAAAGAAGAAACGCCGCTCCAGCGAATCGGCACCCCGGAGGATGTGGCGCAGGCGGTGAGGTTCCTCGCTTCGCCGGCGGCGGATTTCATCACGGGGCAGGTTCTCGGCGTGAACGGCGGCATGGTGATCTGAGCACGTTTACACGGTGGTCCAAAGCAGGCGGCAGTCGCCCTTGACCACGTAACTTCCGTAACCGGCGGGGACGAAAACGCTGTCTCCCTTCCGGATGGGCAGCACGGGCCGGCCGTCCTGCAGGAAAAGGGCGTCCCCGTCCAGGCAGACGAGGGAATGAAAGCTCTTTTCGTCCGCGGTCAGCGGCGCTTCGCCCGCCTCGATCCAATAGACGGTGAAGATGCCGCACTGTGCGAGGAGCTGGCGCAGGCATCCCCCGAGGCTTTCGCGCATGCCCTGTGGCCGCGCGGGCCTTTCGGGCGGGACGGTGCGGGTCACGTCGAGGGCCTGTTCGATGTGCAGCTGACGCGGCTTGCCGTCGCTGCCGAGGCGGCCGTAATCGTAGATGCGGTACGTGTAGTTGGAATTCTGCTGGATCTCCGCGATCAGAATCCCGGCGCCGATGGCGTGAAGCGTACCGGCCTCGATGAAAAAGACGTCGCCGGGATGTACCGGGACCTTGTTCAGGACTTCTTCCAGCGTATTGTCGGAAATCCTTCTGCGGAATTCTTCCTTCCCGATGGGGTGATCGAATCCGTAGTACAGGCTCGCTCCCGGTTCGCAGTCGACGACATACCACATCTCCGTCTTGCCGAAGCCGCCCCCGTGCGCGGCGGCGTAGGCGTCGTCCGGGTGGACCTGGATGGACAGGCGGTCCTTCGCGTCGATGAGTTTGATGAGCAGTGGGAAGTCCGGAAATTTCCGGCAGTCCGTCCCGAGAATGTCGGGCCCCGCAAGCTTGAGGTATTCCGGCAGCGGCATGCCGGCGTACCGCCCGCCCGCAATGACGCCGGGGCCGTCCGGGTGGCAGGAAAGCATCCAGCTTTCGGCGATTTTCGGCGCGTCGCTCTGCTGGTTGTATTCCGTGCGCAGGCGCGTACCGCCCCAAATATAATCCTTGCATGCGGCTTTCAGCAGCATCGGTTCATTAAAATCCATAGAAAGACCCTCCTTGGTTCAAGAGATATGGTTCCCGGGGCGCATATCTGCAGTCACAGATGGCTGCATCCATATTTTACCGTCCATAATTTTACGCTTCCCCGATGCAAAACGCAAGTTCCAAACAGGGAAACGGGTGGGTACTGTGACTTTGTCTCTTTTTATTTTGCACGGGCAAGTATATAATATAACAGATACGGCGGAACGAACAGGAGGTTTTCAAACCATGCCGGATGTGATCATACTGGGGTGCGGGCCCGCGGGCGTCTCCGCGGCGCTGTACACCGCGAGGGCCGGGCTCGATACCCTGATTATCGGAAAAAAAAGCGGCGCGCTTCTCAAAACGGACAAAATACAGAATTACTACGGTTTCCCCGAGCCGGTTACCGGCAAAACGCTTTTTGAGAACGGGATCGCCCAGGCGCAGCGCGTCGGCGCAAAATTCCTTTGGGGCGAGATCTTAGGCGTGTCATACGACGGGAAATTCTCGGTGGCGACGTCCGCGGGGGAAGAATCGGCACCGTTCGCCGTGCTTGCGACGGGGGCCGCGCGCAAGGCCCCGAAGATCCCCGGCGCCGCGGGGTTCGAAGGCCGCGGGGTGAGCTACTGCGCGGTCTGCGACGCGTTTTTCTACCGGAAAAAAAAGGTCGCGGTGCTGGGGAGCGGCGATTACGCCCTGCACGAGGCGCGCGAGCTTCTGCCCGTCGCGGAGAAGGTGACCGTCCTGACCGACGGCGGGCAGCCCGCCGCACAGTTCCCGCCGGAGATGGAGGTCAGCACGCGGAAAATCGATTCCCTGTTCGGCGGCGACACGCTGCAGGGCGTGAAATTCGCCGACGGCGGCACCCTCGAAACAGCGGGCCTGTTCGTCGCGCTGGGCGTGGCGGGCAGCACGGACCTTGCCCGCAAGCTGGGCGCGGAGATAAAGGACGGCGGCGTCGCCGCGGGCCCAAACCCCCCCCCCCACCTTCCCGGGGTGTTATGCCC
>JAEZRH010000063.1 GCA_023412845.1 Bacillota bacterium
GGCTTCAGCTTCATGCCGGCTATCAACCAGAACATGGGCTACGGAATCCTGTTCGTCGTGGGGCTGATCACTTCCCTGCACTGCGTCGCCATGTGCGGCGGCATCAACCTCTCGCAGGCCGTCTCCTACCGGGACACGGAAAGCAGCGGCAGCTGGGCAAAGCTGAAACCGAGCGTCCTTTATAACGCTGGGCGCGTCATCTCTTACACGGCGGTCGGCGGCATTGTCGGCGCTTTGGGCTCCGTCGTGAGCTTTTCCGGCACGGCGCAGGGGATCGTCGCCATCCTCGCGGGGATTTTCATGGTGCTCATGGGGCTCAACATGCTGAACATCTTCCCGTGGCTTCGGAAAATCACCCCTCATATGCCAAAGATCTTCGGCAGAAAGCTCTACGCGGGCAGGTCCAGTCACGGACCGTTTTACATTGGCCTGCTCAACGGGCTGATGCCCTGCGGGCCGCTGCAGGCCATGCAGATCTACGCGCTGGGAACGGGCAGCCCCGTGAAGGGCGCGCTGGCGATGTTCGCTTTCAGCATCGGCACCGTGCCCCTGATGTTTGGGTTCGGAGCCATCAGTTCTTTTCTGAGCAACAAATTCACCCATAAGATGATGAGGGTCAGCGCCGTGCTTGTGATGTTCCTCGGCATCATCATGCTGGGCCGCGGATTTTCGCTTTCCGGCATCAGCTTTGCAAGCGCCTTTTCCGCCAAAGCCGCAACGGCCGGCAACGTAGCCGTCGTGCAGGGCTCCGGGCAGACCGTGACGACGCAGCTCCAGCCGAACAGCTATACCCCCATCACCGTGCAGAAGGGCATCCCCGTAAAATGGACCATCAAGGCGGACGCAAGCACGATCAACGGATGCAACGGCACCGTGACGATACCGCAGTACAACGTTACGAAGACGTTGAATCCAGGCGACAACGAGATCGATTTCACCCCGCAGCAGACGGGGACCGTCACCTATACCTGCTCCATGGGCATGATCACAAGCACGATTTCAATCATCGACGACGTTACAAAGGCGTCTCTTTCCACGGCAGGGCAGCAAACGTCCTCCGGAAGCGCCGCGAGCACGGTAGGTGTCGCGAAAATCAACGGAAACGAACAGGATGTCACCGTAACGGTAGGCAACAACGGCTATTCGCCCGCGGTGCTGGTCCTCCAAAAGGGAATTCCCGCAAAAATCAGCTTCAAAGCGGCACAGCTGACCTCCTGCAACGAATACGTAGTCTTCCCGGAACTGAACGGCCAGATCGATCTGGGAAGCCAGACCTCCACGCCGCTGATCACGCCCCAGTCCGATTTTTCGTTCCAGTGCGGGATGGGGATGCTGCGCGGCTACGTCAAGGTAGTCGACGATATCAATAAGATTGACCTGAACGCGATCCAGAAGGAAACGCAGAACTATGTTTCCACAGGCGGCGGAATGGCCTGCTGCCAGTAACAACTGCGGCCTGAGCCGTTTCAGGTGCAAGTCATAAGGGAGTGACAGACAAAAATGGTCCGAAAAGAATCATTGAAAATAGGCGGCATGTTCTGCGCGGCCTGCGCCGCCCGGATCGAGAAAAAGCTCGGCAGGCTCGGCGGCGTCAAAAAGGCCGGCGTCAATTTTTCCACGGAAAAAGCGACGGTGGAATTCGATCCGTCGGCAGTAAAAGTGTCTGAAATGATCGAGGCGGTCAAGTCGCTGGGCTACGGCGCGGCCGTCGCCGAAGATGTCACGCCCGACCGGGAACGGGAGGAACATGAAAAGGAGCTGAAGACGCTCCGGCTGACGCTGGTCAGCTCCGCCGTCCTGAGCTTCCCGCTCGTGCTGGCGATGATCCTCTCCCTCGTCGGCGTTGACGTGCCGTTCCTTCACGACCAGTATTTCCAGCTGGCTCTGGCGACGCCCATCCAGTTCGTGATCGGCTACCGTTTTTACAAGCACGCCTTTTACGCGCTTCGGTCCGGCAGCGCCAACATGGACGTTCTCATCGCCATGGGCACTTCGGCCGCCTATTTTTTCAGTCTGTACAACGTCTTTTTCGAGCCGGTCAAAATGGGCGGCATGAAGGACCTTTATTTTGAAGCCGCCGCGGTCATCATCACCCTGATCCTGCTCGGGAAATATCTGGAGGCCGTCGCAAAGGGAAAGACGTCGGAAGCGATCAAAAAGCTGATGGGGCTGCAGGCCAAAACCGCCCGGGTCGTCCGCGGCGGGGAGGAAACGGATATCCCCATCGAAGAAGTGGTCATCGGCGACGTCATCGTCGTGCGGCCCGGTGAAAAAATCCCGGTGGACGGGACGATTCTCGAAGGCAGCTCCTCCGTGGACGAATCCATGCTGACGGGCGAAAGCCTGCCGGCCGAAAAGCAGCCGGGCGACGCCTGCGTCGGCGCCACCATCAACAAATACGGAACGTTTAAGTTTGAAGCGACCAAAATCGGCAAGGACACGGTGCTTTCGCAGATCGTCAAAATGGTCGAGGACGCGCAGGGCTCCAAGGCGCCCATCCAGAAAATCGCGGACAAGGTCGCCGGAATCTTCGTCCCGGCCGTCATCGGCATCGCCCTCGTCACTTTTCTGATCTGGATGTTCACGACCGGGGACGTCACCAGAGCGATCGTCAGCGCGGTCGCGGTGCTGGTCATCGCCTGCCCCTGCTCGCTGGGGCTCGCCACGCCGACGGCCATCATGGTCGGCACGGGCAAAGGGGCGGAAAACGGCATCCTGATCAAGGGCGGGGAACATCTGGAGACCGCCTACCGGCTGAACGCGGTCGTGCTGGATAAAACCGGGACCATCACCAAAGGCAAACCGGAGGTGACGGACGTGCTCCCGCTTGGCGGCATGGAAGAAAACGAACTTGCAAAGCTTGCATCCATCGCCGAGAAAAACTCGGAGCACCCCCTCGGGGCGGCGATTTACGAGAGCGGGAAAGCAAAGTTCGGCTCCGTCCCCGACCCGGAAAAGTTCGAAACGATCCCCGGGCGCGGCGTTGAAGCGGCATTCGGCGGGAAATCGATCCTGATGGGGACCCGCAAGCTGATGAGCGAGCGGGGCATTGATCCCGGTACGGCGGACGCGGCGATGGAAGCGCTGGAGGACGACGGGAAAACCGCCATGCTGATGGCGGTCGACAACCGGCTGGAGGCCGTCGTCGCCGTAGCCGATACCCTCAAGGAAAGCTCAGAGGAGGCGATCTCGGAGCTCCAAAGCATGGGCATCGACGTGTATATGATCACCGGCGACAACGCGCGGACGGCGCAGGCCATAGCCAGGCAGGTCGGGATCACCCACGTGCTGGCGGAAGTTCTGCCGGAAAATAAAGCGGACGAGGTCGAAAAACTGAAAAAGGCAGGCAAAAAAGTCGCCATGGTGGGCGACGGCATCAACGACGCCCCCGCCCTCGCCACGGCCGATATCGGCATGGCCATCGGCACGGGAACCGACATCGCGATCGAGGCCGCCGACATCACGCTGATGCGCGGCGACCTGCGCACGATTCCCGCCGCGATACGCCTCTCCAAAAGAACGATGCGAAAAATCAAACAGAACCTGTTCTGGGCGTTTTTCTACAACATCATCGGGATTCCCTTCGCGGCTTTCGGTTTCCTGAATCCGATGATCGCCGGGGCCGCGATGGCGTTCAGCTCCGTTTCCGTCGTCACGAATTCGCTGAGCCTGAAAGGGTTCAAGCCGGTGAAAGAGGAACGCGTTCCCGTGAAAACGGGACTGCAGGCCTCGTAACCGCCTGTCTTTTGCGGCCGCGCGATTTATCGGCGCCCGAGTTGTTATCGGTAAAAAATTATGTATAATATATAGGAGGTACTCTTATGGCAAAAGAAACAGCGGTATTGAACGTAAACGGCATGTCCTGCAGTCACTGCGAGCATGCGGTCAAAACGGCCGTCGGCGCTCTGGAGGGCGTGTCCGGCGTTGCGGTCGATCTGAAGGGCAAAAAGGTAGCGGTCGAATTTGAACCCGGCAAGGTCACGCTGGACCGGATCAGGGAAGCAATCGAGGACCAGGGTTACGACGTGGCCGGCTGACAGGCACATAGCGGCCGGATGGAAGCGGAAGCCCAGCCCGGGTTTCCGCCTTTTTGACATGGTGGTGTTTCATGAACAGCTCGAAAAAAATTCTTGTGGTCGACGATGAAGCAAAAATCGTGGACGTCGTAAAATCCTATCTTCTGAGCAGGGGGTATTCGGTCGTTACCGCGTACACCGGGTCGGAGGCGCTGACGGATTACGAAAGGGAAAAGCCCGACCTTGTAATCCTGGACTGGATGCTGCCGGACATCTCCGGCGAAGAGATTTGCACGAATCTGCGAGAAAAATCGAATGTGCCCGTGATCATGCTGACCGCCCGCGCGGAGGAAGAAAACATCCTGAAAGGGTTTGAATTCGGCGCGGACGATTACGTGACGAAGCCGTTCAGCCCAAGGCAGCTCGTGGCGAGGGTGGAAGCCCTTCTGCGCCGGGCGGAGATCGCTTCGCCGTCCGTGCTTTCTTTCGGGGGCGGCGACCTTGTCATAGACCTGACCGGGTTTGAAATCAAAAAGCGCGGAACGTCCGTAAGCGTGACCCCGAACGAGTTCAAGATTATCAGCGTTCTTGCGCAGTACCCCCAAAAGGCCTTTACGCGCGAGGAACTGATCGCGGCCGCGATGGGAGACGATTTCGACGGATTCGACCGCATCATCGACTCCCACATCAAGAATCTTCGGCAGAAAATCGAAGACGATTCGAAAAATCCGCAGTATATTCTAACGGTGCACGGCGTCGGCTATAAATTCGGGGGTGTTCAGGATGAAGCGTAGCCTGCGTTCCAAGCTGTCGTTCACCTATGCCGTCATGGCCCTGCTTCTGGTGGCGGCCATCAGTTTTTTCGTCAACCTTTTTTTCCGCATCCAGTTCAGCGACTACGTCAAATCCCAATTGAAGCAGCAGAATCAGAACATCATCAACCTTGTTGAAAAGCAGTACGACACGTCGACCGATAAATGGAACGTCGGCGCGGTCGAAAACATCGGAATGAACGCCCTGGAGCAGGGCATCATCCTCAAGGTGAAGGACGCCGGCGGCAAAACCGTCTGGGACGCCACCGTGCACAACAACGGTCTGTGCGTTCAGATGCTTGCCCAGATGGCCCGCAACATGAAGAGCCAGAACCCGAATTTTCAGGGCGGCTATGAGGAAACGTCCTTTCCCGTGCAGAGCGGGTTCAAAAATGTCGGCGAAGCCGAGATCGGTTACTACGGGCCTTATTATTATACGAACAACGACCTCCGGTTCCTGAACAGCATCAACATCATTTTCGCCGTGATCGGCGTTCTGTCGCTGTTCCTTGCTTTCGTTCTTGGGTCGCTGATGTCCCGGAGAATCAGCAGGCCGATCTCCAAAGCGGTTCGGGCCGCCGCGGAAATCTCGAGAGGGAACTTCAGGGAACGCATCAAAGAAAATTCAAACACGGCGGAGATCAGCCAGCTGACGGGGACGGTCAACAGCATGGCGGAATCTCTGGAAAAGCAGCAGCTTCTGCGGAAAACGATGGCGGCGGACGTCTCGCACGAACTGAGGACGCCGCTCGCAAGCCTGCAAAGCTCCCTGGAAGCCATGATAGACGGCATCTGGGAGCCGAGCAGGGAAAGGCTGGAAAGCTGCCACGAGGAGCTATTGCGGATCAACCGCCTGGTCGGCGACCTGGAAAAGCTGGAGCGTGCGGAGGCGGAGAATGCCGTTCTGGACCGTTCGGAGTTCGATTTGTCGGAAGCCGTGCGGCATATCCTCCATAATTTTGAACCGGAGTTTTATAAAAAAGGGGTCGATCTCAGCTTTACGGGGGACTCCGAGACGATATGCGCCGACAAGGACAAAATCAGCCAGGTTGTCATCAATCTCGTATCCAACGCGCTGAAATACACCCCCGCCGGCAAAAACGTGGAAGTCGAAGTCCGGTCGGCGGACAAGTGTATGGAACTGGTCGTCCGCGACACCGGATACGGGATTCCGCCGGAAGACCTTCCGAATATATTCGAACGGTTCTACCGGGCCGATAAATCACGGAACCGGAGCACCGGCGGCTCGGGGCTGGGCCTGACCATTACGAAAGCCATTGTGGAAGCTCACAAGGGCACCATCCGCGTGAAAAGCGAGCTGAACCGGGGAACCGAATTCCGGGTCTCCCTTCCAAAGCGCACCGCCTGAGAGAGCGGCTTATAAAACAGCGGCAGGAAAACAATGTGTTTTCCTGCCG
>JAEZRH010000149.1 GCA_023412845.1 Bacillota bacterium
CCACGGGGGGCGCCCCCCCGTTCCGTTTGCAGGCGCCGGCCGGGGCGGGCTTTTCCCCCCGCGGGGGCCGGTTATGAATCGGCATATTGCCGGGACAGGCAATATATCACTTATTCCGCATATCAATTACTATTACGGAATAGGAGGTATGCATATGAACAGGCAGGAGTTACCGGTGGAGTGCTTTTTTCAGAAGGAAGGGGAAGAGCCCGGCCGGATCATATCCCGCTCCTTTTCCTGGTTTCTTACGCGGGAACTGGAAAACAGGGATCGCAGGCCCGCGCCGGCAGATCCTTCCGGAAGATGACGGCCATGGGGAACGTCCGTTGATTCCCGGAGGCAGGGTATGTATCTGGAGATAAGCAACCCGGAGGACTATCATGCGGGACTATACATCCGGCTGTCGAAAGAGGATGACCACGACGGCCGGTCGGAGAGCGTTTCCAACCAGCTTTTCATGCTGAAGGCCTTTGCGGGCGAGCGGCGTCTGGACATTTACGGAACCTACATCGACGACGGATGGAGCGGAACGAACTTCGACCGGCCGGATTTCAGGCGGCTGCTCGCAGACATCGAGGCCCAAAAGGTCAACATGGTCATCACCAAGGACCTTTCCCGTCTGGGCCGGGATTACATCCAGACCGGCTACTACATGGAACGCTATTTCCCGGAAAACCGCATCCGCTACATTTCCCTTCTGGACGGAATCGACACCGGCGTGGACAGCACCGCCAACGATATCACCCCGTTCCGTGCCATCATGAACGACATGTATGCAAAGGACATCTCCAAAAAGATCAGAAGTGTCAAGCACGACAAACAGCGCAGGGGGCTGTTTATCGGCGGGAAGGCGGTCTTCGGCTACAGGATATCGCCGGACCGCAAGAACCGGATCGTCATCGACGAGGGGGCGGCCCCCACGGTGCGCCGTATCTTCAGCATGGCGCTGGAGGGGATGTCCTGCCACCGGATCGCCGTGCAGCTGAATGCGGAAAAGATCCCGGCACCCGCGGCCTACGCCGGGCTGACTCTCGGCAGGACCGGTCCCTATACCGGCAGATGGAGCGGCGAACGCATTTCCGACATGCTTCGGAACGAAACCTATATCGGCAACATGGTGCAAGGACGGACGAAGAAAGCCAGCTACAAATCCGGGAAATGCGTCCGGCAGGCCCGAGGGGATTGGATCGTAGTGCCCGGTACGCACGAGGCGATCATCGGCCGCGCGGAATTCGACCAGGTAGGTCTGCTGCTGAACAGCCGAAGGACTACCCGCTCCCGCACTTACGATTTCCCGCTGAAAGGACTCATCTTCTGCCATGAATGCGGCTATCCGCTGGCCGTCGTCAACCGCCCGAATGCCAAGGGCGAGGACTGCCTGTATTTTGTCTGCCGCACCTACCAGCGGTTCACCAGGGCGGGTGTCTGCACCAGCCATTGCATCCGGGAGAAAACCGTCACGGGCGCCGTGATGGAAAAAATCCGCACGGTCTGTGAACGGCAACTGCAGGCCGGCGTGCTTTACCCCGCCGCGGAACGCGCCGTTCAGGAAATGCAGCGGGAAGCGGACGGCGGAAAGAAAATTGCCGATGTGCAGTCCAGAATCGAGAGCCTGACGGCCGGCCTTGATAAAATGTATTTTGATAAGCTGTCCGGCCTTCTGGATGAAAAAGATTTCGAACGCGTTTACCGAAAGGCCAAAGAGGAACGGATGACGCTGGAGCAAAGCCTCGCACAGGCGAAGACGTCTGAAATTCCGCCGGAAAAGCAGGCGGAACTGGCCAGATCGATGGTGGAACGCTTCCTTGAAAGCGCGTGCCGAAACAGGGAACTGCTTGCCGGCCTGATCGAACGTGTGGAACTGACGGAGGATAAACGCATTCTGCTCTATTTTCGCTGCAGGCGGCCGGAAGACATCGATTGTTTACAATAGGCGCGCTCCTATGTTTCGCGCATTGAAAAAAGGTCGCTTGCAGCCCTGAACAAGCGGTTCGGACGCTAACCTGCCGTCCGGGAAATCCGCGGCCGGGCCTTGGTCCGGCGACGGCGGAGCAGGACCGGTTTGATGTGTTATCTTAATAAAGCATTGACTATTTGCGGCTAATGAGTTACAATAAAAACCAATCCAAAATATCATAGCGTAAAAAGGCTGTGAAGAAAAGCAGTACCTGTTTTTTGATGCAAAGAGAGAAGATGGCCGGTGCGAATCTTCGTGAGAAAAACCGGGAAATCGTTTCCGAGCCGCATAGCTGAACGTTTTTTCCAGTAGGCTGTGCCGGAGTTCCGACCGTTACAGCGGAATCGGCATCCCCGAGACGGAGTGCCGGCCGAGAGCAGAGGAATCCTCTGAATTTAGGTGGTAACACGGATTTGCGTCCGCCCTAAGCTGAAAACAGCTTAGGGCGTTTTTGTATTATGATCTCGGTGGTCTGTCCGGGCAATACGGGCCCGTAAAACAGAGGGAACATTGATTATTCTATAATCATTTATGAAAAGGAAGGCTAGTTATGGAGAAAAAGAATCTGGATTGGGCAAATCTCGATTTCAGCTACCGGAAGACAGACAAACGGTATGTGGCCAATTTCCGGAACGGCGCGTGGGAGGAAGGAAAACTGACGGCCGACGACACCGTAAACATCAGCGAATGCGCGGGCGTTCTGCAATATTCGCAGTCCTGCTTTGAAGGCCTAAAAGCATACACGACGGAAGACGGGCATATCGTGGCGTTCCGCCCCGACATGAACGCGCAGCGCATGGAAGACAGCGCCAAACGGCTGGAAATGCCGGTTTTCCCGAAAGAAAAGTTCGTGGACGCGGTCGTGCAGACCATCCGGGCCAATGCGGCCTATGTGCCGCCCTACGGCTCCGGGGCGACCCTGTATGTGCGTCCTTACATGTTCGGCAGCGGACCGGTCATTGGTGTCGCTCCGGCAAAGGAATATCAGTTCCGCGTCTTTACCACGCCGGTCGGCCCTTATTTCAAAGGCGGGGTCCGTCCTTTGACCCTCTGCGTCAGCGATTTCGACCGTGCGGCACCGAACGGCACAGGAAATATCAAGGCCGGGCTGAACTATGCCATGAGCCTGTACGCCATCGTTTCCGCCCATAAGGCCGGGTATGACGAGAATCTGTATCTGGACGCGGCCACCCGCACCAAGGTCGAAGAGACCGGCGGCGCAAACTTCCTTTTCGTTACCAAAGACCACAAGGTCGTCACCCCGAAGTCTGGCAGTATCCTGCCGTCCATCACGCGGCGTTCTCTGCTCCATATCGCGAAGGAATACCTCGGCCTCGAAGTGGAAGAGAGGGAAGTGTATTTCGACGAAGTCAAGGATTTTGCCGAATGCGGTCTGTGCGGTACCGCCGCCGTTATCTCTCCGGTCGGTAAGATCGTGGACCACGGCAAGGAGATCGTCATTCGGGACAGTGCGAACGGCATGGGCCCCGTAACCAAAAAGCTATACGATACGCTGACCGGTATCCAGATGGGCCGCCTCAAGGGCCCCGAGGGCTGGATCAAGGTCATCGAATAAATATACACAAGGCATGGGGTTCCGCGCTTCTGCGGAGCCGGCCAGCATCGTTGCTGCGGAGCAGGGGAGACCCTGCTCCGCGTTTTTTGCTGCTTTCCCGGCTGGAACCGAATGCCCCGAAATCTGTAATTTTCTGCCGCAGCCGTGGATTTTCTGTTGCATTCGGACGCGTTTTGCTGTATAAATAGCCTTGGTGCGCAATTTTGGTCATATTAAAGGAGGAACCGTTGTTGAAAACACCCAGCCGCAGCCTGTCCATTTCCTTGATGGCGCTGTGTGCATTCTTCTGGAGTACGGCGGGCGTCCTGATTAAGCTGATCCCGTGGAACCCGTTGGTCATAGCGGGGTGGCGAAGCATGATTGCCGCGTTCGCGATCTTTGTATTTATGCGGATCAGCGGGCAGAGGCTGGTGATCAGCCGCGGGTCGGTCGTGTCCGGCATCCTCCTGTGCCTGACTTTCCTTTCTTTTGTCACCGCGAATAAACTTACCACGGCGGCCAATGCCATTGTCCTGCAGTTTACCGCACCGATCTTCATCATGATCCTTTCCGCGCTGCTGTTCCGGCAGCGGTTCCGGCGCGCGGATTACCTGGTGGTCGCGGCGACCGTCTGCGGCGTCATGCTGTGTTTTCTGGACCATATGACGCCGGGCAGCGTTTTCGGGAACGCCATTGCCGTTGCGGCCGGAATTTTTTATGCCGGGATGTATATTGCCGGAGGACATACCGATTCCCGGACGCGCATGAGCGGGATCCTGCTTGGGCAATTGTTTACCGCGGCGGTCGGCCTGCCGGCGATGCTGGCTTTCCCGACGAATTTTACCGCAGTTCCGGTCCTCAGCATAGCGGTCCTGGGCATTTTTCAGCTCGGCATTCCCTATGTGCTTTACGGGATCGCGGCGGGCGGATGCCCTCCTCTTACCGTCTGCCTGATAAGCGTCATCGAGCCGCTGCTGAACCCGGTCTGGGTCTTCCTCTTCAACGGTGAGGCTCCGGGACCGCTCGCCCTGCTCGGCGAAGCGGGGGTGGTCGTTTCCGTAACGCTGTGGTGCATGTGGGACGCGCGTTCCGCAAAAGTTTCCGCCGGGGATACGCTCCCGGAAGCCGGTACCGTGTCCGGCGGGAAATGATTTCACCCGGTTCTCAAAATCCGCTTTCCCGGCGGCGCAAATTATGATATGATAGCTGCGGGGGGAAACGGCATGGACAGGACGATACTGCACTGCGACTGCAATTCGTTTTTTGCTTCCGTGGAGTGCGTGCTCAAGCCGGAACTGCGCGGCGTTCCCATGGCTGTCTGCGGCGACCCGGAGAGCAGGCACGGCATTATCCTCGCCAAGAACGAGCTTGCCAAAAAATTCGGCATCCGCACCGCGGAGACCATCTGGCAGGCGAAGCGCAAATGCCCCGGGCTGGTGCTCGCATCCACCCATTTTGAGGAATACCGGAACTATTCCCGCCGGATCAACGAGATCTACCGCCGCTATACCGACCTTGTAGAGCCGTTCAGCATCGACGAAAGCTGGCTCGACGTGACCGGCAGCAAAGAGCTTTTCGGCGACGGTGAAAAGATTGCGAACGAGCTGCGGGACGTAGTCCGAAGGGAGACGGGGCTGACCATCTCCGTCGGGGTGTCTTTCAGCAAAATCTATGCCAAGCTGGGCAGCGACTACAAAAAGCCGGATGCGACGACCGTGATCGACAGAGAGAGTTACCGGCGGATCGTCTTTCCGCTTCCCGTCGGCGCGCTGATGTTCTGCGGCAGGAAAATGGAAGAAACCCTGAACGCCTTCGGCATCCATACGATCGGCGAGCTGGCCGGCGCAAAGCGGGAGTTCCTGTACGCGCGGCTTGGCAAGGCGGGCTCGCAGCTGCATGATTACGCCAACGGCATGGACTCAGACCCCGTGCATGATTTCCACGATATCCGCGAGGTGAAAAGCATCGGCAACAGCGTTACGTTCCGCCGGGACCTCTGCGGGCCTGAGGACATTACGCGGGGCGTGGCGGCCATTGCGGACAGCGTCGCCTCGCGCCTTCGCAGGCACGGCATGAAAAGTTGGGTGGTACAGATCGGCATCAAGGACCCCAACCTGAAAACGATCACCAGGCAGAAGACGTTGAAGGTTCCCACGCATCTGGCAAAGGAACTGAGCGCCGCGGCTATGGAACTGATCCGCCAAAGCTGGAACCTCGGGGCGCCCATCCGAATGCTCGCCATTTCCGGCACCGCGCTCGTGCCGAACGGCGCGCCGGAGGAGCAGCTCTGCTTTTTTGAACCGGAAAGCAACCCGCAGGGAAGGGCCAGGCAGGAAAAGCTGGAGTCCGCTCTCGATACCATCCGCGACAAATACGGCAGCGGTTCCGTCATTTCCGGTGCCCTTCTGAATGAGGACCTCGGCCTGGACGGGCTGCACCGCAAATGAACGGCGGTCCTGCTTTGTCCGCCGTTTCCGGACGATCCTTGAAAGGAGTCTTTTCAGATGAAGTATAAACGCAGCGCGGACACCGTGGTCCTTCGGGTCGACCGCGGGGAAGAAATCATTTCCGCGGTGAAAGAGGTCTGTGTGCAGGAGCATATCGCATGCGCCGCCGTTTCCGGCATCGGCGCCGTCGGCCATGCCGTCGTGGGGCTGTATCACGTGGCCGGGAAGCAGTTCCATTCCAATACGTTTGACTGCGAGCTTGAAATGACTTCGCTGCTTGGAAACGTCAGCGAGAAAGACGGAAAAGTATATCTTCATCTTCACGCCGTCTTTGCGAAAGAAGATGGACAGGCTCTCGGCGGCCATCTCAGCGAGGCGGTCGTGAGCGGCACCGCGGAAATTTTTATCACGGTCCTGCAGGACGCGGTAGGCCGTTTCCAGGACCCTGTAACGGGCCTGAATCTTTTTGACCTGTGATTATTTCATTCAGAGAGGAAGATAAAACATGGTAAGACATATCGTCATGTGGTCGCTCAAACCCGAAGAGATAGAAAATGCCGCGAGGATCGCCGATGATCTCGGGGCGCGCTTCCGTGCTCTCGTAGGAGTTGTCGACGGGCTTCAGGCCATCGAGTTCGGAAGAAACTACAACGGCGGAAAGCTGGATCTGGTCCTGAACTGCACGCTCGTTTCCAGAGAGGCCGAGCAGGGCTATCAGAATCATCCCGCCCATGTCGCGGTCAAGAACATTGTGCATGCGCTTGTCAGCGCGCGCGAATGCGTCGATTACGAATTCTGACGCGGGGAAGGACGGCGGATTTTCCGGATGGGACATCCGCCTGCAAAAGACGCGGCGCAGGTTTTCATCCTGCGCCGCGTCTTTTATGGAAATGCCGTTATTTTGTCTCCTCCGCCTGTGCTTTCGGCGTCTCAATGCCGAGCTTGAAGCAGGTGTAAGCCTCGATGACCTTTGCGCATCTGTCGCGTCCGACGCGATGGCTGTTGATGATAAGGTCGTAATTCACGGGGCTTCTCCAATCCTGCCCGCCGGTATAGAATTTATAATAGTCGGAACGGTATTTATCTGTTTTGACAATCAGCTTCGCCGCCTGCTTTTCCGTTACCTCCATCTTGTCGCGGATGGATGCGACACAGGCCTCGCGGGGAGCTTCGATGTAGATGCTGACCACGTTGGGGTAGTCGCGCAGAATCAAATCCGCGCATTTGCCGATGATGACGCACGACTGCGTTTTGGCGAGTGTGCGGATAATCTGGGCCTGGATGTTGAACAGGTTGGTATCCGAAACGAAATCGTGGTCGGAAGGCTTCAGAACGTTGGAGTACGGAACCTGGGTCAGACGCTTTATGATCAGGCTTCCCCTCAGTTTCTCGTCGACTTCGGCAAACAGGGTCTCGTTGATGCCGCTGTATTCCGAAGCCATCTCCAAAAGCTGCTGTTCATAGCAGGGAATGCCGAAATCCTTTGCAACCTGTGTGCCGATGGTTTTTCCGCCGCTTCCGAATCCGCGGGCAATGGTGATCACAAAAGGTTCCATCGATTTGTCAGCTCCTTTTTTCATAAGTACGAAGGAACAGCGGCGCGCGCCGCTGGCATAGCCGGTTTTGCCCCGCCATGCAGCAGGGCGAAAAGTTTAAATTTCCCTGGCGGGAGGTTTTGGAGAGCTTCCGCAGGTGTGCTGGGTACTGTGTGCCCGCCCTGCGCCTTCGAAATACGCTTTACGTCTTTCCGCACGCTTAGTTTAACATAGAAAATCAAGACTGGCAAGACTGCGCGGCCCGGGCGGGGCTTTGAAAATGCCCGAAAATCAGGTCGAAATGTTTATCAAAACGAAATGTTTCCGCACTGGCGACGCTAAATTTATCGATAGATAAGAAAAAATGAACGTTTTCCTAAAATAGTAATGCGCAGGAAATGATTTCCTTATAAAGCAATTTTTTCAGGCGGACGCGGCGGATTCATTTAAAACAGGCTCATTTTGCGTAGTCGCGGAACCTGATTTTGGTATACTTTTCGAACTGGCGGACGGCGGCGTCCTGCAGCTTTACGAGCAGCTCCGGGGCGTGTCCCCCCACCTTTTTGCCGTCGATCTCGTCAAATGCGTTGCACAGGGTGCCGGAACTGTGATAGACGACTTCGTCGGCGTCCATCATCTCCTGGACGGTGAAGGCGGTCTGGTCGACGGGGATGCCCTCCTGCGCGGCGAGCGCGACCAGATGCCTGCGTGCGGTCCCCGGAAGAATCAGGTTGCTCAGCGGCGCGGTGCGGAAAACGCCGTCTTTCAGAATGGAAACGTTGCTGTGCGCGCATTCGGTGACGACGAATCCCCGGTGAAAGATCGCTTCGTCGCACCCGGCCTCTTTGGCCTTCTGCGAAGCCATGACGTTCGGAATCAGGTTCAGTGTTTTGATGTCGCAGTGGAAAAAGCGCGAATCCTCCACCGTAATGGCTCGGAACCTCTGGCGGATCGGCGTGAGCGGTTCGGGCGTTACCATGATCATCAGGTTTGCGGGCACGCCGCTTTCGGGGAAGACATGGTTGCGAAAACCGGTTCCGCGCGAGGCCTGCCAGTAGACCTGCAGGCTTTCGGAATCGTCGACTTTGTCCACCGTCTGCTGAAGCGTGCGCGTAAGCTCCGCGCGGTCCATCGCAAACGGGATTTTAAGCTTTCCGAGACTGCGGTAGAAGCGGTCGAGGTGGTCGTCGATCGCAAACAGAATATGGTTCACGGCGTATGTGACATCGTAAACGCCGTCGCCGAAATAGACGGCGCGGTCCCCCATGGGGACGTGCATGTTTTCTATGGGGCCGGATTCCCCGTTGTAATATCCGATGCTCTTCATTTTTTTCCCCTTGTGTTTGTTTTTTCGCCGTTTGTCAGCGATTGATGAAACGGGACAGGAATTCTTTTGTCCGCTCGTTCTGCGGATTTTCGAAGATCTGCGCAGGGGAGCCTTCCTCCGCGATCACGCCCTGGTCCATGAAGATCACACGGGTGGAGACATCTTTTGCGAACGCCATTTCGTGAGTGACGATGATCATCGTCAGTCCCTCTTTTGCAAGGCTGCGCATGACCTCCAGCACTTCGCCGACCATCTGCGGGTCGAGCGCGCTCGTCGGCTCGTCGAAAAGGAGGACCTCCGGCTCCATGGCGAGGGCGCGCGCGATTGCAACGCGCTGCTGCTGCCCGCCGGAGAGCTGCGCCGGCTTGGCGTTGATATATGGCGCCATGCCGACCTTCGTCAGGTATTTTATGGCGAGCTCGTGCGCCTCCTCCCTGCTTTTTTTCAGGACCTTCCTCGTGCCCGCCATGCAGTTCTGCAGGACCGTCATGTTGTGGAAGAGGTTGAACGACTGGAACACCATGCCCACGCGGGCGCGGTATGTATTCAGGCTGAACCCGGCGGCAAAGATGCTGTTGTCGTGGAACAGAATCTCGCCGGAAGTCGGGGTCTCAAGCAGATTGATGCAGCGCAGAAGGGTGGATTTTCCGGAGCCGGAAGCGCCGATGATGCAGATGACGTTCTGAGGGTTCGTCTCAAAATCGATATCCTGCAGGACCTGATGATCTCCGAAGCACTTGCTCAGATGCTGCACCTTCAGAATGGGAGTGTCGGTTACCATAAACGCATGACTCCTTTCGATTTCTTCTTGTCAGGCAGCGTCCCTGTTGGGTCCGCCATGGGGTCGACCAGCTGGTAGTAGCCGGAGCCGTCGATCTTGCGCTCGACCCAGCGCAGCAGGCGGGCGCATGCAAACGTCATGATGAAATACAGGATGCTGATCAGAAAATAGACCTCGAAATAGCGGTAATAGATTCCCGCAGCGGATTTGCCGTTGAAATACAGCTCCGTGACGGAGATCACGTTCAATACGGACGTGTCCTTGATGTTGATGATGAGGTTGTTGCCGATCTGCGGCAGAATATTGCGGATGGTCTGCGGCATGATGACACTGACCATCGTCTGCCAGTGCGTCATGCCGATGGCCTTGGCGGCCTCCGTCTGGCCGGCGTCGATGGATTCGATGCCGCCGCGCACCGTTTCGGCCATGTACGCGCCGGTGTTGATGGAAACGACGAAAAAGCCTGCGAACATGGGCGACATGTTGATATTGAACACCTGCATGGAGCCGTAATAGACGACCATGGCCTGTACCATCATCGGCGTCCCGCGGAAGATTTCTATGTAGGCGAGCAGGATGAACTGCAGGAGTTTATAAAGGCCCTTGGTCACGGGATTGGCTTTGGGCCCGGGTTTCGGTATGGTCCTCAGCACGCCGACCAGTACGCCGATGACGCAGCCGAAAAGCGTGCCCACTAGGGCGAGAATAAGTGTGGTTTCGCAGCCTTCAAGGAAAAAGGAGAAATATTTATTAAACAAAAATATAACCCATTCCATGAATGTCGTAGGCGATGACATATGATTTCCCTCCGTTATTTTCTGGTGGATTCAGATCCCTTTTTAAAAAGCTCACGCCCGCAGCGCGACGGGATATTCGGTCAATACGGAATCGATCCTCGAGATTACTTCCTCCATCTGTTCTTCCGAGCCGATCGTCATGCGGATATACCCGCTGATGCGCGGCTGCCCGTAATGCCGGACCAGCACGCCTTTTTCTTTCATGCGCAGATAAAATTCCTTGGCCGGAAGATACGAAGGTTTGAAAAACAGGAAATTCGTATGCGATTTCAGCACTTCAAACCCGCGCCGCTGCAGGGCCTCCCGCGTTTTTTCCCGTGTGAGAACGATCTTTTCCACGCATTCCCGCATATAGGCGTCGTCCTTCAGCGCGGCGCAGCCCATGGCCTCCGACACGCTGTTGATGCTGTCGGGGTTGAAGGCGGCTTTCATGGTTGCGAGGTCGGCGATATTCTCCGCCGCCGAGACGGCGAAACCGATCCTTGCGCCCGCCAGGTTCCTGGATTTCGACATGGTCTGTACGACCATCAGGTTGTTATAGCGCCGGATGAGGGGGATGCAGCTTTCATTTTTATAGTCTACATAGGCTTCGTCGATGACGACGAGGCGTTCCGGATTCGACGAGACGATGCGCTCTATTTCGTCGATGCCGAGCACGAGGCCGCTTGGCGCGTTGGGGTTTGCAAGCAGCACGTGCCGTTTGCAGCCGAAGTAATCTTCCGCGCGGATGCTGAAATCCTGCCTGACGGGCACCTCGCTGTAAGGAATACCGAAAAATTCGGAGAACGTCTTGTAGAAGGCGTAGGTCACGTCGGGAAAACAGAACCCATGCCCGCCGCTGCCGAAAGCCAGCATGCAGTAGGAAAGAATGACGTCGGAGCCGCTGTCCGCGAAGACCTCGTCGGGCGCCACGCCGCAATATTCCGCGACCGCCTTTGTCAGCGCCGTGCTTTTCGGATCGGAGTAAAAGTGCTGTTCCTCCAGCAGACCTGTCGAAACGGACACAAGAACGGCCGGCGACGGCGGATACGGCGATTCGTTGGCGTTCAGCTTGACGATGCTTTTATTTTTGGAACGTTCGCCCAGATGGTATCCGTCCTTGTTCCGGAACCGCGCGCTTAAAAATCTGTCCATAATTTCATTTCTTCTCCTTCCCAGTGGTTATTGCAAAACAACAGAAATGATCCGGGCTGAAAACTTCAAAATCCCTGTCTCGAAATTTTCAGTTCCGAAATCAGAATATGCGGCCGGCAAGTTCACGGTTGACAAGATTTTCCGGAGGC
>JAEZRH010000024.1 GCA_023412845.1 Bacillota bacterium
GCTCCACACAATTAGCATATGCTAACTAGCAAAAACAGTGTACCTCGTAATCAAACTTTTGTCAAGTGAAACGCATAAAAAATTTATTCCGGCGCAAAAAGGCTCTCCCCCCGCACTGAGCCGTGCAGCGAAAGAGCCGGAGCGTCAGTTTTCGCCGTCCCCGCCCGGCCTGCAGAGAACAAGGAAGAATCACGGGGCGATGAGTATCCTGCCGCCGCTTTTCTCCATCGATTCGCGGATCTCCGGCGACGGTTCCGCATCGGTGACCAGAGTATCGACCTTTCCAAGGTCGCAGTAAGTCATCAGCGAAACGGCGTTGCACTTGCTGCTGTCGGCCAGAAGATAGACCTGCCTGCTTCGTTCGATCGCCGTGATTTTGATGTCCGTTTCCAGAGGAGAGGAATTCATGACTCCGTTTTGGGCGGAAAAGCCGGAGGCGGCCATAAACGCCTTGCTGATATTGTAATTCTGCAAGACCTGGGCGGCGTTTGTCCCCGCAAAGGAAAAGGTCTCGCGCATCAGAACCCCCGACAGCGAAATTACGCTGATGTTTGGGAAGGGAACCGCGCGTATGATGATTTCAAGATTGTTTGTCAGCACGGTGATGTTTTTCAGATCGGAGATAGCTTCCAGAAGATGCAGGGTAGTCGTGCCGGAATCGATGAAAATCACGTCTCCGTTTTCAATCAGCTGAGCCGCGGCCGACGCGATCCTCTTTTTCTCTTCCGGGTGCTTGATGTTCCTCTCGTCGAACGAAACAAGCTCCCGCCTTTGAGATACCGTCACACCGCCGTAGATTTTTTCGATGTCCCCGGCGCTAAGAATGGCGTTCAGGTCCCGGCGAAGGGTGCTTTTTGATATGTGGAACTGCTGACAGATCTGGTCGAGCGTAAGGGTTTTATTCCGGTAGATATAATCGACGATTTCGTCGATTCGTTTCGAGCGCACGGCAATACCTCCTCAGGACGGGCCGCCCCCATTGAGCATTCTTTACTATTTTTCCAATATTATAATAAATCGCAAGGACTTTATCAAGGCTTTGACCATAAATTCGCTGCCTTATTAAGAAACCGGTTCATTTTTAACCGCCCCAGCCATTGGATGAAGACCGGATCAGGTGCCGCATCGATTGATTTTGTGCCGCCGGCATACGGGTACTAACGATCCCTGATAATTAAATGAAATATTGAAATTGATATAATGATACGATAATACTTTATTCAAATAATATCAAAAAATCATCACGATATAATGCAAATTAGTCAAAATCTGTCAAGGCAGGCTGGGTTGCGGCCGTATATATTGAATTTATTGGGATGAGGAGTGCGTCACGGATGGGTTCAGGAATCAGAACAAGCGTTACACTGACTTTACAGGAGAATACGAAGTTTTCGCCTTTTTCCGCAGCGGATTTTGATAAAGGTTTGGAATGGGCGCAGCGCGTTGGATTCGACGGAGTGGAACTTGTCGTTAACCACCCCGAAACAGTCGGCACCGACCGGCTGATGGAGCGTCTGCGGGAACAGCGTCTGACAGTGTCCACCCTTTCGACGGGGCAGATGCTGGGGGAAGAGCTTATGTTCTGCAACGAAATGCAGGAAGTACGCAGGAAGGCCGTCGATCGCATTTGCCGCCATATCGACCTTTCCACTGCGCTAGGATTCCCGAACGTCACGGTAGGTTTGGCCCGAGGTACCGGCAGCCCGAACGCTTCCCGGGAGGAACGCCTGAGGCAGCTCCGTTTTGTAGCGGAATCCTTGCAGCAGTGCGCCGAATATGCGAAGAAGAAAAAAGTGCTTATCAATTTGGAAGCGATCGACCGTTATGAGACCTCTCTGCTGAATTCTGTCGAAGAAACTGCGTTGTTTCTCGATGAGGCGGGTCTGCTTCCGACCGTGGGAATCTTTTACGATACGTTCCACTCCAATATTGAAGATGCGGATATGTATGCCGCGATCGAGCGTTACGGCTCCCTGTTCAGTCATGTCCATTTTGCCGATAGCAACCGCTGGGTTCCGGGCTCGGGGCATATCGATTTTCAGGCCGCCGTGTCGCGCCTTGAAAAAGTCGGCTTTGCCGGTTTTGTCTCTCTGGAATGCCTGAACCTTCCGGATGCCGGATTTGTACGCGGTCATGCCGGCATTCTGAATTCTCTGGTGCGAAAAGGGAAGTAGGCGTCTTGCCTGCCTGCAAACATAAAAGAAGCCCGGTCCTCCTTGGGGACCGGACTTCTTGATACAACAGAGGGACGCCGATGTCTTCTGCGATTTAAAACAGATGAAGGCTCCTGTGGCGCGAAGCCTCGCTCTTTGTTTTCTGCCGGGAAGCCGTAAGTGCGAGCAGATAATTCCACAGTTCCCGGGAGACCTGCGGCATGGTTTTGTTTTCCATAAGCGAACCGGCAAGGAAATCGAACCGTCCGCCGCAGCGCTTCGAGCTGTCCAGGGAAGAAGCGATGCGCACCATCGGGATAAGCGAACAGCCCTGCGCGTCGTCGCCGCAGGCCGCGAGGATGATCTGCGCGCCGCAGGCGGCGAGAGCTGTCACGGCGGCGGGATTTCCTTCCGGCTGGGCCAGCAGGTTCAGTCCGCTCCTGGAGATCGGGCTTCGGCCTGTAAGAATGTCTGAGACCGGCGCCTTCCCGCCCGGCTCAAAGTAAAAAACGGCTTCTTCCTCCGGCGTGGCAAAGCCGCCGGGAACCGGGGCGCAGCCGTTTTGTATGATCTTTTCCCTTGCCTGTTGGAAAACCGCGTCTTCAAGGCAGCGGTGAGAGAGGATATTTTCCGCTCCGGTGAGCTTTGGGCAAGAGAGAATCACGCTTCCTCCCTGCCCGATGATTTCATCGGCGAGAACGCCGAGAAGCGGGTTGGCCGTCAGGCCGGACAATGCGTTCGGGTAGGAGCACAGAATGCCCACAACAAGCCCCGAAGCGGGGAATTCCCTGCCGGGGGAGGCCAGGGCCGCAGCCGCAAGCTCATGGATCAGCGCCATCCCCTGCGCGATTTCGTTTTCCGAAGGCCTGCATTCGAAGATTCGGATCCTTCTGTTGTCCATCCCTTCGGACATTTTCCGGAATTTTTTTACGAGAGGTTCGTCCTCGTTCAGCACCGGGATCAGGACCCCGGCGGCGTTTGGATGGTGCGTCAGCGCGGTAAGGGCCCGAAGGCCTTCGTCCGTTTCCCCCGGAAAGTAGGGGAAAGAACAGGAGAATACTTCGTCAATATTGGGAAATTCCACCGTGTCGCACAGATCGGCCAAGTCATGTGAAAATTCCGCGGTTTCTTCCGAGAGCGGCAGAATCCATAGGTCGTTGCGTACGCCGATCCTGCCGGCCCGGCGCGAGGAAGTGCACCACGCGAAAGAGGAAGGCGTGGAGTTCAACCTGCTGTGCAACCCGGCGGCGATCCACGGGGACGACAGGGGCAGGGTGACGTCGATCGAATGCATCCGGATGGAGCTCGGCGAAGCGGACGCTTCGGGCCGCAGAAAGCCGGTGGCGGTGGAGGGCTCGAACTTCACCATACCGGTGGACTGCGTCGTGATGGCGATCGGCAACTC
>JAEZRH010000027.1 GCA_023412845.1 Bacillota bacterium
AAGCTGGACCGCGTGGCCGACCATCATGGTCGCGAGCTTTTCCTCGTCCACGGTTTCGTCGATCGGCACGGTGTCTATATATTCTCCGCGCCGGATGACGGTGCAGACGTCGGAAGAGGCTTTGATCTCTTTCAGCTTGTGCGTGATGATGATGATGGTCTTGCCGTCCTGTACAAGGCTGTGCAGGATCCTGATCAGGTCTTCTATTTCCTGCGGGGTCAGAACGGCAGTGGGCTCGTCCAGAATCAGCAGATCGGCTCCGCGGTACAGGGCCTTCAGGATCTCGACGCGCTGCTGCATGCCGACGGATATATCTTCGATTTTAGCGTCCGGGTCCACTTCAAGGCCGTATTTCTGCACGGTTTTCAGGATCTCCTCGCGCGCTTTTTTCATATCCACAACGCCGAACCGGCTGGTGACCTCGTTGCCGAGGATGATGTTCTGCGTGACGGTAAAATTCTCAACAAGCATGAAGTGCTGGTGCACCATGCCGATCCCGTGTTCGATCGCCACGTTCGGGTTTTTGATGAAGGCTTCCTTCCCGTTGAGGAAAACGCTTCCGGAATCCGCCTGATAAAGGCCGTATAGCACGTTCATCAGCGTGCTTTTGCCGGCGCCGTTTTCGCCGAGAATCGCGTGGATGGTGCCTTTTTTTACGTCGAGGTCAACGTTGTTCAGGGCGCAGAAAGAGCCGAACATCTTTGTGATACCGTGCATCTGTACCGCATATTCGCTGCTGACTTCCATTCGTAAGCCTCCTTGAACAGCTTCCTTCACAGACAACGGGGCGCTTGGTAACTGCGCCCCGTTGCATTTAGAATAGCTGCGGAAATTGAGAACCTGCCGTTATTTCAATGTCTTCTGGAATGCGGCGAAATCGTCTTTGTTCGCGGGTGGCACGATGCTCTTGTCCTTGATCTTGCCTTCGAGCGCGACGGCCGCGTTGTAGGTCGTGTCGCCCATCAGGGTGTGTTCCGCCGGGATGCCCACGGCGTTGTCGGAAAGACCGAAGTCAAGCGTTTTGCCGCCGATCTTCTGGCCGCTCTGGGCGTCTTTGGAAACAAGATCGATCGCCTGATCGACCCTCTTGAGGGCGGAGGTCAGAACATTCTTCGGCGCGAGGTAAGCCTGGTCGCGGTCCACGCCGATGGCGTATTTGTTGGCTTCCTTGGCCGCCTGGATGACGCCGACACCGACGCCGCCCGCCGCATGGAACACGATGTCACAGCCGGAGGAGAACATGCTCTGGGCGATGGCCTTGCCTTTTGCGGCATCGCTGAAGCTCTGCGCGTACTGCGCGTTCACCGTGATGTTCTTGCCGAGCTCTTTCGCGCCGTAGGCGACGCCGGCCTTGTAGCCGTACTCAAACTGGTCGATGACCGCGCTGGTGATGCCGCCGACGAAGCCGACCTTATTGGTCTTTGTGGTCTTGGCGGCAATATAGCCGACAATGAAGGAAGATTCCTGCGCGCGGAACGTGACGCCCGTTACGTTCGAAGGCGTCTTGTCGCCGTAGGAGTTGTCAATGATGGCGTAGCTGATGTCTGGATTCTGCTTGGCGGAGTTCAGTACGGCGTCCGCCATGGCGAAGCCGATGCCCCAGATCAGGTTGTTTTCGTCGTCGGCTGCCTTGTCAAGGTTCGTGGCGTAGTCGGATTCCTGCTTGGATTCGGTGTAACCGACCTTCGCGCCGGTTTCCGAGGCGAATTTCTGCAGGCCTTCCCAGGAAGACTGGTTGAAGGACTGGTCGTTGACGCCGCCGGTATCCGTGACCATCGCCACCTTGAAATTGGCCGCCGCGGCGGACGACGCGGCAGCGGAACTGGCCGCCGCGGACGATGCCGCGGGGGCGGCGGACGCTGCTTCCGAACTTGCCGCGCTGCCGGCCGTCCCCGACTGGCCGCACGCCGTCACGGAAGCCGCCATTGCCGCCGTTAAAAACAGTGCAATTAGCTTTTTCATAAATTTTCCTCCTGAATTTAGAAGTTTCCGGGCTAATATTGTGATATGCCGCGGGATGCGGCATTTACCCGCCGAGCCGGATTTACAGCCTGAACAATAATAGTCTATTTTACCTTATATTGCAAGAGGATTTTCGGTTGTTGCAAGCTTCAGCGCGATTTCCATCATTTGGCGGAAACCGGTCTGTCTCTCCTGCGCCGACAGCTCTTCGCCCGTGAGGGGACAGTCGGAGACAGTGAGGATGCACAGGGCGTTTCTGCCGGCGCGCGCGGCGTTCATGTAAAGGGCCGCGGCTTCCATTTCCACCGCGAGAACGCCCATTTTCTTCCAGGCAACCAGCGAGGTGTCATCGTCCCCGTAGAACGTGTCGGAAGAAAGGACATTTCCGACCAGGGCGTGGACCTTCATCTCACGCGCGATCTCCACCGCGCGTTCCAGAAGCGGATAGCTCGCGACGGGCGCGAACGTCCCCGGAAGGCGGTACTGCGAAGCGTAGTTCGAGTCGGTGCAGGCCCCCATCCCGATGACGACGTCGCGCACGTGGACGCCGTTCGCAATCCCGCCGGCGGAACCGATGCGGATGATGTTCTGCACACCGTAGAAGTGGTACAGCTCGTAGGAGTAGATCCCGATCGACGGCATGCCCATGCCGCCGCCCATGACGGAGACCCGTTTTCCGTCGTAGTTTCCGGTGTACCCCAGCATATTGCGGACGGTGTTGAAGCAGACGGTGTCGCTGAGGTAATTTTCGGCGATATATTTTGCGCGGAGCGGGTCGCCCGGCATCAGCACGGTTTCGGCAATCTCTCCGATGTTTGCCCCGTTGTGGGGCGTTGGGATCTGCGGCATAAAAAACCTCCTGTCGGTTGTGTTATTTCAGAATCCTGCTAAGCTGAGAAGTGCCCGAGATGCGGCACGGGGCTTCAAAATAGTCCGCGGTCGTAGCGGCAATGTCGGCAAAGGTGGGACGTGTGCCGAGGTCGGTCCCCGCCTTGACCTTTTCCCCGGTGATAAGCCAGGGGATGTATTCCCTCGAGTGGTCCGTCGAGGGCGTACTGGGGTCGCAGCCGTGATCGGCGGTGATCATCAGCAGATCGTCCTCCCGCAGGCTGGAAAGGATTTCCGGCAGCTTACCGTCAAAATAGGTCAGCGCTTTGGCGTAGCCGTCCACGTCGTTCCTGTGGCCGTAAAGCATGTCGAAATCCACCAGGTTCACGAAGCACAGACCGTTGAAGTCTCTCTTCGTCAACTCTATGGTGCGTTCGATCCCCTCGGCGTTCCCCTTCGTGCGCATGAATTCGGTGATGCCCTTCCCCGCGAAGATGTCGTTGATCTTCCCGACGGCGATCACGTCGCGGCCGGCGTTTTTCAGGCCGTCCAGCATGGTTTCACCCGGCGGCGTCAGGGAGAAATCGTGGCGGTTCGTCGTGCGGGTGTAGTTTGGGTAGGCCCCCGTGAACGGCCGCGCGATGACCCGTCCCACACCGTGCCTGCCCACGAGCATCGCGCGCGCGATCCCGCAGCAGCGGTACAGCTCCTCCACCGGTACGACGGATTCGTGAGCCGCCACCTGAAAAACGCTGTCGGCCGAAGTGTAGACGATCAGTGCGCCGGTTTTTTCGTGTTCCCTGCCGTAGTCCCGGATGACGTCCGTGCCGGAGTACGGTTTGTTGCAGAGGACCCCGCGCCCGGTCTTTTCCTCGAATTCCCGGATGATCTCCTCCGGGAACCCGTCCGGGTAGGTGGGCATCGGCTGAGGGGAGTAAATGCCTGCGATCTCCCAGTGGCCTATGGTGGTGTCTTTTCCCTTGGAGGCCTCGCGCATGCGGGCGAAGACGCCGGTTGGGGAGGCCTCGCGCGTTCCGCAGGAGACGCCTTCAATATTGAACAACCCGAGGCGCGCCATATTCGGCACCTTTAAGTACGGGCTGCGCGAAACGGCGGCGAGGGTATTGCTGCCTTCGTCGCCATACTCAGAGGCATCCGGTTCTTCGCCGATGCCGAAGCTGTCCAGTACGATCAGAAAAATCCGTTTGCTCATGATGACAGTTCTTCTCTCCGTTTCGTTGTCTCCCGGATTTCCAAAGAAACCGGCAGAATGTTTTCTTTTTTTTCAATCGTTCCTTTTTCCGTCTGTTCTATAATCAGTTTAACACAAAGGCGGCCTATTGTTTCGATCGGCTGGGCCACGGTTGTCAGGGCCGGGATCATCAGGCGGCTCAGGCCCACGTTGTCATACCCGACGATCATCACGTCATCCGGGACCCGGCGGCCCTGTTGGCTCAGTACCTTATACAGCGCAAACGCCACCATGTCGCTGGAAGCCAGAATTCCGTCGGCGTCCGGATATCGCTCAAACAGCTCGAGCGAGCTCCGGAGGCCCTCTTCATAGCTGTAGCGGCTGTTGACAAACAGCGGCTGAATGTGATGCTCGTTGCAGGCGTCGACATATCCCAGAAAGCGCTGCTGGCTGCTGGAATACTGCTGCGGCCCCCGCATCAGAACGATTTTGCCGCACCCGCACTCTATGAGGTGCTCGGCGGCAATGTGCCCGCCGGTGTAATTGTCGGATTGGACGGAAGCCGTGTAGCCGATCCCGGCGCTTTTGTCCAGTACCACAGTCGGAATCGGGCAGCCGCGAATCTCCTCTTCCAGGTGCTCGTTGTTCGCCGTTATGATGATCCCGTCGGCGTTCATGCCGGTCAGCATCTTGATGTAAGCGGCCTCTTTTTCGGGATTTTCATCCGAATTGCAGAGGATCATTTTATAGCCGTTCCTGAACGCTTCGTCTTCGACGGCCCGCCCGATTTCACTGAGGAAGATGTTCAAAATGCTGGGGACGATGTAGCCGATCAGCCGAGAGGATTTTTTGTAGAGGGAGCGCGCGATTTCATTTGGCTTGAAACCCGTTTCACGGATCGCCTCTTCGACTCTTCTTGCCTTTTCCGCGTTCACTTTGGCCGTACCGTTGATAACGCGCGACACCGTGGCGGAGGAAACGCCTGCCATGCGGGCAATATCGCTGATATGGACCAGAATGATCACCAGAGCTTTCTAAGAATTTTTGCAGGGGGAATGAAGCCGTTCAGGTAGAAACCAAGCTTGAAACCGATTTCATTCTGAGAGTATTGTACAGCCGCCGGAACTGTTTGTCAACAAATTTTATTTATTTTTATGGAAATGACGTCCGACGGCGCAGGGGCTTTCCATACCGGCGGCGCGGGGTTAATTTTTTTGCGCGCATGTGGTATAATCAGACATCACCCGCAGGTTTTGCCTGCCGCGAGCAGCAGCTGCGGCCGGAAGGAAGAGAAAGGGAAAAAGCCAATGATACGGTTTGAATGTGATTATTCGGAGGGGGCTCACCCCCGAGTGCTGGAACTGATGAGCCGGAGCAATCTGGAGCAGACGCCGGGCTACGGCGAAGATCCGTACTGCGAAAAGGCGCGGGCGGTCATCCGCGGGCTCTGTGGAAGGGAAGACGCCGGCGTGCATTTCCTGGTGGGGGGGACGCAGGCGAACGCGACCGTCATCGCATCCGTTCTCCGGCCTATCCAGGGAGTCCTGTGCGCGCAGACGGGGCACATCAACGTGCATGAGACCGGCGCGGTCGAGGCGGCCGGCCACAGGGTGCTGGCGCTGCCGGACACGGACGGCAAAATCACGGCTGCCCAGGTGCGCGAAGCGTGCGAAGCCCACTGGAACGACGCGACGCACGAGCATATGGTCCAGCCGGGCATGGTCTACATCTCTTTCCCCGCGGAAAACGGCCTGCTTTATACCAAAGCGGAGCTGACGGCCCTGAGCGAGACGTGCCGGGAACTCGGCCTGCCGCTTTACCTTGACGGCGCCAGGCTCGGCTACGGTCTGGCGGCCGCCGGGAACGATCTGACGCTGCCGGACATCGCCCGCCTGTGCGACGTTTTCTACATCGGCGGAACGAAGGTCGGCGCCCTGTTCGGCGAGGCCGTGATCATTACGGACGGCCGCCTCAAGCGGGATTTCCGCTATTTCATCAAGCAGCACGGCGCCATGCTGGCAAAGGGGCGCCTGCTCGGCATCCAATTCCTCGCCCTGCTGGAGAGCGGCTTGTATTTTGAGATTTCCGCCCAGGCCGACCGTCTGGCGGAAAAAATCAAAGCCGCTTTCGTGCAGAAGGGCTTTCCGCTCCTGTTCGATTCCGTGACAAATCAGCAGTTCCCCGTTCTGCCGGATACGGCGCTTGCAACGCTCTCGAAAGCCTATGCGTTCAGCGTCTGGAAGCGCATGGACCCGGAGCACACCGCCGTCCGCTTCTGCACCAGCTGGGCGACGAAGGAAGAAGACGTGGAGCGCCTGCTTGGCGATATCCGCAGGCTGTAGGCATGTCTGCCCAAAACAGAGCAGAGGTTCGGGACCGTACCGGCAGGGGGAGACCGGTGCGGCCCTTTTGTTTTTCCCGCGTTCCCGAAAGCCGGCGCCGGTCATGGCCGGCGGATGAGTACACAAAAATATGCAACTTATTACAACATCTGCTATTCACCCGCTGCGGGACGGGGGCCTATAATGGTTCCAGAATCCACCCGGGAGGAGAAAATGCGGATGCAGTACGGCCATTTTGACGACAAAAACAGAGAGTACGTGATCAACCGCGTGAACACGCCGGTGCCGTGGACGAATTATATCGGCGTGAACGACATGTGCGCGGTTTTAAGCCAGACGGCGGGGGGCTATTCCTTTTACAAATCGCCCCAGTACCACAGGATCACCCGTTTCCGTCCGAACGCCCCTGTCGAACGCCCGGGGCACTACGTCTATCTGCGCGACGACGAAACGGGCGATTACTGGAGCGTTTCGTGGCAGCCGGTCGGCAAGGACCTGACAAAGGCGAAATACGAATGCAGGCACGGGCTTTCCTACTCGAAATTCCTCTGCGACTACGGGGGGATCAAAGCCTGTCAGACGGTCTTCATCCCTCTGAACGAGCCGGTGGAGGTTTGGGACGTGCTGCTGAAAAACGATTCCGGCCGTCCCCGCAGGCTCAGCGTCTATTCCTATATTGAGTTTTCGTTCCATCAGATCGACATGGATAACCAGAATTTCCAGATGAGTCTGTACGCTTCGGGCTCGGGCTACGCCGACGGCGTGATCGAGTGCGACCTGCACTACGAGGAGTTCGGCTGGCAGTGGTTCGCGGCGGGCTTTGAGCCGGACGGCTTCGACTGCCTGCGCGAAAGCTTCCTCGGCAATTACCGCGACGAGCGGAACCCCGAAGCGGTCGAGCGCGGCGAATGCTCCTGCAGCTTCGGGAAAACGGGCAACCAGTGCGCCGCGCTGCAAAAGAAGCTGCTCCTTCAGCCGGGCGAAACGGTGCGCATGGCTTTCCTGCTCGGCGAGGGAAGGCGGGAAAACGCCGCCCCGTTCCGCGAAAAATATTCCGACCCCGCCAGTGTCGACCGGGCTTTTTCCGATCTTGCGGGCTTCTGGGACGAAAAGCTTGGGCGTCAGCAGGTACATACGCCGAATCCCGGCATGAACACCTCGCTCAATATCTGGAACCTGTACCAGGCGGAAGTCAACATCATGTTCTCGCGTTTTGCGTCTTTCATCGAGGTCGGAGGGAGAACCGGCCTCGGCTACCGCGATACCGCACAGGACGCGATGGCCGTGCCGCATTCGAACCCGGCGAAATGCAGGCAGAGGATCGTCGAGCTGTTCCGCGGGCTCACGCAGGCGGGGTACGGCCTGCACCTTTTCCAGCCGGAATGGTTCGACCCCGCGCTGCAGGGCAAAAAGCAGAGCTTCAAATCCCCCACGGTCATCCCGACGCCGACCCGCGCCGGGATGGTCCACGGCATCCGGGACGCCTGCTCGGACGACGCGCTCTGGCTCATAGCCTCCGTCTGCGAATATGTCAAGGAAACGGGAGAATTCTCGCTTCTGGACGAAACAGTCACCTATGCCGACGGCGGCGAGGACACCGTCTACGAACACATGCGGCGCATTCTGGACTTTTCCGCCCGCGAGGTCGGCGCGAACGGCATCTGCAAGGGTCTGCGCGCCGACTGGAACGACTGCCTGAACCTCGGCGGGGGGGAGAGCGCCATGGTTTCGTGCCTGCACTATTGGGCGCTTCAGTATTTCATCGAGCTTTCCGAATACACCGGCAGGGACGGGGAAGCGCGGAAATACCGGGCGATGGCAGGGAAGGTCCGTGAAGCGTGCGAAAAGAATCTCTGGGACGGCGAATGGTACATCCGCGGCATCACGGCTGGCGGACGGAAGATCGGGACCCGTCTCGACAAGGAGGGGCGCGTACATCTGGAGTCGAACGCATGGGCGGTGCTTTCCGGCCTTGCGGACCGGGAGCACGGCGAAAAAGCGATGGACTCCGTGGACAGATACCTTTATACAAAGTACGGCCTGATGCTGAACGCGCCGTCCTACACGCAGTGCGACGACGAGATCGGCTTTGTGACGCGCGTCTATCCCGGCGTGAAGGAAAACGGGTCCGTTTTCAGTCACCCCAACCCATGGGCGTGGTGCGCCGAGGCGAAGCTCGGCCGCGGCGACCGGGCCATGAAGTTCTACAACGCGCTGCTGCCGTACAATCAGAATGACGAGATCGAGGTGCGGCAGGCGGAGCCGTATTCCTACTGCCAGTTCGTGATGGGGAAGGACCACTCGGCGTTCGGCCGCGCGCGCCATCCGTTCATGACGGGCTCCGGAGGCTGGGCCTATTTCGCCGCGACGCATTATCTGCTGGGCATCCGGCCGGAGTACGGCGGCCTGGCGGTCGACCCCTGCATCCCGCACGAGTGGGACGGGTTCGGCGTCACGCGCGTCTGGCGCGGCGCCGTTTATGAAATCCATGTAGAGAACCCCGGCCACGTATGCAAGGGCGTCCGCTCCCTGCAGGTCGACGGTGCCGAAATTTCCGGTGTGATTCCCGTGCAGCCCGCCGGTTCCCGGCATCGGGTCCTGGCGGTCATGGGCCGCCAAATTTGACAGGTTCTCAGAGCGAAGACGGGAGAGCCGCGCTGCGAATGCCGCAGTCGTGTCCGCCGTAGGCGCGAGAGGTGCTTTGCACCCGCCGCGCGGAGAAAAAGGGGTGAAAACAGCTATGATAAAATTCGGAACAGGCGGCTGGAGGGCCGTCATCGGCGACGATTTTACGAGGGCGAACGTCCAGCTGCTGACGACGGCCCTGGCAAAAAAGATGAAGGACGAAAACAAATGCGGCAGGGGATTCGTCATCGGCTACGACCGCCGCTTCCTTTCGGACGAGGCGGCACACTGGGCCGCGGAAGTCATGGCCGCGCAGAAAATCTTCTGCCGCGTCATCAATCGCGAATCCCCGACGCCGCTCATCATGTTCGCCGTCCAGCAGTACGGCCTTCCGTACGGCATGACGGTGACGGCGAGCCATAACCCGGCCATTTATAACGGCATCAAGCTGTTCATGGAGGGCGGCCGCGACGCGGACGAACTTCTCACCAGCGAGATCGAACGGTACATCCGGGAGACGGACCCGTCCGAGGTTGTCGCCGTCCCGTTCGACGGAGCTCTTCGGTCGGGGACCGTCGAATATATCGACCCGATGAACCAGTACATCGACGGCATTATCCGGTCGGTCGACATGGACGTCATCCGCAGCTCCGGGCTGAAGATCGTTCTTGACCCCATGTACGGCGTCAGCCGCACGGCGCTGCAGACCATCCTGCTGACCGCCCGGTGCGACGTGGACGTCATCCACGAGCGGCATGACGTGTTGTTCGGGGGACGCCTGCCCGCGCCTAACAGCAGGACGCTTGCGAGCCTGATCAGCTATGTGGAAGAGCATCACTGCGACCTCGGCATCGCGACCGACGGCGACGCGGACCGCCTCGGCGTGATCGACGACCGGGGAAATTTTCTGCACCCGAACAAGATCCTCGTGCTGCTGTATTATTACCTGATGAAATACAAGGGCTGGCACGGCGCGGCGGTGCGCAACCTCGCCACGACGCACCTGCTCGACCGCATTGCGGAAGACTTCGGCGAGACCTGCTACGAGGTGCCGGTCGGATTCAAATACGTCTCTTCAAAAATGGCGGAGACGAACGCCATCATCGGCGGCGAATCTTCGGGAGGACTGACCGTGCGGGGCCATATCCAGGGCAAGGACGGCATCTACGCCGCTTCGCTCCTTGTCGAGATGCTGGCCGCGACCGGGCGCAAGCTCTCCGAAATCTACGACGGGGTCACGGCCCGCTACGGGGCCTGCGAAATGAGCGAAGAAGACTACCGCTTTTCGCGCGAAACGAAGGAACGCGTCACGGAGGTGCTCCTCAAAGACAAACTGCTCCCGGAGTTCCCGTATGAGATCGAGCGGGTCAGCTATATGGACGGCTGCAAGGTGTATTTCAAGAACGGGGGCTGGATCATCGCCCGCTTTTCCGGCACCGAGCCGCTGCTGCGCATTTTCTGCGAAATGCGTACGCTCGCCGAGGCCCGGCGGACGGGAAGAATTCTGGCCGATTTTCTCTCCATCGCATAAACTCCCCAATAACTCCGGAAAAGGACAGCTGAATCGCAGCTGTCCTTTTCGTATGCATTTACCAAATCCCGTTTCCGTGCTATTATGCTGTGGGGGCAAAACAATTTTGCAGGCTTGGGCGGACAGCGCCCGGGAAGAGGAAGCGTATGAAAAAGAAATTCGCTCTGAAGGGCAGAAAGATTTCGCTCAAATGGGGACTCATCTCCATCATCCTGGCCTGCTGGATTCTTCCCGTAGCCCTTCTGGGCGGGGTGACCAGCTATTACATCAACAACAACATCAACGGCCGGATTGCGGATACCATCACGTCCTCAGCGGAGAATTCCGTGAAGAATTCCCTGAACCAGCTCAACTCCGTCATTTCCGCCTCGCGTTACGCCTCCTACAACGGCACGGTGCAGTCGGACTATCTCGCCTATCTGCAGTCGGGCGACGGCACCGCGCTTTACAGCGGCATCCGCGATTTTCTGACGAAACAGTACAAATACGACGACAGATTCCTTCTGACCATGCTGTATTTCACCCGCGAGCCGGACAATGTGTATTTTACATACAATGAGACGTACTCCGGCGTCATGAAATATCTGAACAGCGTGCACGGAACGGTCAAGGGGCTTTCCAGAACGCTGGGGACGGATATCGGTTTCCTAAATGTCGGGGGCAGCGTCTATATGGTCCGGAACATCCTTGACAGCGATTACAATACCTATGCGGTCCTTGTCATGCAGCTCAATCCGGAGACCGTGTTCGGCAATATCAAAAACGTCGCATGGGCGACGGACACCACCGTGTGGCTCAATTCCACGAAAATCGTGCTGAGCGGCTCCGACGTCCCGACGGACGCCGTGCCCGTCGATCCGTCGCAGAATGACCTTTTTTATAAAAACACGCAGAACAAAACCTATGTCTGCGGCTCAAGCCGGACGCAGGATTTCCGCTTTTCGTACGTGATCCGTGTGAACAGCGCCCCGCTCGCAAAGGAGCTTTCCGGGTTCAGAATCACGCTTTTCGCGGTTATCGCGCTCATTCTCCCGCTGCTCGGCGTGGTGATCTGGTTCTTCACGCGCAACGTTTCCGTCCCGATCGGCCGTCTGATCCAGCAAACCAATAAAATCGAGGGCGGCGAGTTCGGCGTGCAGGTGGAGGACCGGTTTGCGAGCGTCGAATTTCAGCACCTGGCCAACTCCTTCAACAGCATGTCCTATAAGCTGAAATATCAGTTTGAACGCATCTTCAGGGAGGAGCTTGCGCTGCGCGACGCGCGCATCATGGCCCTGCAGCTGCAGATCAATCCGCATTTTTTGAACAACACGCTCGAGATCATCAACTGGGAGGCGAGACTCGCGGACAACGTGAAGGTCTCGCGCATGATCGAGGCGCTTTCCACCATGCTGAACGCGGCCGTGGACCGGAAGGGAAAGCCGATGGTCCATCTCTCGGAAGAACTGATGTACGTCGACGCATACCTCTACATTATTTCCGAGCGGTTCGGCAAGCGGCTGTCGGTCACGAAACAGATCGACCCGGAGCTGGTCGACGTCCATGTTCCGCGTCTGATCCTGCAGCCGGTGATCGAGAACGCCGTGGAACACGGCATCCAGGCGCACCAGAAAGGCGCCGTGGAGATCCGCGCTTTCCGCGAGAGGAACAGTCTTGTTCTGGAGGTCGAGAACGACGGCCCCCTGAGCGAAGAGGACCGGGGGAAGATCCGGCTGCTCCTTTCCGACGATTACGACGCCGCAAACGAAAGCTCCGGCAATCTGGGAATCCGCAACGTCAACCAGAGACTTAAGATTCTTTTCGGGGAAAGCAGCGGACTTTCGATTATTATGAACAGCAAAAATAATACAGTGGCGAGAATTGTTATTGCTATTGTACAAAACAAGCAATAATATACAACAAATCACAAAACTATTCATTATTATTTCCAAAGCGGAAGTGTAAGATAGAAACACGGAAAACTTTCCTGCCATTTCAAAACTTAGGGAGGTAAAATTATGAAAATGAAAAAAGCGGCAGCGTTTGTGCTTGCAATGTCACTCTGCGGCGCATTGTTCGGCTGCCAGAGCTCTCAGCAGGCCGCGCCCTCTCAGGCTGCGGCGTCAACGGCCGCGGCTTCTTCACAGGCGGCGTCTCAGGCGTCCAAACCGGCCGAGATCACGGTCGTGACATCCTACGGCGGCGACGACGGCAACCGCGCGAATTATGAGGCCGCCGTCAAGGATTACGAGACCGCCACCGGCAACACCGTGAAGGACGCTTCCGGTACTTCCAACGAAGAGTGGAAAGCCAAGATCATGGCGGACTTTGAAACGGGAGCGGAACCCGACGTGCTGTTTTACTTCAACGGCGTCGACTCCAACAAGATTGTTCAGGGCGGCAAGGTCGTCAGCATAGACGAGATCCGCAAGGTCTACCCGGAGTATGCCGGCAACATGAAGGATGAGCTGCTGGGCGCCTCCCCGGCCGACGGCAAGAACTACTCCGTGCCGGTCAACGGCTACTGGGAAGCCCTTTACGTCAACAAGAAGGTCCTGTCCGCCGCCGGTGTTCAGGCCCCGGACGCGAGCACCACGTGGGACCAGTTCCTGAAGGACTGCGAAGCCGTCAAGAGCAAGGGCTGCACCCCGATCGCCTGCTCGCTGCAGGAAGTCCCGCACTACTGGTTCGAGTATACCATCTTCAACCACGACACGGTCGCGGCGCATGCGAAGCTTCCGGCCTCTTCGACGGACGGGGAGGGCAAGGCCTGGGTCGCTGGTCTGGGCGATATCAAGACCCTCTATGAAAAAGGCTATTTCCCGAAGAATACCCTGACGGCGACCGATGCGGAAACCTTCCAGCTGATGGCCGACAACAAGGCGGCGTTCGCCATCGACGGCTCCTGGAAACTCGGCTGGTTCACCCAGAACGCAAAGGACATCAACGATTTCACCGTGACATATGTCCCCGCCCAGAACCAGAGGAAAGCAACGGACATCATCGGCGGCATCTCCATGGGCTACTACATCACCAAGAAGGCCTGGGACGATCCGGCCAAGCAGAAGGCGTGTGTACAGTTTGTCGAGGCCATGACGACGGATCAGGTCGTTTCCAAGTTCGGCGCGACGGCCGTAACGGCCTTGAAGAACGGCACAACGGCTCCGAACGGCGCGGATTCCCTCACGCTGGCGGCAATCGCCATGGCCAAGGGCCAGACGGGCATCGCGGCCGCCGCTCAGGATAACCTCGGCCAGCAGGCCCGCACCGCGCTGTTCGCGGACATCAAGAACATCGTAAGCGGGAAGAAAGACGCCGCAAAGGCCGTGGATACGGCTCTTACGACCAAAGGCTGAACCCCGGCAATCTGGTTTAGCGGACTTTTCGTTGAAAAACCGGAGAGTGAATCGTCATCTCTCCGGTTTTTCCAAGAGAAAGCGATGGTAGAAATGAACTCGATGATCTATAAGAAGAAATCGCCGCTCTTCGCTTTTCTGGTCCCCGCATTCGCGTTCATGGGACTTTTCCTGTATTATCCGTTCGTGATGAACATTTACAACAGCTTCTGCAACATCGACGGGCTTGGAACGGCGGCGAGCGGGTGGAATTCCCCGTGGTATCTCAACTATTTGAAGCTGTTCCAGGACCCCATTATGGCGACGGCGGTGGAAAACACCCTGCTGTTTATGGTGCTGACGATTATTTTTCAGGTGGGCGTCGCCCTGGTGCTTGCCCTGCTGGTGGATAATATCCGGAAGGGGACGCAGTTTTTCCGCACGGTATATTTTTTCCCCATCGTGATCTCCGCCACGGCGCTGGGGCTGCTTTTCAACCTGATATTTTTATACGACGGCGGCATGGTCAACCAACTGCTGCAGATTTTCGGCGTGACCGACGCCGTTGACTGGAAAGACGAAACGCATTACTTTTTCACCATGGCGCTGCCGGTCATGTGGCAGTACGTCGGGTTCTATTTTGTCATTCTTGTGACGGGCCTCAACAACATTTCGCCGGACCTCTACGAGGCGGCAGAAATCGACGGCGCCAGCCGCGGGCAGCGCGTGAGGTACATCACGCTGCCGCTTCTGCACAACGTGCTGTGCACCTGCCTGATCCTCGCCATCACGGGCGCGCTGAAAATCTTCGACCTGCCGTGGATCATGATGGGCGACGGCATGCCGATGAACAAATCCTGGCTGACCGCGACATATATGTATAACCAGACGTTCACCATGGGCGACGTCGACTACGGTTCCACCATCGCCATCGTCATCGTTGTCCTGGGCGTTGTCATTTCCCAGATCGCCAACACGGTTCTCAAGGAGAAGGAGTACTGAAATCCCGCAATAAACCCACCGCGCCGGAAAAAGGATTCTGCAAATATTTCCGGACGCTTCGAAAGGATTGGTCACGGTATGACAACGGCAGCTACGGCGAAAGCGGGCGGAAGGCGCCGGCCGCGCAGGGAATCCATCCTTGGAAATACGATGATTTATCTTGTTCTG
>JAEZRH010000060.1 GCA_023412845.1 Bacillota bacterium
CATGGCTGCGGAAGAAGGATTCGAACCCTCACAAACAGAGTCAGAGTCTGTCGTGCTACCTTTACACAATTCCGCAATCTTTAGAACAGCAAGATTAATTATACCAAATTGAACGGATTTGTCAATGCTTTTCGGGCCTTAAATTTGAAGACGGTCATATTTTATCTTTTTAGATCGGAATTTGGACGAAATAATTCCTATAAGATCTATAAAATCCTGGATCAGCCAAAGCGGCGGCCGATTTTCTCTTTCAAAAAATCTTCCGTGTCGGCGCGGACTGAGATGCGGCATCAGCTTTTCCAGCATTTGCTCGCGGTTTACGAACAGGCGCAGATAGAAGAATTTAGTATACAGACGACGGCCTTTTATGGCGCGTTCGCAAAAGGCGGTTTTTATCGGCCATAATCCATGCTATACTGAATGGCGGAAAAGGAGATGCTGGATTTGACGGAAACACAAGAAAGAGAATCGGATGCCGGATCGGTGCGGAGCGGAACCTCCATGCGGGATGCGATCCTGAACGCCGCCGCGTGGGAGGAAGACCTGCGGGAGGCCGGCTTTTCGGGGGGAAGCGCCTGCAGGACGGAATTTTCCGGCATCGGTTTTCATAACTGCAATTTTACGAACTGCCGTCTGACGGACTGCCGGGCGGAAAACGTCTATTTTGAAGACGCCGTTTTCGAGGACTGCGACCTTTCCAATTCGTCCTTTGCGGACTGCTGCTTCCGCAGGGTAAAATTCATCCGCTGCAAGCTGTTGGGGGCGAATTTCCCCGATACAGTTTTTGAAACGGTTGCATTCTCGTCCTGTTCCTGCAAATGGATCGGAATTTCCTCCTGCAAGCTGAAAAGCGTGACCTTCGCCGACTGTGACGTTTCGGAGGGAGTCTTTCAGGAATGTGGCCTGAAGTCCGTCGCATTCAGACGGTGCGGCATGGAAAAAAGCGACTTTCTTCATACGCCGCTGAAGGGAATCGACCTCACAAGCGATGAGATCGCCGGAATCGTCGTATCCGGCCCGGAGCTTCGCGGGGCGCAGGTCACGATGATGCAGGCATGCGACCTTTCGCGCTATCTGGGCCTGATCATAAAAAACTGAGGCCCCGGCCGGGGCCTCACAGGCTGTGGGTAAAGCCGCGCAGCCGTAATTCGCTGATCAGCCTTTCAGGATGCCGCTTTCGTCAATCGCCCGCACAGCATAGCGCGTTTCGTCTTCGTCCTGCACGAGTGCGATGCGGACGTGCCCTTCGCCCGAAGGGCCGAATGCCGCGCCGGGTGTGACAAGAACGCCCGCGCGCTTCAGAAGCTCTCGTGTGAAAAGCTGACTGTCGGCATACGGCTCCGGAAGCTTCGCCCACACGAACATGGTGGCCGGCGGTTTGTCGATTTTCCAGCCGATGCGGCTCAGGCCGTCCACCAAAACGTCGCGGCGGTTCTGGTAGGCAAGACGCGTCGCATTCACACAGTCCTGCGGGCCGGTCAAAGCGGCGACGGCGGCTTTCTGGATGGGCAGGAACATTCCGTAGTCGAGGTTCGATTTCAGCGATTTGAGCATGGCGATCACATCGCGGTTGCCCAGAGCGAAGCCGATCCTTGCACCGGCCAGTCCATAGGTCTTGGAGAGGGAATTGAATTCGATGCCGACGTCTTTGGCGCCGTCGTACTGCAGGAAACTGCCGCACGTCCGCCCATCGAACACAAGCTCGCTGTAGGCGTTGTCATGCAGGACGATGATCCGGTACTTTTTTGCAAAAGCGACCAGATCGCGGTAGAAGGCAGGCGGGGCCAGGCTGGTCACCGGATTGTTCGGGTAGGAAACAACCATGAACTTTGCCTTCCGCGCAACGTCTTCGGGAATAGCCTCAAGGTCGATGAGATAACCGTTTTCCCGCTTCTGCGGCATTCGGTACAGCCGGGCTCCGGCAAGCGCGGGCCCGTCCGCGAAGATCGGATATCCAGGGTCGGGCACAAGCGCCACGTCGCCCGGATCGAGGATCGTCAGCCCCAGATGGGAAAGCCCGTCCTGCGACCCGAGAAGGGAGGTCATCTCCGTTCCCGGGTCGATTTCAACGCCGTACCGGCGCCGGTACCAGGCCGAGACGGCGTCCTGCAGCTCTTCGGTATCGCTGATCGCATAGACGTAGTTTCGGCTGTCCTTTGCCGCTTCGATCAAAGCCTCGACAATGTGCCTGGCCGGAGGAATGTTCGGCGCGCCGATACTGAAATCGACCACTTTTTTCCCGGCTGCAAGCTCCTGACGCTTCAGTCCCGCCATGGTGCAAAAAATACCGGTCCCGTACCGGTCCATCCGTTCTGAAAACTCCATTTCGGACACTTCCCGTTTCAAATCGTTACCGCTATTCTACCACAACTTCATGCATATAGGAAAGACCTGCTATGCAAATTTTGTTGTGACTTTTTACGATAGACGGGAAAATTCCAGTATCTTTTCTGCACACCGGATTCCGTCCACTGCAGCCGAAACGATTCCGCCTGCATAACCGGCGCCTTCGCCGCAGGGATACAGGCCTCCAGTAGAAACGGACTGCATGTCTTCCCCGCGCAGCAGGCGGAGGGGCGAAGAGGAACGGCTTTCCACGGCGGTGAGCACGGCGTCCGGCAGCGAAAAGCCGCGAAGATGCTTTTCCATTTCGAGAATTCCTTCCCGCATGGAGTCCGCAAGAAACGGCGGCAGGCATTCGTCAAGGGAGCAGGGGATGGCGCCGCGGGGATACGTCGGCTCCACGCTGCCGAAGCAGGGCGACGGCCGCCGGGCGAGAAAATCCCCCACACGCTGGGCCGGAGCGCGGTAATCGCCTCCGCCCAGGCGGAACGCCGCTTCTTCCAGTCTTCGCTGGAACTCTACGCCCGCAAGCGGCCCGTCGCCGCCGTAATCCCTTGGCCCGACGCCGACCAGAAGCGCGGAATTTGCGTTTTTCCCGTCGCGGGCGAACACACTCATGCCGTTGGTGACCAAACGCTCCCGCTCGTTGGCCGCGGCCACGACGGTCCCACCCGGGCACATGCAGAACGTGTATACGCCGCGTCCGTTTTTCAGGTGGACGGCCAGCTTGTAGTCCGCCGCGCCAAGGGCCGGGCGGCCCGCGGACGGCCCGTACTGCGCAAGGTCGATCAGCTGCTGAGGATGCTCGATGCGCGCGCCGACGGAGAAAGACTTCGCCTCCATGGAGAGCCCCATTTTATAAAGCATCTCGAAGGTGTCGCGGGCGCTGTGCCCGACGGCCAGCACGGCGTGATTCGTTTCAAGCGATTCCTCCGCGCCGTCCGCCGTGCGAAATTTGACGCCCGCTACGCGCCCGTCCTTCACGATCAGGCCCGTCATGCGCGTGTCAAAGAGAATGTCTCCGCCGAGCGCCAGAATTTTTTCCCGCAGATTCCTTATGGTTCCCGGCAGGCGGTCGGTGCCGATGTGCGGCTTTGCAAGATACAGGATTTCTTCTGGTGCGCCCGCGGCAGAGAATTCCTCCAGCACTTTCCGGATGCGAGGGTCCTTGGTGCCCGTGTTAAGTTTGCCGTCGGAAAAGGTGCCGGCGCCGCCTTCCCCGAACTGTACGTTGCATTCGGGGTCGAGATTCCCGGTTTTTCGGAATTCCTCGATCCGATGGGCGCGCCGATCCACGCGGGAACCGCGTTCCAGAACAACGGGCCTCTGGCCTGCCTGTGCAAGAAGCAGCGCGGCGAAAATCCCCGCCGGGCCGAATCCGACGACGACGGGCCTTTCTTTCAGCGGCTTCGACGGCGGCAAAATATATCGGTACGGCTGCGCGTCCGTAATTTTCCGGTCGCGGGGAGCACGGCACGACGGGCAGTCGACGTCTGCGGTACAGATAAAGTGGACGTCGTCCTTCCGGCGGGCGTCCACGGATTTTCGGTACAGGGAAAGCGAACGGATCGCCGCCGGACGTACGCGGAGGCGTTTTGCTGCCGCGCGCTTCAGATCGTCCGGGGTGCCGTCCAGTTCCAGCCTCAGTTCAGAGATACGATACATGGCACACTCCGTGTTTTTAAAATGGGTGGATTTCCCCGGCCAGATACAGCGCGGCATCCCCGCCGATCCTGACGCGGTCGCCGCAGAGACGGCAGCTCAGCAGGCCGCCGCGTTCCGAGACCTGTGCCGCCGTCATTTCCGCTTTTTCCAGGCGCTCCGCCCAGAACGGAATCAGGTTGCAGTGCGCGGAACCGGTGACGGGGTCTTCCGGGATGCCGAGCTTCGGGTAAAAACAGCGGGAGACGAAATCCGTCCGATTTCCGCGGGCGGTGACGATGATGCCTTCCACCGC
>JAEZRH010000100.1 GCA_023412845.1 Bacillota bacterium
TTTGACGGCTTGAACACTCGTCATTATATCAGAACGGTGATGCTCTTTGCTTAAGCTTTTAATCTCACGCGCGTAGCGCGCGGGTTTTCGTTTCCCAAACGGCAAGACGTTTGGAAAACCTGCTAAACCAGACCAAAAGCGGCAGCCCCCGCCGGCCGCGGCGGGGCTGCCGTTCTCTGTTTTCCACCGTTTTCGCCCGGGCGGTGGAATCTAAAGCGTCACGAACGTCGGTTCGTGACGTACGTGGGGCAGAAATTTTTTGAGCAGATCCTTCGTCGCGATGCGAAGGCTCGAAGTGTTGATGCACGGGTGGCAGCCGATGAACTCCTTCGCAGTAACGTCGCGGTCGATGAGAAGCCGCACACGGTCCTCCGTATCGTTCATCAGGCCCATCACGCTGACCGAGCCGGGCGTGACGTTCAGAAATTTCTCCATGAACGTCTCGTCCGCGAAGGACAGGCGCGAGCTGCCGATCTGCTGCGAGAGGTCCTTTGTGTGGAACTCCTTTTTGCCCGGCATCATCAGAAGGTAAAAATCCGTTTTCTGCCGATTGCACAGGAACAGGTTTTTGCAGATTTCAATGCCGAGGACGGCGCCGACCTCGTCGCAGAATTCGACATGCCCGGCCGCCTCGTGGTCCAGCCTTACATAAGGGATATCCAGCTCTTTGAGCAGGCCGTAGACGGCCATTTCTTTTTCCATGCGGCGATCTGTCGGTTTCACGGTGTACAGCGTCGGGTCGATGCGGATCGTGCTCATTTTGTGTCCTCCCGGGTTTGCGCATCTCAGCGGAATAAGGATTATTGGCACCAGTATAGCACAAAATGCGCCTTATTTCATCTGAAATTCGCCGGATGCCGATTCCGCCGTACTGCGCCGGTCTACAGCGGCCGGGCGATGTCCGCGGCAAGGCTGTCGGCGAGGGCATCCATTTCCGGCTGCTTGACTTCGTCCAGAGCGGAGTTGATCGTAAGTGAGTCGTCCAGCACCGTGACGTTCCGGAGCTGGGTCTCGAGGAACTGCCGCATCAAGACGTCCGACTTGCAGGCCCACGAGCCGTTCCCCATGACCGCGAAGGTGCGGTTCTGCACGTTCAGGGCCTTCATGTCCTCCAGATAATTGAGCATGACGGGATAGATCCCGAGGTTGTAAGTGACGGAAGCCAGCACGACATGGCTCAGGCGGAAGGTCTCGGAGATAAGGTACGACACGTGCGTCTTTGAGACGTCGTACACCGACACGTTGGTGACGCCTTTTTCCACGAGCTTGGAGGCCAGAACCTCCGCCGCGCTCTCGGTGTTGCCATACATGGAGGCGTAGACGATCATGACGCCCTTCTCCTCCGGCTCGTACCGGCTCCATTTGTCGTATTTTCCCAGCAGATACCCCAAATCGTTCCGCCAGACCAGGCCGTGCAGCGGGCAGATGGTCCTGATCTGAATAGTGGAGGCCTTTTTGAGCAGTGCCTGCACGTGCGGGCCGTATTTTCCGACAATATTGGTATAGTACCGGCGGGCCTCGCCGATCCAGTCGCGGTCGAAATTCACCTCGTCGTTGAACATTTTGCCGTCCAGTGCAACGAACGAGCCGAAGGCGTCCGCCGAAAAAAGCACCCCGTTTGTGGTGTCGAACGTCACCATCGCCTCCGGCCAGTGGACCATCGGCGCGGCGACGAACACGACGGTGTGCCTGCCGAAGGTGCGGGTATCCCCTTCTTTAACTTCCTCCGTGCGTCCGTCGATGTGGAACCCGAACTGGTGCATCAGCATCACGGCCTTTTCCGTCGTGATGATTTTGGCCTGCGGATAGCGGAGCAGAATCTCCTCAATCGAGGCGCCGTGGTCCGGCTCCATGTGGTTGACGACGAGATAATCCAGCGGGCGGCCGTTCAGCAAATGCTCCACATTCTCCAGGAACTGGCGGCAGGCCGACCAGTCCACCGTATCGAACAGCACGGTCTTCTCATCCAGAAGCAGGTAGGAGTTGTAGGAAACGCCGCGGGGAATGGGGTGGATATTTTCAAACAGGGCAAGCCGGTGATCGTTGGCGCCCACCCAGTAGAGATCTTCCGTGATATTCCTGACACAATACATAGACCGTTCCTCCCTTATAGATGTAATCGAAGCTACGCTTCGATGAAACCGGATTTCTCCTCGCCGCATTCCGGGCAGGTCCATTCCTCCGGCAGCGCTTCGAACGGCGTTCCGGGCTGGATGTCGCCCTCCGGGTCCCCCGCGGCGGGATCGTACTCGTATCCGCAGCCGTTGCAGATGTGCAGCGGGTACGAAGGCGCGGTCTTCTTCGGCTCGGCGCGCTTCATCTTCTTCATCGGCGGCGCGGGTTTCTTCGCCTCGCCGTTGTCCAGCGCGGCGGTGAGCAGGGGCAGGATCTCGAGCACGTCCCCGACGATGCCGTAGTCGCAGTTCCTAAAGATGGGCGCGTTGCGGTTATTGTTGATGGCGACAATGGTGGCGGCGTCTTTGATGCCCTTGAGGTGCTGGCCCGCGCCGGAAATGCCGCAGGCAATATACAGGTTTCCTTTGAACTTCTGGCCGGACATGCCGACGTAGCGGTTGAGCGGCAGGTACTGCAGCGTTTCCGCCACCGGCCTGGACGAGCCGATTGCCGCGCCTGCCTGGGCCGCGAGCTTCCGGACCAGCTCCATGTTTTTCTTCTTCCCGATACCGCGACCCGCGCTGACGACGCGTTCCGCCTGGGCGATGGGCGTGTCGATGTCGATGCCGACGGTGAAGTCGTAGCCGTCCTTTTTAAGCGCCTCCACCAGCGCCGCGACCTGTTCCGCGGCGGTGCCGTCCTTGAAGATGATCTTTCTGCGCGAACCAGTGATCGGCCCGTGCTGGCTGACCGTTTGCTCGTTCTTCGGCGCCCTGCCGATGATGTGCGAAGCGATGACGACCCGCTGGATCTCGTTCGTCCCTTCATAGATGGTGCAGATCTTCGCGTCGCGGTAGAAGCGCTCCACATCCATCCCCTTGAGATATCCGCTGCCGCCGTAAATCTGCAGGGCGTCGTTGACGATCTCGAGGCAGGCGTCCGAAACGTACTGCTTCGCCATGGCGGATTCCATGCCGTAGGGCTCGTGGTTT
>JAEZRH010000172.1 GCA_023412845.1 Bacillota bacterium
ATGTAACAGGCAGCATCGGCAAGCGCTACCGCCGTCAGGACGAGATCGGCACGCCGTTCTGCGTGACCTACGACTTCCAGAGCGAGGAGGACGGCCGCGTGACCGTCCGCGACCGCGACTCCATGAAGCAGGACCGCATCGCCGTCGGCGATCTGGAAAGCTATATCGAGGAAAAGACCCGGTTCTAACGGCGTACCGCCGCCGTCAAGCCCCGCCAGGGGTACGGCGGAAATTTTCAGTTATCTTTGGCGGGAGCGTCAAAAGCAACCCCCGATGGCATAATTGGAAAGGGAGAAGAAAGGAGCGCAGCCATGCGCAGAAGCGACAGGGAGATCACGGCACCCGATAAGAAACTTGAAATTCTGCAGCGCTGTCACGTCGTGCGCCTCGGCCTGTGCGACGACGGCAGGCCTTACGTCGTTCCGCTCAATTTCGGCGTCCGCGCCGGGGCAAACGGCACCGCGCTGTATTTCCACTGCGCCGTCTCCGGCAGAAAGCTGGACATCATCCGCCAAAACCCGCAGGTCTGCTTCGAGGCGGACCGCCTGCTCCGGGTCGTGGAGGCGGACAAAGCCTGCGACTGGACCGCGAAATACGAAAGCGTGATCGGAGAAGGCCGAGCCGTGATCGTCGAGGACCCCGCCGAAAAATTCGAGGGGCTTCTGTGCATCCTGCGGCACTACGGCTACGACGGCGGGCCGGAGTTCGCGCCCGCCATCGTAGCCCGCACCGCGGTGGTGCGGGTCGACGTGGAATCCATCTCCGCAAAAAGCAACGAGACGGACCGGTGAAAATCTCATTTTCTCTTCACTAAAAATCGGCTGTCTTCTGCCGATATCTGTGTTGGAAGGCATCTGTTTTCAGGAAAGGAGGGATCGCCATGGGAACGACGGCACTGGGCCTTGCCCAACAGATTTACGGGGCCTATCAGTTGAGCCAGAGCAGCAGTTACAGCACCGGCATGCCCGACACGTCCACAATCTCAAAGAAACACTACGGCATCACGGACGTGAGCGCAGCGAACGAGGCTCTCAGCAAAAGCAGCAAAGCGGATTTTGCCTACCTGCCCCGCGTGGACGGCTTTGCGGAACAGTTGTTCCAGACAAGCCAGCTCCAGAACATCGACGTAAATACCTATGACGTGCTGAAAAGCACGCTCGGCAGCAGCAGTATCGGCAGCATCCTTTCCGGCAGCTCGGATTCTTCGGTCTTTCTGAAGACCACCGACGCCGGGACCGACGCAGCGCTCACCTATGCGGAAAACCAGATCAGCTCGCCCTCGTCCAGCGGTCCGGTCAACAGCTACCAGAGTTACCTGAACAGTACCTCCGTCGGCAACATCCTCGACACCTACGCCTAGCAGGCTGCGCCTGCACTAACGCCCCGCCGCGGACACAGTCCGTTTCGGCGGGGCGTGCGGTATGATGGGAATTTTCCGCTTTTTTGCCCGGACAGTCCGGGGAAAACTTTCGTGGGCGGCATGAATCAGGCGAAAAGAGTGTACCCTTCGCGAAGGGTACACTCTTTTTATCGCTTTATGAAAAGCCTGCCGAAAGCACGGCATACCCTATGGCGGGCAGGATGAGCCGGTTCTCCGCATCCGGGTCCGGGCCGAAAAGCGCCTTCGCGCCCTGCCATTCCGCCGTCAGGGTCAGCGTTTTCGGCTGCCCGCCGCGGTTGAACGCGCAGAACAGCGCGCCGCTTTCATCCTTCCGGACGTAGGCCATCACATCGCCGTCCGCGGCTATCGGAAAGAAATCCCCGTCTTTGAGGCACGCGCACCGCGCGCGCAGCCGTCCCAGCCGGCGGTACCACTCCACAAGGCCCGTGTCTTCGCCCCCCCACGGGTAGCAGGTGCGGTTGAACGGGTCGCGGTATCCCTCCACACCCGCTTCGTCGCCGTAATAGATGCACGGTACGCCCGGCAAGGTGAACTGCATCAGCGAGGCCAGGCGCATCTTCGCAAGGCCAAGCGCGCGCTGCTCCGGCGTCAGGTGCGCCGCGCTCTGCCAGCGCCGCCCGCGTCCCTTCGCCGGTTCCCCGGCAAGGACGGTGAGCGCGCGCTCCGTGTCGTGCGTGCCGATGTTGTTCATCAGGATATGAACGACCTGCGGCGGATAATTTTCAAGGATCGTGAGGATCTGCTCCATCATGTCCGCCGGATCCCCGCCCGTCAGGAAACCGAGCACCGCGCCGCGGAACGGATAGTTCATCACGCTGTCGAGCTGGCCGCCCAGCAGATAGCGCCTCCGCTGCCCGTACGCGGTCTTGTTGGAGGCGTCTTCCCACACCTCACCCACGACGACGGCGGCGCTCTTTTCGGCTTTCGCCGCTTTCCGGACATCGTCGAGGAAACAATCCGGCAGTTCGTCGGCAACGTCCAGCCGCCAGCCGGAGGCGCCCAGCGACAGCCATTTGCGGATCACCCCGGCCGGAGCCCGGCTGGCACCCGGCTGACAGCCGGACTCCGGCCCGTTGATATAGGCGCTGAAAGCCTCGTTGCACTCGTTGACGTCCGGCAGCGTTTTGAACCCCCACCAGCAGGCGTAGTCGTCCGGCCAGCGTTTGAACTGGTACCACGCGTAATAGGGAGAATCCTGCGACTGGTACGCCCCCGGACCGGGGTAGCGCCCCTCGCGGTTGAAATAGACGCTGTCGCTGCCCGTGTGGTTGAACACGCCGTCGAGCAGTATGCGGATGCCGTACCCCGCGGCGGCGAAGCACAGCTCCCTGAAATCCTCCTCCGTGCCGAGCAGCGGGTCTATTTTCGTATAGTCCGCCGTGTCGTACCGGTGGTTGGAGTGCGCTTCGAAGATAGGGTTTAAGTACAGGCAGGTCACGCCGAGCGATTTGAGATACGGCAGCTTCTCCTGAATGCCCCTCAGGTCGCCGCCGAAATAATCGCTGTTCGTGATCTTCCCCTGGGCGTTCGGCTGCCAGTCCGGCTGTTCACCCCAAGCCGCGTGAAGCTTCCGGTCCGCGGGAACGCCCTTTTTCTCTTCACCGGAGGAGCGGAACCGGTCGGGGAAAATCTGATAGATCACCCCTCCGCGCAGCCAGTCCGGGGCGGAGAACGCGGGATCGTACACCGTGAGCTGCCACGGCGCTCCGTCCCGCCGGAGCGCGCCCTCGCCGCCCCAGTCCCGCGTAACGGCAAGCGTGCCGCGCCAGGTGTCGACGGAAAAGGAGTAGAAATAAAGCCCCGGCTTCTCCGGCTTGAAATGGCATTCCCAAAACTCGTACTGGTCGCCGTTCATGCCGCACCAGAACATGCCGAGTGTCTGCCGCCCGCCCGTGGAGTCCTCCGTCACCACAAGGCGCGCCGCGGAACAGTGCAGATCGCGCGGAAGCGTGATCCTGAAATGGACCGGGGTTCCCCCGGCCACCGCGCCAATCGGCGAGCGGCAGGCCGGGTTCCGAGAATTAAACATGCGCGCATACCCTCCCGCACGGCAAAACAGGACCGCCCGTCACACTTTGCCGGACTTGCGCGGAAACAGCGGTTTTTTCGGCGCGGCCGGGGCCCTGCCGACGGGTTCTTCCGGCTGCGGGACCGGCTCCGCCCGCCAGATGTTCTGCGCGTATTCCCTGATGGCGCGGTCCGCCGCGAACCGGCCGGCCTGCGCCACGTTGATGAGGCACATCCGCTGCCAGGCGATGGGGTCCGAATACAAATGCGCCGATTTCTCCCTTGCTTTTGCGTAGGAGGCGAAATCCGCCAGTACCATGTACGGGTCGGTATTTTTCAGGGTATCCGCAATATCGCGGAAGCTGACCCCGCAGAAGCCCGCATCCACGGCCTCCAGCGCTTTCCGGATGGCCGGGTTGTTGTCGGCGAAAACGCGCGGATTGTAGCCGGACTTTTTCAGCTCGTCGGCCTGCCCGGCCGTCAGTCCGAACAGAATGATGTTGTCGTCGCCCACGGCCTCGCGAATTTCCACGTTCGCCCCGTCGAGTGTGCCGAGCGTCACCGCGCCGTTGATCATCAGCTTCATGTTGCTCGTGCCGGAGGCTTCCGTCCCCGCCAGGGAAATCTGCTCGCTGATGTCGGCGGCCGGCATCAGCAGCTCCGCCAGCGTGACGCGGTAGTCTTCCAGAAAGACGACGCGCATCTTCCCGTTCACGCGCGGGTCGGCGTTGATGGTCTTCGCAAGGTCCGAGATGAACCGGATGATCTGCTTTGCGGCGTAATACCCGGGCGCGGCCTTCGCTCCGAAGATATAGGTGCGCGGGGTGAAATCAAGGTTCGGGTCCTCGCACAGGCGCTGGTAGTCCGTCAGGATCTGGAGCGCGTTCAGGTGCTGCCGCTTGTATTCGTGCAGGCGCTTGACCTGCACGTCGAAGATGGAATCCGGGTCGACGGCAATACCGTTCTCCCGCTTGATATATTCGGCGATGCGCAGCTTGTTCCGGCGCTTGATCTCCGCCATTTTTTTCAGGACCTGCGGGTCGTCCTTATACTCCATCAGGCCGGAAAGCCGAGACGCATCCGTTACGAAGCCGTCGCCGATCAGCTCCGCCACAAGGCCGGAAAGGTCCGGATTCGCCTGGCACAGCCAGCGGCGGTGCGCGATGCCGTTCGTCACGTTTGTAAATTTCTGCGGCATCTCTGTGTAAAAGTCATGGAAGACCCGGTCCTTCAGGATGTCGCTGTGCAGCCTGGAAACGCCGTTCACGCTGTGGCAGGAAACGACCGCAAGATTCGCCATTTTGACATAGCCGTCGTTCCACGGGGCCATGCGCCCGACCTTGTAGCCGTCGATGTTCCTCGCATGCATGCCGGCGCAGAAGCGGCGGTTGATTTCCTCCACGATCTGGTAAATCCGCGGCAGGCGGGTCCTGAACAGCTCGACGCCCCAGCATTCCAGCGCTTCCGACATCACGGTGTGGTTCGTGTAGGCGAAAACATTCTGCACGATCTCCCACGCGGCGTCCCAGCCGTAGCCGCACTCGTCCATCATGACGCGCATCATTTCCGGTACGGCCAGCACGGGGTGCGTGTCGTTCAGGTGGATGGCCACAAGGTCCGGCAGGCTGTCGAGCGTACTGTGCGAAAACAGGTGGTGGCGGATGATGTCCTGAATGGTCGCGGAAACGAGGAAATACTGCTGCGAAAGCCGCAGGCTCTTCCCCTCGGGATGGTTGTCGTCGGGGTAGAGCACCTTGGTGATCACCTCGGCCATGGCCTTCTGTTCCATGGCGCGCAGGTAGTCGCCGCCGTTGAACAGCTTCATGTCGAACTCGGCGGACGTAGCGGACCACAGACGCAGGCGGCTGATTCCTTTTCCGCCGTAGCCGGCGATGTACATGTCGTACGGCACGGCGACGGCCTTGTCGTACCCCTTATGGTTCACAACGTGATACTGATTGTTCCAGTAGTCTTCGATATGGCCGTTGAAATGCACTTCCACGCTTTTCTCCGGCTCGCCCCGCAGCCAGATCTTGCCTCCCGGCAGCCAGAAATCCGGCAGTTCCGTCTGCCAGCCGTCCACCAGCTTCTGCCGGAAGATGCCGTACTCGTACCGCAGGGAATACCCCGTCGCCGGGTAGCCCAGCGTGGCCAGCGAATCCATGTAGCACGCGGCAAGCCGCCCAAGGCCGCCGTTGCCGAGGCCCGCGTCCGGCTCCTGCTCGTAAAGCGAGTCAAGCTTGAGGCCGATGCCGTTCAGGGCCTTGCGAAAATCGTTTTCCAGCCCCAGGTTGAACAGGTTGTTCCTGAGCGAACGCCCGAGCAGGAACTCCATGCAAAGATAGTAAACGTGCTTCGTGCGCGTCTTCTCCGCGCGGTCGGCAAACGCGCTCCCAAGCTTTTCCATCAGGTCGCGCACATAGAGCGCAACCGCCTTATAACACTGCTCGTCGTTGGCGTTAACAAGGGAAACCCCGAACACATGCTCGAGATTATCGATCACGGTCTGCTGAATCTGCTCCGCCGGGATCCTGTTTTCCATCGAAAGCCCTCCAAATACAATGGCACCGCCGCAAAGCGGTTTCCTACAATTTCATGAAAATAGAATTTATGTATATGATACACCAAATTTCAGCTTTTTACAAGTGCAGAAGGGAGCGCATCTGGTCCTCCGGGTTTGCTGAAATATTCAGTGTAAATGCGCATTTCATCCGGATTTTTGGTGAAAGCTCTCAAAAATCCATTAGGAAATAAAAAAGCATTATATTTGTGCAATTAATACAAATCAGGAATCGTTCTTCGATGGGAGCTTTTCCTTTCCGTCCCGGGCGTACGGCGCCTCACGTGCCTTCAGCGACCGCTGTGTAAACTCATTTGCCGCCCCCGAACCGCTGCCCCTGCCCGCAATCCGGGCCCGGCTGCCTGACTGCGGAAGATGTTCCGGACTGTCCGGGTGGAAACGGCCCGGATTTCCGCCCGGCTCCACGCCCGGCCGAAACAGGTTTTACCTGCGAAAAGTGCCTGAAACGTCTTTTATATTATAACAAAATAGATTATAATATGCTATATCAATTCCGTCGACCGGGGAAAGGATCTGAATCTTTTGGCCATATACAGGATCAGGCTGAACATCTGCGGCTGCGAATGCGCCCTGTGCTCAGACGACAGCGAAAATTACATACGTTCCATCGGCGACGAGGTGCAGAAGGCAATTGACGGCGTCATGGATAAAAACGAGCGGGTCTCCGTCACGCTGGCCGCCATCATCACGGCGCTCAGCTACTGCGATGACTGCCACAAGGCGCAGTCCGCCGCCGAAAACCTCCGCACGCAGATCAAAAATTATCTGGAGGATTCGTCGCACGCGCGGCTGGAAGCGGAAGAAGCCAAGCGCGAGCTGGAGCGTCTGAAACGGGAGAACCAGACGCTGCGGGCGCGGCTCGCCGCGCTCGACAGCCCTGCCGAGGCAGAGAAGAAGCCGCCCATCGCACCTGCGGTGCCGCCGAAGCAGCAGACGGGAGACTTTTCGCGCGTCGTGCCGGAAGCGCAGGCCGACCAGGAAGGCTTCATGAGCTTTTTTGAAAAGAAAACCAATGAGCCCTAAGCCGGAGGTGCTCTCCCCCGCCGGTTCGCCGGAAACCCTTGTGGCCGCCGTGCGGGCGGGCACCGACGCCGTGTATCTTGGGGCCCCGCGCTTCAGCGCGAGGGCGGGGGCGAAAAATTTCGGGCCGGAGGAGCTGCGGTCCGCCGTGGAATACTGCCACGCGCGCGGCGTGAAGGTCTACCTTGCGGTCAACACGCTTCTGCTCGACGGCGAACTCGCCGACGCGCTGAAACTTGTACGCTTCGCGTGCGGGCTCCCCGTCGACGCGCTCCTCGTGCAGGACATGGGGCTTCTGCGCCTTCTGCGCCGATGCGCGCCGGGGCTTCGCCTGCACGCCTCCACGCAGACGGGGGTGCACACCGCGGCGGGCGCCTCCGCGCTGCTTGAAGCCGGCTTTGCGCGCGTCGTGCTTGCGCGGGAACTGTCTCTGGAAGAAATCGCGCGGATCCACGCCCTCTGCCCCATCGAACTCGAAACGTTCGTCCACGGGGCGCAGTGCATGTCCGTCAGCGGACAGTGCTATTTCAGCTCGGTGCTCGGCTCGCGCAGCGGCAACCGCGGGCTGTGCGCCCAGCCCTGCCGCCTGCCGTTCTCCGCGCCGGGCGGGACGGGGCACGACCTGAGCCTTCGCGACCTTTCGATGATCGTCCGCGCCGGGGAGCTTGCGCGGGCCGGTTCGGTGTGCCTGAAAATCGAAGGGCGGCTCAAGCGCCCGGAATACGTCGCGGCCGCCACGCGCGCGTGCCGCCTGGCCGCGGACGGTCTGGAAGTCCCGCAGGAGCTTCTGGATTCCCTCGGCGCCGTATTTTCGCGTTCCGGCTTCACGACCGGCTACGCGGACGGGAAACGCGGCCGTCAGATGTTTGGCGTCCGCTCCCGGGAAGACGTGGCCGGGGCGACGGAAACGGTCCTCCGCGGGCTGCGCGGATACTATTCCGCCGAAACGGCGAAAATACCGGTTGATTTTACTGTGAAAATACCCTATAATAAACCGGCGTTTCTTCTTGTCCGCGACGCGGACGGCGTCACGGCCCGCGCGGAAGGACCCGCGGCGGAGCCTGCGCGCACCCGTCCCCTGACGGAGGATTTCTGCGCGGAGCACCTGAAAAAGACGGGCGGTACGCCGTTTTTCGTGCGGAATTTCTCCTGTGAGATCGGCGAAGGACTTTCCCTTCCGGTTTCCGAACTGAACCGCATGCGCAGGGAAGCCCTTGCGGAGCTGGAGCGCCTGCGCGCCGTCCGCCCTGCCGTTCCCTTTTCCCCGCCCGCGGCCGTGCCAACGGAAAAGCGCCGGGCGGAAGCCGCCAGCCGGGCGGAAAGCCTGCGCCTGCGCGCCCGCTTTCCCGGAACGGAACTGCCGCAGCAGGCGAAAAGCTGCGAGCTCGTCTTTGTTCCGTGCACCGCGGACCCGCATCTGCTGGCCCATCTGCTGGAAAGCGGCTTTCCCATCGGCGTAGAACTGCCGCGCGGCCTGTTCGGCATGGAGGACTCCGTCCGCCGCAGGCTGGAGCTGGCGTCGGCCGCCGGCGTGCGCGACGTCTGGGCCGGAAACCTCGACGGGGCGAAGATCGCGCTGGAGGCGAGGCTTCTCGTCCACGGCGGTTTTACGCTGAACATCGCGAACACCGAGGCACTCGAGTGGTACCGCGAATTCGGACTTGCCGACGCCGAGCTTTCTCCGGAACTGAAGCTCTCGCAGGCGGCGGCGGTCGGAGGCGGACTTCCCCGCGGGATCCTTCTATACGGCAGGATCCCGCTCATGCTGTGCCGGTGCTGCCCGGCGGCGAACTCCCCGCGCGGATGCCTGCACTGCAAAACGGCTCCGGAGCCCGGCAGGCGGCCGGAGCTGACCGACCGCCGCGGGGTGAAATTCCCGGTGCAGTGCCTCGGGGCCGGCAGCGAGGTGCTCAATTCCGTGCCGCTGTATCTTGCGGACCGCCTCGCGGACGTAAAAAATGCGGACTTCGGGCTGCTCCGCTTCTCGACGGAAAGCCCGGAGGAAGCCGGGAGCATCATCGGCCGCTATCTTGCGGCCCGCGAAGGCGAAGCGCCCGGCATGGAGCCGGGGACGTTCACCCGGGGCCTTTTCTACCGGGGAATGGAATAAAATGTGGATTTGCCGTATCAATAACGCTCTGGGGTGAATATACTTTCATGCAGAAAGAAGTTAAAATCAAACGGCTCAGCGAAAAAGCGGTCATGCCCACGCGCGGAAGCGACGGCGCCGCCGGCCTCGACCTGTACGCCTGCCTCGACGCTCCCGTCACCATAGAACCGCGCGGCCTCTACCGCATTCCGACCGGCATCGCCATCGCGTTGCCGGACAAAGGTACCGTTGGGCTCGTCTTCGCGCGCAGCGGCCTCGGCGTAAAGCACGGCGTATCCCTCCCGAACGCCGTCGGCGTCATCGACAGCGACTACCGCGGCGAGATCATCGTCGGCATCGGCAACACCGGCGGCGAGCCGTATGTTCTTTCCCCGGGCGAAAGATTTGCGCAGCTTGTGGTCATGCCGGTGTACGAGTCCGTTCTGACGGAAACCGACGACCTCGGCGAAACGGAACGCGGCAGCGGGGGCTTCGGCTCCACTGGAAAGACCTGAAGCGCCGGCCGTGCATGCAGGCTCAGCCTGCCCGGCGCTTCGCATGATTTCAGAATCAGGGGAAATGAATCGGATGAAAAAGGGTATCATAAAAACGCTTCTGTTCGTTGTTTTGATCCTTCTGGCGATTGTTCTGGGCAAGGCGGCCGCCGCGGCCTTTGCGGGCATCCGTTTTCTTTCGTGGCTCGGCATTGCGGCAAAATTCGGCGTTTCCACCGTGACGGTAGACCTCGCCGTGATGCAGGTCACGTTCGGCATGATGATCGACATCAATGTGGCCCAGGCGCTGCTGCTCCTTCTTGCCATTTTTCTGTATACGAGAATTCAAGTAAAAGGATAGGGATTATACCATGTTAGTGCTTGCATCTTCATCCCCCAGGCGCAGCACGATCCTCACCATGGCCGGGTACGAATTCACGGTCGTTCCGGCGAAAGTCAGCGAAACGGTCCTGCGGGGCACCCCGCCCATGCAGATCGTCGAGCAGCTTTCCACGCGCAAGGCGGAGGCCGTTGCAAAGCTGCACCCCGACGATACTATTCTGGCCGCCGACACGATCGTCGTGATGAAGGGGCGCATCCTCGGCAAACCGAAAGATGAAGAAACGGCGAAGGCCATGCTGAAGCTTTTGTCCGGGAACGTACATCAGGTTTACACCGGTTATACCGTGATCAGCGGCAAGGAACTCGTCTGCGGGCACGAATGCACGTCCGTCGAGTTCTACGCGCTGTCCCAGGAGGAGGTCGACGCCTACGTCGTCACGGGCGAACCGCTCGACAAGGCGGGTGCGTACGGGATCCAGGGGCGGGGTTCGCTGTTCGTGAAGCGCATCAACGGCGACTTTTACAACGTGATGGGCCTGCCCGTTGCAAAAGTACACCGCATTCTGGAAAACCTGAACGCACAGCCGGAGAAAAATCTGGAGAACGCGCCGAATCTTTGAATTTTATGTTGAAGTATCTACGCCCTTAGGCGTATAATAATAAATACTAACAAGTGTGTGCGGAAATTTGGCGGCTACCGGGGAAAATGTGCCAGCGGAGTGCGCGGATTGCCGGAAAGGGGAAAATTACCGATGTTTTCAAAAGATATAGGCATTGATCTCGGCACAGCGAACACGCTCGTCTTCATGAAAGGCAAAGGGATCGTGATGCGCGAGCCGTCCGTTGTGGCGGTCGATGTCAGGACCGATACCGTGCTGGCCGTCGGCACCCATGCCAAGGAGATGATCGGCCGTACGCCGGGCTCCATCGTCGCGGTGCGCCCCATGAAAGACGGCGTTATCGCCGACTTCGACATCACGGCTACCATGCTCAAGCACTTCATCCGCCAGGCGGTGAAGTCCACGTCTTTCTCAAAGCCACACATCATCATCTGCATCCCGTCCGGCGTTACGGAAGTGGAGCGCCGCGCCGTTGAGGACGCCGCCCGCCAGGCGGGCGCCAGCAACGTAGAGCTGATCGAAGAGCCGATGGCTGCGGCAATCGGCGCCGGTCTTCCCGTCGCCGAGCCGACCGGAAGCATGGTGGTGGATATCGGCGGCGGCACGTCGGAAGTTGCGGTCATTTCCCTCGGCGACATCGTGACTTCCTGTTCGGTGCGCTGCGCGGGCGATAAATTCGACGAATCCATCATTTCCTATGTCAAGAAAAAATATAACCTCCTCATCGGCGAACGCACTGCCGAGGATATCAAGATCAAGATCGGCTCCGCCTTCCCGACGGAAGACAACGAGGGCGCCTCCGTCGAGATCAAGGGGCGCAACCTGGTCGACGGACTGCCGAAGAACGTCACCATCAGCGCCGCGGAGGTCCGCGAAGCGCTCGGCGATTCGCTCGCCCTCATCATCGACGCCATCAAGAGCACGCTTGAAAAAACCCCGCCGGAGCTTTCTGCCGACATCATCGACCACGGCATCATGCTGACGGGCGGCGGCGCGCTGCTTCGCGGGCTGGACAAGCTTGTCGAGCAGGAAACCGGCATGCCGGTGCATGTGGCGGAAAATCCCCTCGACTGCGTAGTCAACGGCACGGGCAAACAACTGGAGGTCAATATGCCGTCCTCTTACTACAAAGCGGAGAAAGCCGCAAAAAAATAACAGCGTAAACGCTGCATCAACGATTCACCGTCAAACTTCTACAAAGCGATAGAAAGAGCGTACCCCGTGCGAAGGGTACGCTCTTTCTATTTTAATCTGCAATCTATTGAGGGCATACCCGGAGCCGTCTGAGGGAGCCGCCCGGACCTCTCACGCCAGGGCAGGCTTTTTTTGCCTGGCAAAACGGCGGGGCGTGACGGCGCAGGCACTGCGCCTATTTTCTGAGGCTTCGAAAAAAATCGGTGAGCAGGGCGGCGCATTCCTTTTCCAGCACGCCCGAAGTGACCTGCGGCCTGTGGTTGTACGGCAGGGCGAACAAGTCGACCACAGAGCCGCACGAGCCCGCTTTCGGGTCGCGCGCGCCGAAAACGACGCGCGCGATACGCGCGTTGATGACCGCCCCGGCGCACATGGGGCAGGGCTCCAGCGTCACATACAGCTCGCACTGCCACAGCCGCCAGCCGCCGAGCGCCTCGCACGATTTTCCGATTGCTTCCAGCTCCGCGTGGAGCAGCGCGCTTTTGCCCGTCTCGCGGCGGTTGCGCCCGCAGGCGACGATTTTCCCGTCCCTGACGATCACCGCGCCGACCGGCACCTCGCCCTCCGCGGCGGATTCCCGCGCGAGCGCGATGGCCCGGCGCATGAAAAATTCATCCTGTCCCGCCGTCATGTTTTTCAGCCGCCCTCATACAGGGTCATCACGGAACTGACGAGAGCGTAGGCGATGAAGAACACCGCCCCCGCGTTTGCAAACAGGGAGCCGATTTTGGAAGAAAACGGCAGGGCGGACGATGCGCGCCTGTCGAAACGCGGCCTTTCGCGGCCCGACGCGATGAGGTAGACCAACCCGACGGCACCCAGGGCGATCAGCGCGATGCCCGCGACATTGTTCACGTTCTGCATGACGCTTTCGCCGCCGTACCTCTGGACCATGTCAAGGGCGAACGAAAGCGCGTTGTTGGTAAAGTGGATGAGGATGGACGGCAGCAGCGAACCCGTGCGTATCACGGCATAGCCCATCGCCAGCCCGCACAAAAAAGCGAACACCATCTGAATGAAATTGGCGTGATACAGACCGAACAGAGCCGCCGAGGCCACCACGGCGAATCCGTCGCCGAACCTGCGCAGGCTCTGCAAAGCCGCGCCGCGGAACAGCATCTCTTCCACAATGGGCGGAATGACGCAGACGTTCACGGCGTAAAGCGCCAGCACGCGCCAGTCGTCCGTCAGCGGATACGACGGCAGCGTGCCGCTGAAGCCGAAATATTTCTGGATCTGCGCGACGGCATCGGCCGGGATGTTGGCGAGCATGCAGACCCCGACGCCGAAAAACACGTACGCCGCGGCTGCGAGCGCCCCCGTCTTCCGAAACGGGAGTCCCACGGAGAGCGGCATCCGTTTCGCGGCAAAATACAGCAGGGCGGGCAGCCCGACGCCGATCAGATATTCCACCCCCATCAGAAGGTAAAACAAAACAGGCGGCAGGCCGTAAAAATTCTCGTAACTGCCCTGGATCGTGAACCCGCGCGCGCCCAGGAGCTGCGCGCAGGCCACCACGACTACGTTCATCAGGACCGGCGCCGCCAGCACGGCGAAGCATATCCCGCTGGAGGTCCTGCGAAGCTGCCTGCGTTCTTCGTGCGCGGCCGCGTAGTACACGTAATTGGGGCCGTACGGCCCATCGGGTGAAAAATACATAATACGGTTTCTCCTGACTCTGAATTGAAAGGGAAAACGCCTGCGGCCCGAAGCCGGGGACGTATTCATATTATGGTATCACCCGCGGTGCCATTCGTCAAGCGGGCACAAAGCGCCTTTCGGCCCGTCGCAGGCGTGTAAGGCGCTTTGCGCCCAAAGTCCGAACAAGGTGGGAGCTTCAAACTCCTATAGAGAGGGGACCTAACCGCTTCCCCTTGCACCCCCGGCACCCGTCATCCGCCTCGGTGCGACCGAAGAATCTTTCGGGTCTTCCTTGGCGTCAGGGCACGTAAAGTTTAGCGTTTCAGGCTGAAAAAAGCGGGAGCGTCCCTAAATAAGCCTTATTTTTACTTGACTGGACAGCGGGGCATGGGAGCGGACACAGTCCGCTCCAAACGGCGACACGCCGCCGGAAGCTGCCTCCGGCTGTTCGGGCAAAGAAGGCCCTGATTTCCGCGCAATTCCACGCCCGGCCGCGCCATGCAGGCTCAGCCTGTAAATTGAATCCGGTTGATCGTGATCACGTGCAGGAGGTTGTTCAGCCGAAGCATCAGCCCGCACAGCAGGCCCCAGGAGGAAAAGATTTTGGTGCGGAAGCACAGCGGGTAGCTTTCCAGCCGCCTGAGCCCGATGCCCCAGCGCTCCATATCGCGGGCGCTGCGCAGGCCCCATTTCATCCCTGCGCCGACGATGCCGGACTTGCGCACCATGGCGCTGGAAAAGCGGATCCCTTTCGGCGCGATGGCGTCGAATACGATTTCTCCGCCCGGGAACCTCTGCGACAGCATGGTGAGAAAGGACCGCACCCTTTCTTCCTCAAAATACATCAGCACACCGCCCACAAGGAACAGGATTCCATCCTGCGGCGGTTCGATGTCCTCGAGGAAAGTCGGGTCGAACATGGATTTTGGAATGCGCACCTGGCCCGCGTTCTCCGAAAGGAGCTCGCCCCGCAGGCGGATCACTTCCGGCACATCGAGGTCGTACCAGCGGATCTGCCCGTTGTTGACGCGGTAAAAGGTCGTGTCGAGACCCGCGCCGATGTTCACGATCGTGGCGCACGGATGCTCCTGGATGAAATCGCGGATGAGAGAATCGAACTCCTTGGCACGTATGGCCAGACACAGAATCGTAAAGCGTTTCATTCCGGAATGGAACGAAGAAAAATCGTAATCGAGCCGATTGATGATCTCAACGGCCTTGCGGTCCCGCAGGACCGGATCGCGCATCTTTGTTTCCTCGGCCCTTCCCCACAGCGGGAGAAGAAGCGTTTCGTGAACGTTCCTGAGGTCGACCCTGACTTTTACGCCTTCCATGCCGATTGCCTCCTTACTGCCGGATTCTCACTGCACATTCGGATTTTCATAACAAACACCGTTCCTTTTTCAGCCATAGATTTTCTTGCTGAAATAGCGGTCGCCGCGGTCCGGCAGAATGACCACCAGATTGCTGCCGTGCGGCGCTTCCTCGGCGGCCTTCCTTGCTGCGGAAAGCGCCGCGCCGGACGACGTGCCCGCGAGGATACCTTCCTTTTCGGCCAGCAGGCGAAGCTCTTCCACGGCTTCGTCATCCGCGATCTTATAGACCTTGTTTACGAGCGAAAAGTTCATCGTCTCCGGCATGAAGGTGTTGCCGATGCCCTCGATGCCGTAGCTGCCCGGTTCGCCGCCGCCCATGGTGGAGCCGATGGGGTCGGCCATGATGATCTTCACGTCCGGCTTTTTCTCCCGCAGGTATTTGCCCGCGCCGGAGATCGTTCCGCCGCTGCCGGCGCCCGCCACGAGATAATCCACAAGTCCGTCGAGGTCTTCGTAGATTTCCGGGCCCGTGGTCTCGTAGTGGGCGCGCGGGTTGGCGGGGTTGCTGAACTGGCTGAGCGAAACGGGGTGTTCCACCTCTTTTTTCAGCTCCTCGACCTTCTCGATGGCTCCCTGCATACCCTTTTCCTTCGGCGTGTGTACGATCCGGGCGCCGTACGCTTTCATGATGATCTGCTTTTCCTCAGAGAACTTCTCCGGCACCGCAAAGATGACGCGGTAGCCTTTCCCAAGCGCCGCAAGCGCGATGCCGATGCCCGCGTTGCCCGCCGTGGCTTCCAGAATGGTATATCCGGGCTTCAGGACGCCGCGTTCCTCCGCGTCGCGCACAAGCGCCGCGCCCATGCGGTCCTTCACGCTGCCGCCCGGATTGAACAGCTCCAGCTTTGCGAACACGTTCCGCCCCGCGGCAAATTCCAGGTGGTTCAGCTTCACGAGAGGCGTATGTCCGGTCAGGTCGCGCACATCGTTATAATATTTCATCTCTCTCACCCCACATAAGCTTTCTCAAACGCAGTTTCAAGGTCCCTGGCGAGATCGCGTTTGTCTTCAATGCCGACAGAAAGGCGAACCAGATTGTCAACGATGCCGACCTTTTGCCGTACCTCGTACGGCACGGAGGCGTGCGTCATGGTGGCGGGATGGCAGACGAGCGACTCCACGCCGCCGAGGCTTTCCGCCAGAGCGATCAGCCGCACGTTTTCATAGAACCTGCGGATGTCGTATTTTTCGGAAAGAACGAACGAGATCATGGCGCCCGCACCGGACGCCTGCTTCTTCTGGATCTCGTATCCGGGGAAATCTTCAAATCCGGGATAATACACCTTCGTCACGCCGTCGTGCCCGCGCAGAAAATCGGCCAGGTAAGCCGTGTTCTCCTGATGCCGGTCCATACGGACGGAAAGCGTCTTGATCCCGCGGATCAGCAGCCACGAGTCGAACGGGCCGGCGACGCCGCCCGTCGCGTTCTGGATGAACGCAAGGCGCTCCGCCGTTTTTTCGTCCTTCACCACGGCGAGACCAGCCACAAGGTCGCTGTGCCCGCCCAGGTACTTCGTTGCGCTGTGCACCACGATGTCCGCACCAAGAGACAGCGGGCGCTGCAGGTACGGCGTCATGAACGTATTGTCGACGATCACCGTCAGCCCGTGCCTGTGGGCGATTTCGGAGGCTGCCGCGATGTCCGTGACTGTCAGCAGCGGGTTTGCCGGGCTTTCGATCAGCAGCGCGCGCACGCTTTCGTCGATGCTGCTCTCCAGAAGATCCAGGTCGGAAGTATCCACGACCTCGTAGGCGAGGCCGAAGCCTTTGAAAATTTTATCCAGCACGCGGAACGTGCCGCCGTATACGTTGCTGGAAATGATGACTTTGCCGCCGTTTTGGAACAGCGTCAGCACGGCCGTGATCGCCGCCATTCCGGAACCGAACGCGAATCCCGCCGCGCCGCCTTCCAGTTCCGCAATCAGCTTTTCCAGCGCCTCGCGGGTCGGGTTGCCCGTGCGGGAATACTCATACCCGCTGTTTTTGCCCAGCCCCTGCTGGCGGTATGTGGAAGTCTGGTAAATCGGAACGCTGACCGCTCCCGTCGCCGGGTCGCCGTCAATCCCTCCGTGAATCAGTCTGCTGCTGAACGAAATCTGCTCCTGCGCGCTCATCTGCTACATCCTTTCAAAATATACTTAATTAGTCTGTATTCATACAAAATAAAAAGACCGGACGGCATCGGCCGCCCGGTCTTTTTTGCAGATGCAGAATCCTGCCTAAAAAGCCCACAGGGACGCCCGCCGTATCCCGACCGCAAGACAGCGACAACAGACACAGCCTTTTTCGGCTGCGCTGCGTTCCGTATGATTCGCGGTGAAAAAATGGTGAAGCACGGCAGGTTCTCCCTTCTTATTTCATATTATTTCGATATGTTATTATATGCATTAGCTGCTGATAATCTACACCTTTTTTCCGGCTTTGTCAAGAGGGCGGACGCAAAGCGTCTTTCGCGCCTGCGGCGGGCATGACCATGGCTTTATGAAAAATTGCTTCACGTCCCGCCAAAATAAGCTTTTCATTCTCTATCGGCCCGCGGTGAGCCGAAACAGACCGTCCTGTTGATTTTTTGGGCGGGTTGTAGTATGGTTGTAGCGTAGCCGTTTTTTCCGGCTGGTCAGTCGCAACATCCTGACCTAAAACAAAACTACGGAGGCATGTAAAAATGAACAATCAATCCATGCGGCTGCGTCGCCTGACGCAGGGCGCCGTGATCGCCGCGGCCTACGCCGCCTTGACCTACGCCGCCGCTCTCGCAAACCTGGCCTACGGACCGGTGCAGTTCCGTTTTTCCGAAGCTCTGACCATTCTGCCCGTATTCACTTCCGCGGCGGTCCCGGGCCTGACCATCGGATGCCTGCTTGCCAATATTTTCAGCGGGTACGGCATGTACGACATGGTCTTCGGCACGCTCGCCACGCTGCTGGCGGCCATTGGCACCCACCTTGTGCGGCGTATCCGCTTCCGCGGCGTCCCCGTGCTTGCACCGCTGCCGCCGATCCTGCTGAACGCCGTCATCGTCGGGGCGGAGATCACCGCCCTTTCGCCCGGGGGCTTCGCATGGGCGGTATTCTGGCCCACCGCCGGTTCCGTCGGCCTGGGCGAGTTCGTCGTGTGCTACGCGCTGGGGCTTCCCCTTGCCTTGGCGCTTGAAAAGAATCCCGCTATCCGGCGGATTGTATCCGCGCCCACGCCCCGCAATTTCATCCTGCGGAAAAAATAAGCTCTCCCTGGCGGGAGAGAAATGGGACGCTCCTGACCGCAGATGCAGACTCTGCAAATCGGGAGCGTCCTTCGACTGTCCGGGCAAAGGATAGCTTTCCATTTTCATCGGGTTCTATGCCCTGCCGTGGGGAGCGGCGGCACGGCGCTCAACGGGTGCCCGTCAGCTTACGGTCGAGCCGCCGGCCGAGGATGCGCGCCCCAATGCTGAACGCAAACACCATAAGGATGAGCACGGCGGAGGAGACGTCCGCGACCTGCGCGGCGTTGGGAGCGACGGCCTCCGTGCGCATCGACCAGATGTGCAACGCAAGCGTTTCGCCGGGGCGGAACGGATTCAGCGGGCATGTGGGCGAAGCGAGGTTCCACCGGCTCCAGTTGATGTCCGTGCTCATACCCGCGGTGTACAGCAGCGCGGCGGCTTCGCCGAAGCCGCGTCCGGCCGCGAGGATGACCCCCGTGATGATTCGCGGCACGCAGGCCGGCAGCAGCACCTTCATGATCGTCTGCCAGTGCGTCGCGCCTATGGCAAAGCTGCCTTCCTTCCATTTGACCGGCACGGCGCGCATGGCGTCTTCCGTCGTCGTGGTGATCAGCGGCAGGCTGAGGATGGAGACCGCCAGCGCACCCGCAAACAGATTCCATTTGGAATGGGTCAGCTCGATGAACACATAGCTGCCGAACAGACCGACCACGATGGAGGGCAGCGAGGAAAGCGTCTCCATGCTGGTGCGGATGAATTCGGTCAGCTTTCCCGGTTTGGCGTACTCCGACATATAAACGCCGGCGGCGACGCCGATCGGCACACTGACCAGAAGGGCGAGGAACACCAGATAAACGGTGTTGAAGAGCTGATTGCCGATGCCGTTCGCGTTGAATGCGAGGAGGGCCGGGCTGAACGCCCGCACTCCGCGGAACACGACATAAACGGTGAACGCGGCCAGCAGCATAAGGAAAAATCCGGCGACGCAGTAAAGCAGGGCCGTCATCGCCCGGTCGGCCAGAATGGCTTTTTTATGTCTGCTCATCCTTCTTTCGCCCCTTTCACCGAAATTTTACGCACAAGGAAGATAAAGAGGTACGAAATCAGAAGCAGGAGAAGCGCCATGCTCCACAGCCCTGCGCTGTATTCCCCGCCTTCCGTCGCGCCGCCCATGTCGGACGCGATGGCGGCGGTCAGTGTGCTTGTGGGGGCGAGGATGCCCGTGGGGAAGGCCTTCATCTTGCCGACCACCATGGCGACGGCCAACGCCTCGCCGAACGCGCGCGAAAGGCCGAGGATGATGCCCGTCAGAATACCGGGCTTCGCCGACGGCAGCAGTACTCTGTGGATGACCTGCCAGCGGGTGGAACCGAGGCCGTAGGCCGCCTCCTGAAAGCCGTGCGGAACTCCGCCGATGGCGTCGGCGGAAACACTCGCGATGGTGGGGAAGATCATGACCGCCAGCACGATGCCCGCCGCCAGCACCGAGTAGCCGAACTGCAGGTTGAAGATCTTCTCCAGCGCGGGGACCAGGACGGTCGCGCCCACCCAGCCGTAGACCACTGAGGGAATGCCGACGAAGATCTCAACGGCGGGCCGGAAGAGCCTGTCGCTGACCTTCGGCGAGATCACCGCCATGAAAATTGCCGCCGAAAGGCTGAACGGCGTGGCAATCAGCAGCGCCAGGAAGCACACGCACAGCGAACCGACAATGAAGATGGCCGCGCCGACCTGCCCGCCCCCGTCGAAGTCGTCGGCGGGGTTCCAGTTCGAGGAGAAAAGGAATTCCAGCACGCTGTGGTGGTAAACGCGGAACGTATCCGCTCCGCGGTAGATGAGGAATGCGCCGATCAGAAGAGTCAGCACAATGATGAAGAGCCCGCAGGCCATGACGGCGATGCGCGGCGCCGATCCTTTTTTAGACATTCCCACTTCTTCTTTCCTATAAAATTCCGCTCCGCCGTTTTTCCTGAAGAGTCACGGCATTTTCCGCCGCTTCATAAAATGTTGAAAGCTTTCAGCCATCTGTGCTATGATGTTTCTGTCAGAAAACGGAGGGATGAATATCATGTATGACGAATATCGCTCGGGGCCTTTCTGCCCCAGGTGCGGCGCGCGGCTTCCGGCCGGGGTAGCCTACTGCCCGCACTGCGGTGCGGCGGTGACTTCCCCGTACGCGCAGCCCGCCTCCTGGGGAAACGGAGTCTCCCCCTACAACCGTCTGGCGGCGCTGCTGCTTTGCGTCCTTGTCGGCGCCCTGGGGATCCACCGGTTCTATGTGGGAAAAATCGGCACCGGCATTCTATGGCTCTGCACCGCCGGGGTCTTCGGCATCGGCGTGCTGGTGGACCTCATCATGATCTGCACCGGCAACTTCACCGACGGATACGGAAGGCCGGTGCTGGACTGGCAGGGCTGGTGGCGTTAACCCGCACGGCCGTTTTTCCCTTTCGCAAATGCAGCCGCGGCGGATGCACGAAACGTGCATTCGTCGCGGCATTTCAGATTCCGTTTTTCAGATCCGGGCCGTCAAGCCCCGTGTGGCGTGTACTCATTGGGAAGCGGATTTATTTCGCTTTCGGGTCGGCGCGTTTCACGGTCATCTTGGAAGCGACGTTGTAGCCCATGGCTTCCATATCCTTGCCGTATGTGTCGGACTGCATGTAATCGATGAGGGCTTTGGCGACTCCCGTTGCGTCGCCTTTCGTGTACATGTGCTCATAGCCCCATACGTTGTATTTGCCGGCATAAGTGTTTTCAAGCGTGGGCGCCACACCGTCGATGGAAACGGTCTTGACGGAGGTGTTGTTCACAAGGTAGGAAAGCGCGACATATCCGATGGCACCCTTATGGGAGGAAACCGTCTGCAGCAGCGTGCCGGAGTCGTCTGTTTCCAGAGACTTGTTGGAGGCCTCATTCGCGCCTTTCAGGGCGTAGCTCTTGAACAGGGCCCTTGTGCCGGAGGTCGTCGGGCGCGTTACCAGCGTGATGGCTTCGTCTGGGCCGCCGACTTCTTTCCAGTTCTTGGTCTTGGCGGTGAAAATGCCGACAAGCTGATCGGTCGTCAGGTTCGTGACCTTTTCAGATACGTCCGGGCTTACGATCGGAGCCATGGTGATGACGCACACCTGATGGTCGACAAGCGCCTTGGCGTCGGCGGCGGGGAGCTTTTCATCCGCGAACACGTCGGACATACCGATATCTACCGTGCTGGCTGCGACCTGCTTCAGGCCCGTGCCGGAACCGCCCGCGTTCAGCGTGATGGAAGCGTCGGGATTCGCCGTCTTGAATTTACCGGCGGCGTCCTTGGCCAGCGGGTACAGCGCGGAAGAACCGGAGATGCTGATGCTGCCGGAAACCGACGCCGCGGAAGAAGCAGCCGCGGAGGCGGCCTCGGAAGATGCCGCAGCGGACGCGGCTTCGGAGGACGCAGCGGCGGAAGATGCGGAGGACGTTCCTCCCGAGCACGCCGTGGTGCCGATCAGCATAGCGGCCGTCAGTACAAGCGAAAGTATTTTTTTCATACTCTTTCTCCTTATTCAAATCATTATTAGCTTTCGTCTGAAAGTATATGTTGTCCGCTTTAAATGCACGTTATATGCCCGTTAGGCTCGTGTTATATTTTTGTTAAAGACAGGTTAAATATACTTTCTCCCTCCGCCAAACATAATTTTGAAAGGATTCCGGCGCATAAAAATGCCCGGAGCGGTGATTCCCGCTCCGGGCGCAGGCGTGGTCTGATTCGGCCTGCCGTTTAACAGATGAAGAATGAACAGCCTGCTTTAACGGGACGTCCGCCGTAGGCGCAAAAGGCGCCGTGCGCCCGTCAGTCGCCGAAGGCGTCTTTGATCTTGCCGAAAAAGGATTTGCGCTTCTGGTAGTTTTTGTCATCCGCGGAACGGTCGAATTCCTCCAGCAGATCCTTCTGTTTCTGCGAAAGATTCTTTGGCACCTCGATGGTCACGCGCACGTACTGGTCGCCGCGTCCCCTGCCGCCCAGCTTCGGGATTCCCTTGCCGCGCAGCTTGAACACGTCGCCCGGCTGCGTGCCCGCGTGCACCTCATATTCCACCTTACCGTCGATGGTCGGCACCACGGCCTGCGTGCCCAAAGCGGCCTGCGTAAAGGTCAGCGGCAGCTCGCACCACACGTCGTTGCCGCGGCGTTCGAACAACGGGTGCGGCCGCACGGTCACATAGACGTGCAGGTCGCCCGTCGGGCCGCCGTTGGTGCCGGCGTCTCCCTTGCCGGTCACGTTCAGGATCTGGTCGTTGTCGATGCCCGCCGGAATGTTGATCTCAATGGTCTGGTGCCGGCGGACCCGTCCGGACCCGCTGCACGCCGGGCACGGGTCGTCGATCACATGGCCGCTGCCGCCGCAGCGGTCGCAGGTACGCACGGTCTGCACCACGCCGAACGGCGTACGCTGGCTGACGCGCACCTGACCGGAGCCGCCGCACTGCGGGCACGTTTTCGCCGAGGTGCCCGCCTTCGCCCCGGTGCCGTGGCAATCCGGGCATTCGTCGATGTGGTCGTATGAGATCTGCTTGACGCAGCCTTTCGCGGCCTCTTCGAAATCGATGGAGATCGAAGCCTCGCTGTCGGCACCCCGGCGCGGCGCGTTCGTGCTTCGGCGGCCGGAGCCGCCGAACCCGCCGAAACCGTCAAACCCGCCGAAGCCGCTGAAAACGCTGTTGAAAATATCGTCTATATTGATGTTGCCTGTAAACGGGCCGCCCGCTCCGGCGCCGCCGCCGAAATTCGGGTCCACCCCGGCCTGGCCGAACTGGTCGTAGCGCGCCCGCTTGTCTTTGTCGGAAAGCACCTCGTACGCTTCGTTGATCTCTTTGAATTTTGCCTCGGCCTGCTTATCGCCGGGGTGCAGGTCGGGGTGATACTGTTTCGCCAGCTTGCGGTACGCTTTCTTGATCTCGTCCTCGGTGGCGTTTTTGGGCACGCCCATGACTTCATAATAATCTTTTTCAGCCAAGCCAATCACTCCCGGATATCACGCGCGCAGGGCAGCCGAGCAGGCTGCCCTGAAGCGCTTGTATGTGAACGCCCGCCGCAGAACTGTGCGGGGACGGTTGCCGAATTTGCGGATCATTTCTTGTCTTTGTCGTCGTTAACGTCCCGGTACTCCGCGTTGTACACGGTGTTGCCGTCCTGGTCCTGCGTGGGGCCAGCGTTCGGCTGCTGCGGGTTCGCCTGGGACGGCTGGTCCTGCGGAGCTGCGTTCTTGTACAGCTTCTCGCTGACGGCGTACATGGCCTTCTGCAGTTCTTCGGTCTTGGCTTTGATCTCGTCTGCGCCCGCGGAGGAAATGGCCGAACGCAGCGCCGAAACCTTACCGTTAAGGTCGGTCTTGTCGGCATCCGAAATCTTGTCGCCGCTGTCCTTCAGAAGCTTCTCGACGGCGTAGCAGAGATTCTCGGCCTCGTTCTTCGTGTCGATCTCCTCGCGGTGCTTCTTGTCTTCGGATTCATATTTTTCGGCTTCCTTGACGGCCTTGTCGATGTCGTCCTTGCTCATGTTCGAACTGGAGGAAATGGTGATCTTCTGCTGCTTGCCGGTGCCGAGGTCCTTGGCCGAAACGTTCACGATGCCGTTGGCGTCGATGTCGAACGTGACCTCGATCTGGGGGATGCCGCGCGGAGCCGGGGCGATGCCGTCCAACTTGAACAGGCCGAGCTGCTTGTTGTCGCGGGCAAACTGGCGTTCGCCCTGCAGCACGTTGACCTCAACGGAGGTCTGGCCGTCCGCAGCGGTCGAGAAGATCTGGCTCTTCTTCGTGGGGATCGTGGTGTTGCGGTCGATGATCTTTGTCATCACGCCGCCCATGGTTTCAACGCCGAGGGACAGCGGGGTAACGTCCAGAAGCAGCAGGCCCTCGACCTCGCCGCCCAGAACGCCCGCTTGGATGGCCGCGCCGATTGCGACGCATTCATCCGGGTTGATGCCCTTGAACGGCTCCTTGCCGGAGAGCTTCTTGACGGTCTCCTGCACGGCGGGCATCCTCGAGGAGCCGCCGACGAGCAGGACCTTGCTGATGTCGTTGAAGGCGAGGTTCGCGTCGGACAGAGCCTGTTTCACCGGGCCTACGGTCCTTTCGACCAGATCGGCGGTCAGTTCGTCGAACTTCGCGCGGGTCAGGGTCATGTCAAGGTGCTTCGGGCCGGTCGCGTCCGCCGTGATGAACGGCAGGTTGATCTGCGAGGAAGTCATGCCGGAAAGCTCGATCTTCGCCTTTTCGGCGGCTTCCTTCAGGCGCTGCATGGCCATCTTGTCACCGGAAAGGTCGATGCCGTTTTCCTTTTTGAATTCGCCGGTCATCCAGTCCATGACGCGCTTGTCGAAGTCGTCGCCGCCGAGGCGGTTGTTGCCGGCCGTCGCAAGCACTTCCTGCACGCCGTCGCCCATCTCGATGATGGAAACGTCGAATGTACCGCCGCCGAGATCGTAGACCATGATCTTCTGATCGGCGTCCTTGTCGATGCCGTAGGAGAGCGCGGCCGCCGTCGGCTCGTTGATGATGCGCTTGACGTCGAGCCCGGCGATCTTGCCGGCGTCCTTCGTCGCCTGGCGCTGCGAATCCGTAAAGTACGCCGGCACCGTGATGACCGCGGAGGTCACAGGCTCGCCGAGGTACGCTTCCGCATCCGCCTTCAGCTTCTGCAGGATCATTGCGGAAATTTCCTGCGGGGTGAACTTCTTGTCGTCTATCGTTACCTTGTAATCGGAGCCCATTTCCCTTTTGATGGAAGAAACCGTGCGGTCCGGGTTCGTGATGGCCTGGCGTTTTGCGACCTGGCCGACCATACGTTCGCCCGTCTTGGAGAATGCGACGACCGACGGCGTGGTGCGCGCGCCTTCCGAATTCGGGATGACGACGGGCTTGCCACCCTCGATCACGGCGACGCAGGAATTTGTTGTGCCAAGATCAATGCCAATTGTTTTCGACATATTTATTACCTCCAGTTAAATTCGTCATTAAACTCAAAATCTGTTTTATCTGAACCGCCGGACAGGCATAAGATGCCCTTCGCGCCTGCTGGGGATTTGCCGGCCGCGCCGGACTGTACCTTCCGGGAGATGTCTTTGACCCTTCCGCCAAACAAAACATGAAAATTACTGTCTGGCGAACGGCGGCGGCATGCCGCTAGTTCGCAACCTGAACCATTGCGTGGCGCACGACCCTGTCGCCGATCCTGTATCCCTTCTGAAAGACCTTTGCCACCGTGTTTTCCCCGGCTTTCTCGTCTTCCACATGGGAAACCGCGCTGTGCAGGGCGGGGTCGAACGGCTCTCCCTCCTTGCCCATCTCCTCGACGCCGAGCTTTTTCAGCGCGTCCTGCATCTGCTTTTCGACCATCTCGATGCCCTTGCGCAGGTCCTCGACAGAACAGTCCTTCTGTTCCAGCGCGCGCCCTAGGTTGTCGGCCACCGGGAGGAACTCTTTCACGGCGTCCGCCGTGGAATCCTGATAAACGCTCTGCTTTTCGCGCGAAGTGCGCTTGCGGTAATTATCGTATTCGGCCGCCGTGCGCAGCAGAATGTCTTTCTGCTTTGCAAGCTGTTCCTCCGCCTCCCCGAGCTTTCTCTGCGTTTCCGCAAGCTCTTTTTCCGACAAAGCCGCTTTCTCCGCAGCCGGATCCGTTTCCGGTATCTTTTTCCCGTCCGCCTGCCCGGCGGGCGGAACGGGCTGCGCCTGCGTCTTTCCCGATTGTTTCACGCTGTCGTTCTTCTGCATTTCCGGGACCTGCCCCTTTCTTAATCCATATCCATCAGTTCGGTCAGCATTCTGCCGACCGAATCGGAAAGGTATTCCATATTCGTAATGATCCTGCTGTAATTCATGCGCGTGGGACCGATAATCGCGATGGCCCCGGCGTCCCTTCCCCCTACAAAATAGCGGGAGACGATCACGCTGGATTCCTGCAGCTCGGGGCGGCGCGTCTCGCCGCCGATGAAGACCTGCAGCCCGCTGTCAAGCCTTGCGAGAAGCCTTGTAAGGTCCGACGGGCTCGACAGGAAATCGATGATCCGCCTCAGCTCGCCCTGCCCGAATTCCGGGTAGAACAGAAGGTTCACCTCGCCGTTCAGGCACACCCCCGCGCGCATGGATTCCTGCGCCGCGTCGGCCACGGCCATCAGCGCCGAGCTCATCATCATGGCCATTTCGCCAAGGGACGCCGCCAGCGTCTGCATGTGCGCCGGCGTGACGGATGCCACGGGCGTGCCCGCAAGCTTTTCGTTCAGCAGGCGGAAAAACACGCGCAGGATCTCCGGCGTCAAATCGAAATCGCAGTGGAAGACCCGGCTTTTCATGGTACCCGCCGAGGTCATGAGGATCGCCATGGCCGTGCGCCTGCTGGTCTGCACGAGCTGGACCGCCCGGATGAAACCGGCCTCGCCGCTCGGCGTTGTGGAAACCGCCGCGTACCTCGTCATGGAAGCAAGCACCCGTGCGACCCCGTCGAGGAGCTTTTCCGGGTCGTACGCGGAGGGGAGAATCAGACTGTCGAGATACCGCTTTTCTTCCCCCGAGATGGGCTGACGCTTCATCAGTGTGTCGATATACACGCGGTAGCCTTTCTGCGACGGCACGCGCCCCGCCGAAGTGTGCGGCTGTTCCAGCAGCCCCAGTTCGCTCAGGTCGCTCATCTCGTTGCGCACAGTCGCCGAAGACACCTGGAAATCAAGGTTTTCACAGAGCGATTTTGAGCCCACAGGTTCGCCCGTGGCGATGTACTGCTCGACCACGGCCGCAAGGATCTTCTGTTTTCTCTCGCTCAGTTCCAAACCTTTTCCCTTCTATCCGTTTTGGATTTAGCACTCTAATGTCATGAGTGCTAATCCTGTTTATAAGATTATCATTACTTTGCCCAATTGTCAATATCTTAATTGTAAACTAATTATGAAAACGCGGGCAGACTCAGCCTGCGCACAGGCCCCGCCGTCCAGCCCGGCCAAAAACAAAAGTCCGTCTCGGCGGGAGCGTCAAAGACAACTCCCGAAAAGCAAATTCCACACCCACAGCCGGCCGGGACCGCGTGCAAGCGAAGCGGGTTCATCCGCATGGGGCCCCGGTCCCGCGTAAGCGGTACGCGATTTTGACCTGCTGCCGGCAAAGGACGGTTATTCGGCAAATAAAATCTCCGCCGTCAGATCGTCGGAAACCAGAAAACCTTCCGGCGTAAAACGGAACCCATCCTCCATGCAGGCAGTCAGCCCACGTGCTTCATAGAGCCGCGCAGCTTTTTTGATCCGCCCCGGGACCGGGTACCCGAACCGCTCCCGGCAGGCTCCGTCCGTGAGGCCCTCCGCAAGGCGCATTTTCAGCATGGCGAATTCCTCGAATCCGCCGCCCGGCCCGTCGGAGACGGCGCTTTCTCCGCGCAGAAAGGCGGCCACGCCGCGCTCCTGGTGGAATCTTTCGCCGTTTAAAAAAGAATGCGCAGACGGGCCGACGCCCAGATATTCTTCGCAGTTCCAATATTTCAGATTATGCCGGCTTTCGTATCCCGGCCTTGCGAAATTTGAGATTTCGTACTGGATAAATCCACGCTTTTGCAGCCCCTCGCAGGCCGAAAGATAAAGGGCCGCGGCGGCGTCCTCGTCCGGAAGGCGCAGCGCGGCCCTGTTCTTCCAGTAAGCCGTGCCGGGCTCCAACTGAAGCAGGTAGGCGGAAACATGCTGCACGCCCAGCTCCGCGCAGAAATCCATCGAGCGGCAAAGGCTTGCCTGCGTCTGGCCCTGCACGGCCAGCATCAGGTCCAGTGAAATATTGTCAAAGCCCGCGTCCTGCGCGTCCCGCACGGCGCGCGCGGCGTCGGCCGCCGTGTGCCTGCGCCCGAGAAGGCGCAGTTCTTCTTCGTCGGCCGACTGCAGGCCGATGGAGGCACGGTTCGCGCCCGCCTTTTTCAGCTCGCGGAAGAAATCTTTCAGATCGCCGCCGGGATTCGCTTCCACCGTAATCTCGGCGTTCCGCAGGCCGAAGCTGTCCTGTGCAGCCCGGATCAGCCGCGAAAGGCGTTCCGCCCCGAGCAGGCTGGGCGTGCCGCCGCCGAAATACAGTGTGCCCGCCTCGCGCCCGAGCTTCGCGCCCATGTCCGTTATTGTCTCCTTCACGCGGCGCGTGTATTCGTCCATCATGGCCGGTGTGCCGCGCAGAGAGTAAAAATCGCAGTACGGGCATTTTCCGTCGCAGAACGGCACGTGAATGTAAAGCCCGATGGGCTGGCATACGGTGCCGTCCGCTCCCGCGGCAGACGTGCAGGCCAAAAGACAAAACCTTAGTTTGCCTTTCTGATCCGGTCCGGGCCGCGGCGATACGCCGCTATTCATCGAGTTTCAGAACGCTCATGAACGCCTCCTGCGGCACCTCCACCGTACCGAGCTGGCGCATGCGCTTCTTGCCCTCCTTCTGCTTTTCCAGCAGCTTTTTCTTGCGCGAGATGTCGCCGCCGTAGCATTTGGCGAGGACGTCCTTGCGCAGGGCCTTCACGGTCTCGCGGGCGATGATGCGTCCGCCCACGCAGGCCTGGATAGGCACCTCGAACAGCTGGCGGGGGATTTTGTCCCTGAGCTTTTCTACCATCTTGCGGGCGCGCGCGTAGGCCTTCTCCGAATGAATAATAAAGGAAAGCGCGTCGACGGTCTCTCCGTTGAGCATGATGTCCAGCTTTACAAGGTCGCTCTTCTTGTATCCGGAAAGCTCGTAGTCAAACGACGCGTAGCCGCGCGTGTGGCTTTTGAGCGCGTCGAAGAAGTCATAGACGATCTCGTTGAGCGGCAGCTCGTAGTGCACGTCGACGCGGTCGGCGTCAAGATAATCCATATTGAGGAACGTACCGCGCCGCTCCTGGCACAGGTCCATGATGTTGCCGACGAAATCCTTCGGCGTGTAGATATGCGCGTCCGCCATCGGCTCGTCCGCCTCGGCGATCAGCGACGGGTCGGGGTAATTGGTCGGGTTGTCGATCTCGGCCGTCGTACCGTCCGTCTTCTTGATGCGGTACACGACGCTCGGCGCCGTCGTGATGAGGTCGAGCGCGTATTCGCGCTCGAGGCGTTCCTGCACGATCTCCATGTGCAGAAGGCCCAGAAAGCCGCAGCGGAAGCCGAACCCCAGCGCCGCCGAGGTCTCCGGCTCAAAGGAGAGAGCCGCGTCGTTGAGCTGCAGCTTTTCGAGCGCGTCGCGCAGGTCGGGGTATTTCGCCCCGTCCGATGGATACAGGCCGCAGAAGACCATCGGCTGCGCCGGCCGGTAGCCGGGCAGCGGCTCTTTGGCCGGGTTCGACGCGAGCGTGACGGTGTCGCCCACGCGGGCCTCACGCACCTCTTTGATGGAGGCGGAGATGACGCCGACCTCGCCCGCCTTCAGGCAGTCGGAGGATTCGAATCGCGTGGCTCGCATGTAGCCGCACTCCACCACGGTGAATTCGCCGCCCGCGGACATCATTCGGATCACGTCGCCCGGCTTCACCGTACCGTCCATAATGCGCACGTGCGCGACTGCGCCCTTATACGCGTCGTAGTAGGAATCGAAGATCAGCGCGCGCAGCGGGGCGTTCTCGTCGCCCTTCGGCGGCGGCACGTTCTTCACGATCTGCTCCATTACCTCGCCGATGTTCGTCCCCATTTTGGCGGAGATGCACGGCGCCTCGTCCGCCGGGATGCCGATCACGTCCTCAATCTCTTTCCGAACCTTTTCCGGCTGGGCGCTCGGCAGGTCGATCTTGTTGATGACGGGCACGATCTCAAGGCCGGCGTCTACAGCTAAATAAGTATTGGCGAGCGTCTGCGCCTCGATGCCCTGCGAAGCGTCGACGACGAGCACCGCTCCCTCGCAGGCGGCGAGCGAACGCGAAACCTCGTAGTTGAAGTCGACGTGGCCCGGCGTGTCGATCAGGTTGAACACGTAGTCCTGACCGTCTTTCGCGTGGTACAGCAGCGTGACGGCGTGCGCCTTGATGGTGATGCCGCGCTCGCGCTCGAGGTCCATATCGTCGAGGATCTGGTCCTCCATGTCGCGCAGGGGGACGGAATCGGTCTGCTCGAGGATGCGGTCCGCCAGCGTGCTCTTGCCGTGGTCGATGTGCGCAACAATACAGAAATTGCGGATATTTTCACGTGGGACTGCCAAAATTCCACCTGCTTTCCTAAATAAACAGGGAAAGGCGGCCCGTCTTTCCCTGTGGTCTGGCTATGAAGTTTTTAGTTCGGCGTGCCGTTCTGCCCGGCGCACAAGCCAAGTCCGCCCTTGCGGGAGCGTGCTGAGATGCTCCTTTTCCTGAGGGAGCAGTTTCTTGCCAAAGCCGCGTAACGCCGTTTCTTTCGGCCTGACCTTTGCTTTTCGCAAAGAAAAGGTCAGTACCGGTTCAGGTCGTGGTAGTAGCGGTCGTTCAGAAGATGCTTTCCGGAGCCGTGCTTCTGCCTGCGGTACCGCTTGCGCCCCGGTCCGCGCGGCGGACGCCGGTTGCTGAGCACCACGATCAGCACCACGAGCACGCCGAGCGCGATGCAGGCCCAGGCAAGAAGGCCCTGCACGTTCATCTTGTGCGTCTGTTCGGGATTCGTGATCGCCGAACTGAGGGGATCGTTTTCCGCCACGCTGCCCACTCCCGGGAGGGAAATGCTGTTTTCCGCCGCGGAGCTTTCCCCAGAAAAAACATCGGAAGAGGCCGCGCTCGTGATGTCGGAAGAAACGGGAGCGATGGAGGAAGATCTTCTGCGCACCGATTTTGAGGAAACCGGAGAAGAAGACGCGGGTTTGGAAGAGCTTGACGCCGCAGCCTGAGAAGAAGAGACGGGGTTCGCCTGCGTCGGCTGGCCCTGATCAGGCTGTCCCGCGGAAGAAGCGCCGCCGGCCTGCGAGCCGCCGCCCGCGCTGCCCGAGGCAGTCTGGCTGTCCGCACCCGTCTGCTGGCCGGAGCCGTTCTGCCCGGCAGCCGTCTGGGTCGCCGGCTGCCCGCCGCTCGTCGCGAACGCGTCGATCTCCAGGGCGCAGCTCAGCACGGTCAGCACAAGGAAAAACACGCACAGCAAATTTTTCCGCCGGTTCATGGCAAGTCCTCCGTTATCCATTCGGTGGGCAATAATTTAGAATAATTATAGCATATTTCGCTGTTAATGCAAGTTATGTCCAGATTTTTGCCGGTCAGTCGGAAAAAAAAGGTTTTTCCGTCGTCAAAGCCGATCCGCCTCGACTGGAAGTCCACTTCCATGAACCCGAGGACCAGGGCGATAGCGCAAAGCGTACTCAGAAAAGACGCTAAAAAGATTCTCAGGTTCGGGTGTTTTTTCTTCATCCTTCTTTTTCCTTTTCCCCTCGGCTTATGTTAATTCCCCGAGGACCTGCGCCAGTACCTTTCCCAGAAGTTCGCCAGTATACTCGGCCTCGTCGAGCGTGTTCACGTCCGTGCCGATCTCGATCAGCAGCGAGCCTTTTGTGAGGTCCTGGTTATACTTGCGCGCGGTGAAGTCCAGCGGCCGCGCAAGGCTGGGGTAAGTGTCGCTCAGCGCCTTCTGGAACCGCAGCGCGAGGCGCAGGTTATATTCCCAGTTGGGGTATTTCAGGGTACCGTCGTCGTCGCATCCGCTGATGATCATGAGCTGCGCCGCCTTTTTGCCGTCGATGACCGTCGTCGTCTTAAGCGCCGTGCCGTCGTCGCGGTGCATGGCGTCGCGGTGGATGTCCAGCGTGACCTGGATCCCCGGGTATTTTTTCAGGTCGTTCTGCATGGTGACGCGGGACCGGTCGTAGGAGCCGTCGTAGGCCGGGTAGTCGTGATACGTCGTGTCGTGCACCACGCCGATGCCCGCGGCCGTAAGCTGCTCGGCGATCCTGTCGCCTACGGCGCAGACGCTCTGCGTCTTATCCGTCGAGCGGGTCACCCCCGCGTAGGCTTCCGTCGTGTGCGTGTGGTAGATGAGCACCTGAGGCCCGGCGTTCTTCTTTGTTTTCACCGCGGGTACTTTCTGCAGCTCCTGATTGAGATCGATCGCGGCGTATTTGGACGTGCTGTTCTTGACCCACATATCGCCGACCTGCGTACCGCTGTTGCCCACGCACATCTCAAGCACATTGCCGGAGGCGGCGGACTGCGCGCCCGACGAAGAGCCCGCCTGTCCGGAGGACGCGCTTCCGGAGGCGGTCCCCGAAGAAGACCCGGAAGGCGAAGAGGCCGCGTTCTGGCCCGGAGGATTGCTCTGCGCCTGCGACGACACGGAGCCGTCGTCCTCCTCCTCGCTGAAAAAGCCGTCGGCGTTCCCCGCGGGCAGGATGAACCCCGCCGCCGCCACCGCCGCTTTCTGCCCCGCGCCCGCCGGCAGCCGCAGCGCGACGCAGGTCACGCCGACGGCCGCAAGCAGCGCCCAGAGCATTCCCGCCGCTTTGCGCGTCCCGTTCTTCATAGATTACGTCCTCCGCCTTAATAATGTTAAGGATACAATGTACCCTTAATCCTATGACGAAAGGCGTCATTTCATGACCGCTACGTGAGCTGATCGAATTCTTCCACGCTGAGCGACGGGTTCAGCGCGCAGTTGATGCCCATGCCGAGCAGCCGGGAGCCGCGGCTGATAATCAGGTCGATCTCGCGCGGGGTCACCATCATGGGTTCGCCGCGGGGGGCGACCTTCTCCTCCGGGCAGTCGCCGCCGGTCAGGTCGCCCGCGAGCGTCACCGCGTCCACCACGGTCGGGATGCCCATGCTCACGACGGGCACGCCGAGCGTGCTTTCGTCGATGCGCGGACGGTTGTTGCCCACGCCGGCCCCCGGAGAAATCCCCCCGGAGCCGATCTGCACCGTGCAGCCGAGGCGGGAAGGGCTGCGCGCGGCCAGTGCGTCCACCGCGATGACGGCGGCGGGCTTGATCTCCGCCACAATGGCCTTCAGCACCTCGAACGCCTCCATCCCCGTGCATCCCAGCACGCCGGGGCTGACGACGGCGACCGGCCGCAGGCCCTCGAGGCCCGTCACGCGCGCCAGCTCCCCCTTGATGTACCGCGTCGCCAGCACTTTTTCGGAGGTCAGCGGGCCGAGGGCGTCCGGCGTAACGGCCCGGTTTCCCAGGCCCGCCGCGAGCACCGGGCCCTCCTTCGGCAGAAGCTCCTGCAGTTCCTGCGCGATCAGGTCGAGAAGCGAACGGTTCGCGTCGATATTGTCCGAAATGGCCCGCACCTCCATGGTGACGTACGTTTTGCCGCCGTCACGGATGCGGGTCACCGTGCAGCCGTCTTTTTCGATGCGCTGCTGCTGCGCCGGTTTCGTGTTTTCCAGTGCGAGGTCCGTGCGGAAAGTCATGGGGATCACCCTTTCTCGCCGCTGCCGCGGCTTCCAAGATTTTTCTTGCATTTTTTCGGGCATAATGGTATTATAAACTATAAGACTGCCGAAGGAGGTGGAACCATGCCAAACATCAAATCGGCGAAAAAGCGCGTGAGGATCATCGCCGTCAAAAGCGGAATCAACAAGAATGCATCGACGGAGCTGAAAACGGAGATCAAGAAGGCGAACGCCGCGATCGAATCCAACGACGCAAACAAGGCCGAAGCCGTAAAGAGCGCCGTGAAACGGATCGACCAGGCCGCCGCGAGCGGGCTGATCCACAAGAACAACGCGGCACACAAGAAGTCGTCCCTCGTCCGCAAGCTCAATTCCGCAAATGCCTGACAACAGCAAGCAGGTAAATCAAAAGCAGAGCAGCCGCCCTGCTTTTTTTGCTATACGGTAAATTCGGGGCGGTGATTGACTTTTGCCGCGGAATTGGTTATCATTAAAGTCACGATAGCAGGATACGGATCAGTAGAAAACGGGGGTGTCCGAATTGAAAAGTTCCGGAAAACTGTCTGTATGGGTCGCCGTTCTTTCCACCGTTGCCGCGGTCATTTCCGTTGCCGTGGCGGTGACGCTGTTCTTTGAGAAGAAAAGAAAAGACGAAGAGGACCTGGAGCATTACCTCGACTGTTCCATCCAGTAACCGGCAAAACGGTGCAGAGGCATCTGTTTCCCGGGCCGGATCTCGCGGCGGCAATGCGCAGAAGATGACACGGGCAGGCGCCTTTCAGCCTGCCCGTTTTGTTTTTTTCCTGCGCCGGTTCGCAAAGCCGTGCCGCCAGCTGTATTTTACCCCCTGCCAGAAAAGCGTGAGCAGGTAGCTGCCGCTCAGGATGCGGAAAATCTTCCACGCAATGCCGGCGTAGCGGTACCCGGCGCGCGCATAGCGGTAAACGGGGCTAACTCTTATCGCCCGGTTTTGAAAACAAAGCGGCCAGGTAGCCGAAAAACACCGCCGCCGCGATTCCGGCGGCCCCCGCCGTCACCCCGCCGGAAAAGGCGCCCAGCAGCCCTTTTTCCCGCACGGCTTCCAGCGTGCCTTTCGCCATAAGATACCCGAAGCCCGTCAGCGGCACGGTGGCGCCGCACCCCGCAAAATCCACCAGGGGCTGGTATACTCCGACCGCCCCGAGCAGGACGCCCAGCGTGACGAATGTAACGAGGATTCTCGCGGGCGTCATTTTCGTAAAGTCTATCAGCAACTGGCCCACCACGCAGATGGCCCCGCCGACAAGAAATGACCAGAGGTATTGCACCATTTACCACCTCGGGCTTAGTTTCGCCCCCCGCCGCATTTCTATACCTCTAAAAGGAGAAAAAATGAACCCGAAAACCATCTTTTTCGATATTGACGGAACGCTGCTCGGCACAAGGGACGGGCGTAAATTTCAGATCCCCGAAAGCACGATGACCGCCCTGCGCCTGCTGAAACAGAACGGCCACCGCATCGCGGTCTGTTCGGGCCGTCAGCAGATCTTCATCGAGCGGTATTTCCCCGGCCTGTTCCAAAGCTTCATCGCCATGAACGGCACGCATATCGTCTTCGAGGGGAAAACTGTGTTCGACCGCCCCTTTACGCTGGAGGAAGTGTACCGTTATTTCCACCGGTTCAATTTTTTCGGGTGCCGCTACGTTTTCGTCGGCAAGCAAAAGGGTTGGGCGCACAACATTCGCGAATGGGGTCAGGAGGGCATCGAGCGCATGTACGGCCTTTCGGACTTCGTCGTCACCGAATGGAAGCCGGAGGACGTGCACGCGAACGTGATGGATTTCATTTTCCCCACGCCGGAGGAATTTAAGCGCTGCTCCCAGGCCTTCAGCGGCGGGATGCGGCTCAATTTCCACCCGGGCGGGCAGACCGCGGACCTTTCCCTCGAGGACTCGGACAAGGCGAAAGGCATCGCGCGGTTCCTGCAATACTCCGGCATCAGAAAAGAAGACACCGTCGCGTTCGGCGACGGCGGCAACGACGTGACGATGATGGGAGCGGTCGGCGTAGGCGTGGCCATGGGCAATGCCGTGGACGAGGTCAAGCGGGCGGCCGGCTACGTGACCGCCGACATTTTCGACGACGGTATTTACAAAGGCCTGAAACATCTTGGGCTGATCTAGGCGGCGTGCTGCCGCGCGCAAACCTCGCCGCTGGACGCGGCGGAATGCGGGGGCTTATCTGGCCGGGAGTTTCTATGGACAGCTCCCGACAGGTCGGAAGGGCGCTCCGCGTCGGCGGTTTTTAGACTCCCGGATAGTTTTTTCGACACTTTATGACTGATTGAACAGTCTTCGATTTCCAATACTATCAGTCATCAATAACAGGAGGCATTTTTATGAAGCGGTGTCTGATCGTCTACGATTCCTATCATCACGGAAACACAAAAAAGGTCGCGGAGGCAATGGCCGTGGCCTCCGGTGCGGAGCTCTGCCCTGCCGCGGACGCCGCGGACAGGGACCTTTCCGCCTACGACGTGGTCGGCTTCGGTTCCGGCATCGCCTACGGCAAGCCGTACGAAGCGCTGCAAAAGGCCGCCGCAAGGCTCGATCTTGCCGGAAAGACCGTCTTCGTTTTTTCCACGTGCGGCAGCGGCAACACGCACTATAACGATTTCTTTGAAAAAAGGCTGAAAGAAGCGGGAGCCAGCGTCGCCGGAGGCTTTTCCTGCAGGGGGTTCGATACGGTGGGTCCGTTCAGGCTTGTCGGCGGCATCGCGAAAGGCCATCCGGATGACGCGGATCTCGCCGCCGCGAAAAAATTCGCCGCGGATATGGTCAGGGAAGGCTGATGCCGAACAGATTCAGCGGGCCGAAAACAATGAGATAGGGAGCAGACACGCTGTCTGCTCCCTATCTTTTTTAACCGGGGGTTCCAAAAACTCTCCGGGCCGGAAAAAGCCGGAACTTCATACGGCTTCACGCCCGGCCGCGGCTGCGGGAACATCCCGCACCACGGGCATTTCGCCGGGCGCCCAGGAAACGCCGTTGAAATATACGTCGTACCAGACGAGGAACGCAAAAACGGTCCAGATTTTGCGGCTGTTGTCGCACCGGCCGCTGTAGTGGTCTTCAAGGATCTGCATCAGGACGTCGGTGTCGAAGAACTGCCGCGCGGTTTTGGACTGGAACGACTCCTTGACGAGATTGTAGTATTTTTCTTCGCGCAGCCAGACGCGGATGGGCACCGGGAAGCCCAGCTTCTTTTTCTTCGCCGTGTTTTCGGGCAGGTGGCGCATGGCCGCCTTGCGCATGGCGAACTTGGTGTTCTCGCTGTTGACCTTCAGCCTGCGCGGGATGCGCGAGGCGACGTCGAACACGCGGCGGTCGAGGAACGGCACGCGCAGTTCCAGCGAGTTGGCCATGCTCATGCGGTCGGCCTTGAGCAGGATGTCCCCGGCCAGCCACACGTTGATGTCGAGGAACTGCATCTTCGTCACGTCGTCCAGACCCTGCGCGCGCTCGTAGACCGGCGCGGTCACGAGCTGCGGCGCGGTGCAGGGGATGTCCTGTTTCAGCAGGCGGTGTTTTTCCTCCAGGGTGAACATCGAGCAGTTGCCGATGAAGCGTTCCTCCACGGTCTTCGACCCGCGGATCAGGAAGCTCTTGCCACGGAACCGGAACGGCAGCTTCTGCACGATGGCGGCGACGGCGCGGCGCAGTCCGCGCGGCAGCCTCTGGTAAGCGGCGAGGTCGTCCGGCTCGTGGTAGATATTATACCCGCCGAACAGCTCGTCCGCCCCTTCGCCGGAAAGCACGACCTTGACGTATTCGCTCGCCATTTTGGAGACAAAATACAGGGCGATGCACGAGGCGTCGGCAAGCGGCTGGTCCAAGTGGTACTGCACCTTGCGGATATTCCCCCAGTATTCTTCCGGGGTGATGACGTGGCAATGATGCTCCACGCCCACTTTTTCGGAAAGATCCTTGGCGTAGCCGATCTCGTTGTATTTCTCGTCGGTACCGAAGCCCACGGTAAAGGTCTTCTGGCCCGCGAAATAGCTTGCCACATAGCTGGAATCCACGCCGCTCGAAAGGAAGCAGCCGACCTCCACGTCGCTGATGCGGTGCGCCGCGACGGAATCGTCGAACACGTCCTCGATCTTCTGGACCGCTTCTTCCTCCGTCATGGACTCGTCGGGGTCGAACTTCGGCTCCCAGTAGCGGCGCGTCTCGATGCGGCCGTCCCGGTACCACATGCAGTGCGCGGGCGGCAGGCAGTACACGCCCTCGAAGAACGTCTCCGGCGGGGCGGGATATTCGAACGAAATATAGTTGTTCAGCGCGTTCTTGTTCAGCTTCTTTTCAAAGCCCGGGAAGTCGAGGATGCTCTTGATCTCCGACGCGTAGACGAAATGGTCTTTCACCATGGTGTAGTGCATCGGTTTGATGCCGAAGAAGTCGCGGGCAAGAAACAGACTTTTTTCCCGCGTGTTCCAGATGGCGAAAGCGAACATGCCGCGCAGCTTGCCCAGCAGTTCCTCGCCCCATTCCTCGAAGCCGTGGACCAAGACCTCGCTGTCCGTTTTGGTATAAAAATTATGCCCCTTGGCAAGCAGGATCTCGCGCAGCTGCTGGTAGTTGTAGATTTCCCCGTTGAACATCAGCACCAGGGTTTTGTCTTCGTTGTAGATCGGCTGGTCACCGGTCTCGGAGAGGTCGATGATGCTGAGGCGCCGGAAACCCATGGCGATGTCGCCGTCGGTATAAACGCCGCAGGAATCCGGCCCGCGGTGAGTGATTTTATCCGTCATGGCTTTGATGACCGCGTCACGGTCGATCACTTCGCCTGTAAACCCGCAAAGTCCGCACATACTGCAATTCCTCTTTCCTCATTTATGCCGTTGTTCTAAGGCCCGTTCCTATTCCGTTTCGCCCTCGCCCCGGTATTCTTCCAGAAGGCTCCGGGCGGTCAGGGAGTCCACCGGCAGAAAACTGTTTTCATCCGGCGCAGGGGCGCTGCGCACGATCTCAAGCGATTTGCGGTAGGCTTCCATGCGCGTAGAGCGCACGACCGGTTCTTTTTCACCCTCCGGAAAAAAGGTGAACCGGATCTCTTCTTCGTCGGTGGAGTAAAAATACCCGCGCACGGCTTTTTTCCCGTATTTTTTCTCAAGCACTCCGGCAAGGGCGTACTTGACCAGCTCCACCGCAAAATCGTCGAGGCCGGCTTCGAAAATCAGGATTTTTTCCTTCATTTCCGCGGGCGTCGACACCACGCGTTTTTTTACCCCCGCCAGCTGCGGGAACTTTTCGCCCACGTCCACGGGCCGGAATTCCCCGCTGCTCCCGTTCGGGACAAGATAGACCATGAACTTTTTTTCTCTGTCGTGGTACAGGCAGGGGTAGACGAACTGCGCGCGGTACCCGCACTCCGGGCACTGCCAGTCGAACATGCTCTCTTCCAGCAGGCTTTCGCGCAGGCCGGGGTTGCCCTGGGCGCAGACGCCTGGCCACATCTGCGTGTGCACGGCGGCTCCGCAGCCCGGGCAGCCGACGTCCCTGTTGATTTGCGTTGGCATATTGAAAGTCTTCTCCTTAAAAAGCCTCCGCCTGGCGGTCGGTAAATCCACCCGCCCGAAACGGCCGCTTCTCGGTCTTTTTATTGTCTGCGTATTTGTCAGAGCCTATCCATAAAAAGGGGATGCAAAGCGCGGGGATCCCCGTCGTGCTCCGGCCGGCGGCAACGCGGGATTCCAATAAAACCGGCCGGCGGATTTGCGGTTCTCACTTTATGGATAGGCTCTAATTATATCACGGCAACATAAAAAATGGAATAGCATGAAATACTACTGTTAATTTGAGGCAAACTGCGATATAATATTGCAGTAACATTGGAAACAACGACCGCGTCCGCGGCAGGAGGCATCTGAATATGGACTTTTTTAGAAGCGCAGCCGGCACCGTATCCAAGGCAGTCAATTACATGATGGACAAAAACCGCAAGACCGCCATCATCAACCGGCTCAATATCGTTATCCGCAACGAGAGGGATAACCAGACCCGTGCGTACATTGCCCTGGGCAAATATTACTACACGCGCCTGCGCGACCCGGAGAACGAGGTCACCGAACCGCTCTGCGAAGAAGCGGAGACCGCCGGCCGCCGCCTGCAGCGCGCCTACGCTAAACTGGACGATCTGACCGTTCCGCAGGTAAAGAACAGCGTCGCCCCGCGGGAGGACGACGATTACGAAGATTTCTCCGACGACGGCCCCGCCTGCGAGGAAGCGGCGGAAGACGAGGCGGAGGGTCCTTCCGGCGGCCGCGAGGAGGACGAGGAATTTCTCCGCCCTTTTACCGTGGTGCCGAACGACGCGCCGCCCGCCGACGGTACCGGAGACGACGGGGAAGACGAAACCTGACGAAGCGGCGTGCCGCCGCCGTCAAGCCGCGCCGCAGGGCACGGCCAAGGAATGAAGCCCGGTTGGGCGGGAGAGCCTAAGGAACCGCTCCCGCAGATAAAAATGGTTCAGCCCGGCGGGGGAGCGATAGAAAACTCCCGCCGTAAAAGTTCCATAAAAAAGCGATGAAATAAGCGTGCCCGTTTCGAAGGGTGTGCTTATTTTTCGGTTTATACCGGCACAACCGGCCTCGGCCGGGCAGCGTAAACGCTGCCTCAGCGGCCTGCCGTTCAGCTCGGAGGAACTAAACAGCTTGATTCTTGGCGGGACGGTCCCAAATCTGCTCCCGCAGGATCAAAGATAATTCCAATCGAGAGCGTGCCCGGGGTGAGAAATGAAGCCGTAGGCGCGAACGATGCTTTGCATCCGAAAAAGGCACTTTGTGCCTGCGAGCGGCGCCGGGTGCCCGACAAAAATCTGGATGCGGGGACGTCTGCGTTATGATCAAGGAAAATCAAAGGATTCTGAACGGCCTGTTCGCCGTGTGGGACGCGTGTGTGTGCGTGCTTTCGATGGCGCTGGCTTTCTTTCTCCACTTCTTCCATTACGGCGGCCAGTTCTACATCGGCATCGACTACTACATGCATCTGATGCTTTTCATCGTGCCAGCCTATTTCCTTTTCTACCATTATTTCGGCCTGCACGATTCCTTCCGGCACGGCACCCTGATCGCGGAAGTCGGAAAGGTGTTCCAGTCCAACGCCATCGGCGTCGTGTTCGTGTTCGTCCTCGTCTTTTTCCTCAAGGAAGTCCACGTCTCCAGAATGGTGATCTTCCTGTTCGGCCTGGTCAACTTCGCGTTCGGCTCGCTCAACCGGGCCGTGCTGCGGAAGCTGCTGCGCCGGATGCGCGCGTCCGGCTACAATATCAAACACCTGCTGCTTGTCGGCTGGAACGATGTCTCTGCCGAGTTCTTCGACCGCGTCACGGCCAACCGCTCGCTCGGCTACGACTTCTCGGGCTACCTCAGCCACAGCAAGATCAGCACCTCCGGGCGGAAAATCGCATATGCGGGCGGCTTCGGCACGCTGCCGTACCTTCTGGAGCGCGGCGACATCGACGAAGTCGTCATTTCGCTCGATTACGCCGAATTTTCGGAACTCGGCGGCATCATCGACACCTGCGAGAAGGCGGGCGTCAAGTCGAATCTGCTGCCGTTCTACACGAAATATCTTCCCACCCGCCCCTTTATCGACGAGGTGGAGGGCATGCCGCTCATCAATATCCGCCGCATCCCGCTTGACAACATGCTCAACAGCTTTTCGAAGCGCCTGCTCGACATTGCCGTTTCCGCCGTCATGCTGCTCGTGCTTTCTCCGCTGATGCTGGCTGCCGCCGTCGGAGTCAGGCTTTCCTCCCCCGGCCCGGTCTTCTACAGTCAGGAGCGCATGGGAAGGAACAAGCGGATTTTCAGGATGTACAAGTTCCGCTCCATGCGCGTGCAGGCAGGCGACGCGACCACCTGGGGCACGAAGGACGACGGCCGCCGCACGAAATTCGGCGCGTTTCTCCGCAAATACAGCATCGACGAGCTGCCGCAGCTTTTCAACGTGCTCAGGGGCGACATGAGTCTCGTCGGCCCCCGCCCGGAGCGGCCCTATTTTGTGGACAGGTTCCGCGAGGAGATTCCTCTCTACATGCTCAAGCACCTTGTACGCCCCGGCATCACGGGATGGGCGCAGGTCAACGGCTGGCGCGGCGACACCTCCATCGAGGAACGCATCAAATGCGATATCTATTACATAGAGAACTGGACGTTTCTTCTCGACATCAAGATTCTGCTTCTCACCGTGCTGAAGGGGTTCGTGAACAAAAGCGAAGATCTTCCCGGCTGAAGCGGGAATACAAAAAAGCAGGCGGGTATTTTCCGGAAAGGAATGCCCGCCTGCTTTTTGATTTATTTATTTTTGCTGATGAAGTTCCAGCTGTCGCGGCACATGTCGTCCAGCGAATATTTTGCTTCCCACCCGAGTTCGTTTTTCGCGCGGGAGCAGTCCGCGTAGCAGGTCGCGATGTCGCCGGGGCGTCGGGCCTCGATTTTGTAAGGGATCTTCACGCCGCTCGCGCGCTCGAACGCGTGCACGACGTCCAGCACGGAGCTGCCCCTACCCGTTCCCAGATTGATGGCGCGGGCGCCGTCGATTTTATCGATGGCCTCAAGCGCCTTGACATGCCCGGACGCGAGGTCGCAGACGTGGATATAGTCGCGCACGCCGGTCCCGTCGGGCGTGGGGTAGTCGTCGCCGTAAACATGAAGGAAGGGCAGCTTGCCGACGGCTACTTTCGTGATATACGGCATCAGGTTGTTCGGGATGCCGTTGGGGTTCTCGCCGATCAGGCCGCTCTCGTGGGCGCCGATGGGGTTGAAGTAGCGGAGCAGCGCGACCTTCCAGTCCTTTTCGGCGAAGCAGACGTCCGTCAGGATCCGCTCGATGAACAGTTTCGTCGTGCCGTAGGGGTTCGTGGTGGAAAGCGGCATGTCCTCGGTGAACGGCGCGGTGTTGTGCATGCCGTACACCGTGGCCGAGGAGCTGAATACCAGGCGCTTCACGCCGTACCGCTTCATCAGGCGCAGCAGGTTGACGGTGCCCGTGAGGTTGTTGTGGTAATACTCAAGCGGCTTCGAGACGGATTCGCCCACCGCCTTAAGGCCCGCGAAATGGATGACCGCGTCGATTTTGTTTTCCTTGAAAATCTTTTCAAAGCCCTCCAAGTCGAGCATATCGCAGTCGTAAACCGGGAATTTTTTGCCGGCGATGGCCTCGATCTTACCGACGACCTCCGGCGACGAATTGCTGTAATTGTCCATCACGACGATGTCATAGCCGTTCCGCAGAAGCTCGACGGCCGTATGCGAACCGATATAACCGGCTCCGCCGGTGATCAGAACATTCATTTTCCGTTCTCCTTTCCGTCAAGAAAGCGTTTGTACGCCTGGCGCAGCTCTTCCGCCGTGTCTTCCGGGCAGGTAGGGTTGCAGGCGGCCCAGGCCCCCGTCTCGCTGGAGGCGTTGAACTTCTGCTTCTGTGCGCTGCGCATGGGCGGGTAAAACTCGATGTGGAAGTGGAAATCCTTCGAATAGTCGCCGCTGTTGACCGGCGCGTTGTGCATGCACATCATATACGGGAACCGGTACCCGAACAGGCTGTCGAGCATGCCCGCGGTGTCCCGCACGGTCACGCCGAGGGCGTCCCGCTCCGCGCCGGTGAAATCCGTCAGGTACTGTTTGTGCGCGTTGGACTGGATGTATACGCCGTAGGGATATGCGGAGAAAAACGGCAGGAACACGGTGAAGTACTCGTTCCGGAAGATGATGCGGCTCTTCGCCTGCTCCTCGTTCGCAAGAAAATCGCACCAAAGGCAGCGGCCGTTCTTTTTATAATACTCCTTTGCGGACTGTGCTTCAAGCTCGAGTTTTTTCGGCAGGAACGGATAGGCGTAGATCTGCCCGTGCGGGTGCGGCATGGTGACGCCGACGACCTCGCCGCGGTTCTCAAAGACGAACACATATTTGACCTTCGGGTTGGCGCTGAGGGCGGCGAACCGCTCGCACCAGAGGTCGACGAGCTTGCGCATGTGCGCGTCGGAAAGCTGCGGCACCGTAACCGTGTGTTCCGGCGAATACAGCACGACTTCGCATTTTCCGTAGCAGGGCGCCGTTTTGAAGAAGTCCGTGCCGACGGGGTCCGGCTCCGGCGGATCCTTCCGCAGCGCCGGAAAATCGTTGTCATACTTCATGACCTCGTAGTCCGGCACGTTGCCGAACGACGGGCAGAAGGGGCACCAGTCCTTCGGCATCTGCGGGCGGTTCTGGCGGTTCGACGCCACCATCGTCCAGTCGCGGAGAAAAGGGTCCCATCTCAGTTCAGCCATTTTAAAGATCTCCTGTTCATAAGATTCGGATTCCGCCCACGGGCCTTACGGAAAGGGGCAGACAGCTGTTTTCGCCGAAAACGGCCTCCATGCGCTCTTTGAATTCCGGCAGGAACCCTTCGGGCACATAGGTCTGCACCGTCCCGGCAAAGCCGCCGCCGTGGACGCGCCACGCGCCGCCCCGGGGAGCGAGCAGGCGCTCGCACAGGGCAAGCGCCACGGCGACGCCCTGCTCCGAAACGTGCGAAGGCGAAAATACATTCTGCAGGTACTCGAACGAAGAGCGCCCGCTTTCAATGACAAGGCTCTTGAATTGCTCAAAATTCCCCGCTTTCAGCGCTTCGGCCTCGCGCAGCACGCGGGCGTTGTCGCCGAAGTAATGGACGGCCCGCAGCACGGCGCGGTCACCCGCCGTGGCGCGCACCTTCGGGATGGCCGCAAAGAACTCATCTTCGTCCACCTGCGAGAGGACTTCTTTGCCGAACACGCCGGCCGCGGCCCTCATCTCGGCGGGGACGGCCGCATAGTCCGGGGTCAGGGCGGCGTGATTGCCCTTTGTGTCGATCATGCAGAGACGGTAGCCGCACGCCGCGAAATCAAACGGGATCTTCTCCGCCTTCGGGTCGGCGGAGTCACGGAAATCCAGCATGGCGAAGCCGCCGATCGCGCAGGCCGCCTGGTCCATCAGGCCGCACGGCTTGCCGAAATAGTCGTTTTCCGCACGCTGGCCGATCTGCGCGACCGCAAGGGGCGGCACGCTCCCCTCACAGAACAGCCCGCTCAGGACCGTGCCGATGAGCACTTCGAACGCCGCGGACGACGACAGGCCGGAGCCCGGCAGCACCTGCGACGTCGTGTACGCGCAGAACCCGCCGGTGCGGTACCCCCGCCGGACGAGGTCCGCGCAGATGCCGCGCAGCAGCGCTTTGGACGTATTCTTCTCCTCCGGGTGGACGGAGAGATCGCCGATGTTGAGCGCATCCTCGGGGAAGCCCTGCGAGCGCACCCGCACCTCGCCGTTTTCAAGCGGCGAGGCTACGGCGACGGCATCCAGATTCACGCCGGCGGCGAGCACCCGCCCGCCCTGGTGGTCGGTATGGTTGCCGCCGATCTCCGTGCGGCCCGGCGCGCTGAAGACCGTCACGTCCCGGTCCGCGCCGTACAGCCGCCCAAATTCTTCGATCGCGCGGGCGATCCGTTCCCCGCGTTTTTCCGCTTCCTCTTTTCCGCACACGTAGATGCACGAAAGCTCCTCCGTATATTTCCCCTGCCGGATGAATTTTTTTGCCTGCTCTGGCAGCATAGCGACATCCCCTCCCATTTTTTTGCACTGCCGCTGTCTTCTTTTTCCGGTTTTATTGTACCCCTCCCACCGTCTTTTCACAAGTGAAGATTGTATCAGCGATATGGATATTTGATGTTTTCGCCTTCCCCTCTTATCGCCGGCGAAAATGAATAATACGTATTGCCGATGGAAAACATATTCCAAAGAGATTAAGAGCCTGCCCCAAAATCGGAACCGGAATTTCCCCTGTCGGGGAGCGGGCTCAATAAAGAAGGTCTGATCCTACAAATGGCGGGCAGCGATTCTTTCGGCAATGCGAAGCTCCCCTCCTCCGATCTGGAGGCGAACGTCAAATACCTCTGCAATATCTTCAGGGATGACGACACGCTCGTTAAGCGTTTTTTTTCGAGCGCACGCGAACCGACGGCAAAGTTCTGCATCCTTTTTTCCGACGGAATGATCAACAATAAGCTTATGAACGAGGATATCATCCGCCCCGTGCTGGAATGTCCCTTCCGAAAAGACGACCCCAGTCTGACCCAAACCGTATCGGAAAACATCACGCTTTCCAACAGCGTGGAACGGACCGATCAGGTCGAGAATCTGGTCCAGGCCATCGTCTACGGCGATACGGTTCTGCTGGCACGGGGCTGCCCGGACGCGCTGGTGCTGAACACCAAAGGGTGGAACACGCGCTCCATTGCCGAACCGGAAAGCGAACGCGTGCTGCGCGGCCCGCGCGAGGGGTTCAACGAATCGCTGCTGACGAACCTCTCCATGCTGCACCGAAAGCTGCGGACCCCGGACCTTAAGATGAAATACCGCACCTTCGGCACCAGGACCAAGACGAAGGCCTGCCTCTGCTACCTGGACAGTCTTGTGAACAAGTCCGTGCTGGAAGAGTTGGAAAAGCGCCTGGACCGGATCGACATCGACGGGACGCTCGACTCGAATTACATTGCGGAATTGATCAAGGATTCCCCGTTTTCCGCCATTGACACGGTGGGGAGCACGGAGCGCCCCGACGTGGTGGCCGGCAAGCTTCTGGAGGGCCGCATCGCCCTGTTGCTGGACGGAACGCCGGCGGTGCTGACGGTCCCCCACCTGTTCATCGAGCTTTTTCAGAGCGACGAGGATTATTACGTTTCCTTTGTGTTTTCATCAATCGGCAGATTGCTGCGGATTCTCTCCTTCATCATATCTCTCTGCTTCCCCGCCTTCTACGTCGCTCTGGTGACCTTCCACCAGGAAATGCTCCCCACGCAGCTTCTGCTGAGCATCTCAGCCGCGCGGCAGGGCGTCCCCTTCCCCACCGCACTGGAAACCGTGTTCATGCTCGTCGTGTTTGAGATGCTGCGCGAGTCCGGCGCGCGCATGCCCGGCATCATGGGTCAGACGCTCAGCATCGTGGGCGCGCTGGTCATCGGTCAGGCCGCCGTGCGCGCCAAGCTCGTCAGCGCCCCAATCATCATCGTCGTCGGCCTTGCCGGGATCACCGGTCTGATGGTCCCGCGTCTCAAAGGGTACACCATCACTCATCGTTTTTTCCTGCTGATCTGCGCCTGCTTTCTCGGGCTTTACGGGCTGCTGCTGGGCCTCCTGGTCCTTTTGGTCGGGATTTTCGGGATGCATTCCTTCGGAGTGCCCATCGTGCCCGACATCCACCTGAGCAACCCGCAGGAATACAAAGACATCTACTTCCGGTTTCCCTGGATCTTTATGAAAGAACGGCCGGGCTACTTTACCAAGAACACGACCAGGCAGACAAACGGGGAGAAAAAATGAAAAAAGCAGTGGCTTTGATCGTGGCGCTCGTGATGATATTCACCTTCACGGGATGCTGGAACTATCACGAAATCGAAACGCTTCAGATCGTTGCGGGCGTGGCGCTGGACCCGGGTCAAAACGGTTATAAATACCATGTCACCTTTGAATGCGTCAAGCTGCAGCAGGACGGCCAGCAGTCGGGCGGCTCCCAGCCGGTGATCCTGGAAACGGACGGGAACACCATATTCGACGCCGTGCGCAGCACGCTGAACGAATCGGACAAAAAGCTTTATTTCAGCCACTGCCAGATCGTTATCGTCAGCAGCCAGCTTGCGAAGAGCGGGCTCAAGGTTTTGCTGGACTGGTTCATGCGTGATGCCGAGCCGCGCGACACGCTGGAATTTCTGGTCTCGAAGGAAGACACCGCGGGGGTCATTCTGCAGCAGAAACCTAAAACCGGGCAGGTGATGTCATACCAGATCTCCAACTCTCTGCACGAATCCGCCAATGCGGCCGGCAAAAACCAGCACATGCAGCTTTACCAGATCAACAACACTCTGAACACGGCCGGGAACGACCTCTCCCTCCCCGCGATAAAGATCAAGCAGGAGGCGGGCGGAGCGAACGTGCAGGTGGATGGGGACGCGGTGTTCAAGGAGGATAAGCTGGTGGGCTGGATCGACGGCGACCAGGCAAGATCGCTGAACTTCGTGCTGAACAGGATCAACGGAGGCCTTCTCCTCACCGGGGAAAAGCCGGGCGAACAGGACCTCGCGCTGGAAATCATCAGCAGTAGCACAAAAATCAAGCCCACCGTCAGCAACGGGATTCCCACCATGAACATCGGCATCCACATGCTGGCGGCCTATGGCGAACAAAACAGCACGACGGACGTTCTTTCGAACCAGGGCGCCGAAAAGGTTGCGCAATACGCAGAGCGCACCATAAAAACTGGCGTGGAAGATATGATCGCCCTGACGCAGCAGAAATACGACAGCGACATCTTCGACTTCGGCTCTAAAATCAACCAGGAGCTGCCGGATGACTGGGACAAGCTTAAGCCCAACTGGTACGACACGTTCAAAAAGCTGAAGTACAACGTCAGCGCCGAGGTGGAGATCAAGAATGCGGCGACCGCCGTGGACAAAGGGGGCCAATAGCGATGCAGGGCATGATGATTTTTCTTTTTTTCTTCGTGATTCTGGCCGCTTTTGACCTCGCGCCCTTAATCAAGCGGAAGGAATGGACCTATCTTTACTTTTCCGTCCCCGCCTATGTGATCTCTCTGGTCCTGAACATCCTGATGGCCGGCAATATCCGTTATCCGAGCATCACAAAGGTGATAGAAGGGGTCTTATCAAAATTTGTAAAGTGAAGGGTCGCCATGGAAAAAGTCAAGATCCCGGGCCAGCAGATGCAGGCGATGCTGGCCCTGTTCCTTCTGGGCAGCTCCTTTATTTCCGGGGGAGCATTCAAGGCCCGGCAGGACTCCTGGATCTGCCTGACCGCCGCTTATGTCCTGAGCATCCCGCTATACTGGGTCTATGCCAGACTTCTTGAGCTGTATGAGAGCCGGGATTTCTTCGACTGCATCCTGCGGTCGTGCGGCAGAATTGCCGGCACGGCGGTCTGTGCCCTGTACGCGCTGTTTATGCTTCATGTGATCGCCCTGATCCTCCGCATTTTCATAGAATATATCCACAACCTCAACATGCCGGAGACGCCGCCGGTCTTTATCGCCGGCTGCATTACGGTCACCGCCGTCTACGCACTGAAAAACCGGTTCCCCGTTTTGGCCCGCGTTTCAAGGCCGCTGCTGGTGGTTTATGCCTCCCTGCTGACCCTGACTCTCATTCTTGCGCAGGGGAGCATGGACTTCGGCAACCTCAAGCCGTTTCTGCACCACAGCTTCACCGACCTGGCAGAGGGCACCTCCGTCCCCTTCGCCATTCCTTTCGGGGATACCGTGCTTTTCCTCCCGGCGCTCAGTTCTCTGGACCGCAAGGAAAAACCGTTCCCCGTCCTGCTGAAGGGGAGCACGATCGGCTTCGTGCTTCTGCTGGCCATCAGCCTGCGAAACATTCTTATCCTCGGGTATTCGGACAGCTCTTACATGTTCCCTTCCTATAACGCGGCGTCGGTCATCGCGATCGGGGACTTTATCCTCGGGGTCGAGGTGATCGTGGGGTTCTACGTCCTGATTGCGGGATTCGTACGCATCTGCATGCTGCTTTACACCATGAGCAGCGCTTTCGCCGTGGTGTTCCGCTTTCACGATTACGAGCCGCTTGTCATCCCCTGCGGGCTGCTCGCCATCACCATGTCGCTGTTCGTTCACCGCGACACGGCCGACCTGTTCAGCTTTCTACCGTATTACCCTGCCTATTCCTTCCCGATGCAGGTCGTTCTGCCGCTCCTGCTTCTGGCCGTCGGAAAGATCCGGAAAAAAATCGGCTTTTTGAAGAAAACGCGGAAGAAATCCGCGCGGAACGCACCCGCTCCCTGAAAGCCGCCGGACACGGGAACGCGGCCGGGCCGGATGGAATCCCGGTTCCCGGCATTTGCAAACGTTTCAATTGATTGGAAAGGGTTTACCGTGGACAATATCAAGATATCGAAAAATCATATCCAGGCGCTGATCGCCCTGTTCATCTCCGGCAGTTCCCTGGTCACCGGCGGTCTGACCGACGCAAAGCAGGACACCTGGCTTTGCATCGTGGCGGCCTATCTGCTGAGCATCCCGCTGTGCTGGCTGTTCGCTTCGCTGGTGAAGCTCCCGAAAGACCGAAGCTTTTTCGACGGGATTATCCAGGTCTGCGGCAAAATTCCGGGCAGGATTCTCTGTTTTCTGTACGCGCTCAACGCCGTTCACCTGTGCGGGCAGAACGTCCGCATCCTGGTGGAATTCATCCACGACGTGAACATGACGGAGACGCCGCTGGCCGCGATTCTCGCCTGCGTGATCGCCACGGCTATCTACGTGATAAGGAACCGCGTCTATGTGCTGGCTCGCCTTGCCAGATTCGCCCTGCCGCTTTTTATCCTTTCCGTTGCCCTGACCATCCTGCTCTCCTTGCAGATTATGGATTTCTCGAACATGCTTCCCATTCTCCACTCGGACTTCCAGCCGATGGTTTCCGGCACCGTGGAGTATTTCTCTCTCGCTTTCGGGGAGCTGGTGTTCTGCCTGCCGCTGCTGGGGGCGATCGACCATCAGGAGACAGTCCTTCCGGTCCTTTTAAAAGGGTCCCTGATTGGATTCCTTCTCCTGCTGGCCATCAGCCTGCGGAATCTTCTCGTCCTCGGGTATGCCAACGGCATTTATATGTTTCCCTCCTATACCGCGGTGAGTATCATCTCCATCGGGGATTTCTTCAACCGTGTCGAAGTCCTTATCGGCATTAATTTACTTCTCACAGGGTTCTTCAAGGTCTGTGTCCTGCTTTTCTCCTCCTGCAAGTCGTTTTCCACCGCCCTCGGCCTTCAGGACTACGAACCGCTTGCGGGCGCTTGCGGCATATTGGTCCTGTCGATAGCGCTCCTGATCTTCTGCAACACGGAGGAAATGTTCGGCTGGTCGAAATACTTCGCGGCTTTTTCGCTTCCGCTGCAGCTTTTTGTTCCGGCCATTCTGCTGATTATCGGTAAAATCCGGTGCCGCATGCACCCGGAGAGCAAGTCGAAGGCGCCGAAGCCCGGGCCGTCCCGCCGGAAACAGACCCCGCCGGGCCGCCGCGCCGGAGAATCCCAGACGCAATAATCTGCAGCCGTCTTCCGAAGAATCTTCTTCGGAAGATTTTTTATTCGGCCGCGGACAAAACCCGTTCCAGCCGGGCTTGCCGGCGGCGGCCCGCCTCCCTCATTGTTCACAAATTTTCTTTATTTTTCAATACCGCTATGTTATAATGTTTGAATGTGGATTAAAACCGTTGGGAATCCGTCGAAGGGCGGATTCCATGATTCCCTGAGGTGAATTACATGAGCAACAATATTCTGGCCGCATTTTTCGGCAACTACAGCCGGCGCGAGCTGAAACGCATCCAGCCCACGTGCGACGCCGTGCTGAACCTGGAAGACCAGTACAAACAGATGTCCGACGAAGAGCTGAAAGCCCAGACTCCGGCGTTCAGGGAACGCCTTGAGGAAGGCGCCTCGCTGGACGATATTCTGCCGGAGGCGTTTGCCGTCTGCCGCGAGGCCAGCGACCGGGTCCTCGGCATGAGGCATTTCCCCGTGCAGATCCTCGGCGGAATCGTGCTGCACCAGGGCCGCATCGCCGAGATGAAGACCGGCGAAGGCAAAACGCTCGTCGCCACGCTGCCCGCCTACCTGAACGCGCTTGCGGGCAAGGGCGTGCATATCGTCACCGTGAACGACTACCTCGCCCGCCGCGACTCGGAGTGGATGGGAAAGATTTTCCGCTTTCTCGGCCTTTCCGTCGGGCTGATCGTCCACGACCTCGAAAACGAGGCGCGCAAAAAAGCCTACGCCGCCGACATCACCTACGGCACAAACAACGAGCTGGGGTTCGATTACCTGCGCGACAACATGGTCATCTACAAGCAGGACAAAGTCCAGCGCGGGCACAGCTACGCCATCGTGGACGAGGTCGACTCCATCCTGATCGACGAGGCGCGCACCCCGCTCATCATTTCCGGCCAGGGCGACAGCTCGACGGAAATGTACACCGTAGCCAACAGCTTTGCCAAAACACTGCACTGCGTCAGGGTCGCGGAGCTGAATGAGAAGGAAGACAACGACGAGCTTTACAGCAACGCCGACTACATCGTCGACGAAAAAGCGAAGACCGCCACGCTTACGCGCTCCGGCGTGAAGAAGGCGGAGGCGTTCTTCAAGATCGACAATCTGACCGACGCCGACAACATCTCCATCCAGCACTACGTCAACCAGGCCATCAAGGCGCAGGGCGTCATGCGCAAGGACATCGACTACGTCGTCAAGGACGGCGAGGTCCTCATCGTGGACGAATTTACCGGCCGCCTGATGTACGGCCGCCGGTACAACGAAGGCCTGCACCAGGCCATCGAGGCGAAAGAGGGCGTGAAGGTCGCGCACGAGAGCAAAACGCTCGCGACCATCACCTTCCAGAATTACTTTCGCATGTACGACAAGCTCTCCGGCATGACGGGCACCGCCAAGACTGAAGAGGCCGAGTTCAACGAGATCTACAAGCTCGACGTCATCGAGGTCCCGACGAACATGCCCATGATCCGCAAGGACCTGCCGGATGTCATCTACAAGACGGAAAAGGCCAAGTTCCGCGCCGTGATCGCCGATATCGTCGAACACCACAAGACCGGCCAGCCGATCCTCGTGGGCACCATCTCGATCGAGAAGTCCGAACAGCTGAGCGGCCTTCTGAAAAAAGAGGGCATTCCGCACGAAGTGCTGAACGCCAAGTTTCACGAGAAGGAAGCGCAGATCGTCGCGCAGGCGGGCCGCCGCGACGCCGTGACCATTGCGACGAACATGGCCGGCCGCGGCACCGACATTGTGCTCGGCGGCAACCCGGAGTACATGGCGAAGGCGGAGATGCGCAAGCAGGGCGTTGCCGACGAGCTGATTGCGGAGGCGGACGCGCATTCGGAAACGGACGATCAGGATATCCTGCAGGCGCGCGCGACCTTCCAGGAGCTGGAAGATAAGTTCCGTAAGCAGACAAAAACGGAAGCGCAGGCGGTCCGCGAGGCGGGCGGCCTCTACATCATCGGCACCGAGCGCCACGAATCCCGCCGCATCGACAACCAGCTGCGCGGCCGTTCCGGACGCCAGGGCGACCCCGGCATGAGCCGTTTCTACATCTCCCTCGAAGACGACCTTATGCGCCTGTTCGGCGGCGACCGCATCAATACCATCATGGAGCGCCTGAACGTCGACGAGGATACGCCCATCGAGAACAAGATGCTGACCAGCACCATCGAGAACGCGCAGAAGAAGATCGAGGGCCGCAACTTCGGCATCCGCAAGAACGTGCTCCAATTCGACGACGTGATGAACCGCCAGCGCGAGATCATCTACACCCAGCGTGACGAGGTGCTCGACGGCGAAAACATCAAGGACAAAATTCTTGAAATGATCGACCAGGCCATTGAAACGCAGGTCGCGCATTATCTGCCCGAGGACGACCCGGAGCACGAACTCTGGAACCTGAGCGGCCTGCGCGACTACTACATGGGGTGGCTCCTTGCGCCGGAGGACCTCGAATATTCCGACGAAGAGCGTGTGCGCCTTGAGCCCGAGGACGTCAAAAAGGACATCATCGGGAAAACCCACGAGGTGTACGAAAAGCGCGAAGAGCAGTTCGGCTCCGAGATCATGCGCGAGCTGGAGCGCGTCGTGCTGCTCAAGAACGTCGACACCGAGTGGATGGACCACATTGACGCGATGGACGAACTGCAGAAGGGCATCCGCCTGCGCGCCTACGGCCAGCAGGACCCTGTCGTCGCCTACCGCCAGGAAGGCTTCGACATGTTCGACGCCATGATCGCGACCATCCGCGAAAACACCGCGCGCATGATGCTGACCGTTCAGATCCGCACCGCCGAGGAACCGAAACGCGAGCAGGTCGCAAAGCCGACCGGCACCGCGGGCGCTTCTGACGGCTCCGAGCCGAACCGCCCCGTCCGCAAGGGCAAAAAGCCCGGAAGGAACGACCCCTGCCCCTGCGGCAGCGGCAAGAAATACAAAAAGTGCTGCGGCCGCTTCGAAACCTGATCGGCGCAGGCAATGCCTGTTTCGCCCCGCCGTACAGCACGGCAAAAGTGAACAGCTGATTTTAGCGGGAGTGTCAAAGACATTTCCCGCTTTTTCTGCACAAAACAACCGACAGAACGGCGCCGCCGTGCAAAAGCCCGCTCGTCCCACGGGGCGATTCAAAACGGAATCCGCCTGAAAATCGAATCTCAAAACACAGCGGGCGCAGCCTGCCCGAAAGCATGGGCCTACGTCGGGCCGAATCGGACTTTTCCGCAAAAAAGAAAGCTAAGGATTCCGGAAAATCCTTAGCTTCTTTCTATACAGACTTTGCCTTCGGAGGACGGTTTGCAAATCCACGGCCAACACCCATGACCCTGCGGGAGACCGCGTTTTCTGTATATCTAAGTGTATTATAATAATTCACTCAGATTTTGTCAACCGGTTTTTGCTATTTCTCATTTTTGGATTCCGAGAAGCACCGGAACCGAACCGCGCAGTTTGGCAATCGCGGCGAGGGAAGCGGACTTGTCGGCCCCCTTCGCAGACAGGTAGACCTTGATCTTCGGCTCCGTGCCGCTGGGGCGCACAATGGCCTTGCTGCCGCCCGCCAGCCGGTACTCCAGAACATTGGACTTCGGCAGATCGATTTCAGCCGTCTTTTCGCCGTCGTACCGCCGGGACGCCTCGTAGTCGCTCCAGCCGACGACCGCCGCTTCCGCGATCTCAGCGGGCGGGTTCCTGCGCAGGGAATCCATGATGCTCCCCATGCGGATCATCCCGTCTTCGCCCTCGAAGCCGAAGTTCATCAGGTCGTTTTCATAATACCCGTACTGCCGGTAGAGCGCGTCCATCGCATCCACAAGCGTCAGGCCCTTCCGCTTGTAGTAATGCGCCATCTGGCAGATGAGCATGCTGGCGTCAACGGCGTCCTTGTCGCGCACATATCCGCCGGAAAGGTAGCCGTAGCTCTCCTCAAAACCGAACACATACCGGTCGGCGCTCCCTTTTTCCTCCAGGTCGGCGATCTGGTCGCCGATGTACTTGAAGCCCGTCAGCACGCGGCGCAACTCGATGCCGTAATGCTCGGCGACGGGCGTCGCCATGTCCGTGCTGACGATGGTCGTAACGGCCACGGGGTCTTTCGGCAGGGTGCCGCGCTCGCCGCGGCAGCGGACGATGAAGTCGAGCAGCAGCACGCCGACTTCGTTGCCGGTCATCAGGACATACTGGCCGTTCTGCCTTACGGCGATGCCGCAGCGGTCGCAGTCCGGATCGGTCGCGACGAGGAGGTCCGGCTTCACTTTTTCGCTGAGCTCAAGGCCCTTCTGCAGCGCCTCGCGGATCTCCGGATTCGGGAACGGGCAGGTCGTGAAATTACCGTCCGGGAACTCCTGCTCAGGGACCACGGCCACGTCCTTCACGCCGATCCTGTCAAGAATTCTTGTGACGCAGACGCGGCCCGTGCCGTTGAGCGGGGTGTAGACCACGCTGAGGCCGTCGCACGGCTCCTCAAAGGCGCGCTGCTTCATCACCGCGTCGAGGAAACGGTCGATCACTTCGTCGGGGATATAGTCGATCAGCCCGTTTTTGACGGCTTCGTCGAAATCCGTGCGCTGCACGCCGCTGAAAATGTCTAGGCTGTTGATCTCGGTGAGAACGTCGTCGGCCATTTTGAGCGTGATCTGGCATCCGTCGGAACCGTAGGCCTTGTATCCGTTGTATTTGGCGGGGTTATGGCTCGCCGTCACGCAGATGCCGGCGTCGCAGTGCAGGTAGCGCACCGCCCAGGAAAGCGTGGGCGTCGGGGAGAGCCACGGGTAGATGTGCGCATGGATTCCGTTCGCCGCAAGGACCGCCGCCGCCTGCTTTGCAAACAGGTCGGACTTGATGCGGCTGTCATACGCAATGGCGACCGACGGATGGTCCGCGTGCTTATTCAGATAATTCGCAAGGCCCTGCGTCGCCTTGCGGACCGTGTAGACGTTCATGCGGTTGGTGCCGGCGCCGATCACGCCGCGCAGGCCGCCCGTGCCGAACTCCAGGTTGCGGTAGAACCGGTCGTTGATCTCTTCCGGTTTGTCCTTTATGCTTTCCAGTTCTTCCGTAAGGTCCGGGTCGTCAAGTCCGGCGCTCAGCCATCTTTCGTATTCGGTCATATGCAAATCATCACTCTTTTCAGCAAAAATAAAAGAATTTCCACTAAAATCCGGAAAAAGAAGCGCGGCGCCGTACGGAGCGCAGAAGGCGCTTACAAATTTCCAATTTTAGATTATCATTTTCGTTCCCCGGTGTCAATCAGATTTTGACAATGTTGGTCACGATCCCGGCGGGAGAAATATCCAGCGTGCCGTATGTTCCGTAGCTGCCGTTCAGGCTGCCGGGATTCATGATGTACAGCCCGTCCTCATAATAGGTGAACGCCTCGTGCGTATGACCGTACAGCAGCACGTCCGCCTTGTTGTCGCGCGCGGCGGAAATCGCGGGGTACATGGTCAGCTTCACGTTATAAGTATAACCGTGGGTGTAAAAAATATTTTTATCCGCAAGCCTCGCCAGTCCTTCGGTTGGGAGCGCGCTGCCCCAGTCGCAGTTGCCGCGGACGAGCAGGAACGTTTTTCCGGGGAAATCCGTCTTCATATCCTCCGCCTCTTCAGCGCCGTCGCCCAGGTGGATGACGGTCTCCGCCTTCGGCTGGCTCAGAATGGCCTTCCGCAGCGCGGCGCGGTCGCGGTGTGTGTCGGAAACAACCAGAATTCGCAATAAAAAGCCTCCTTGCCCGCTTTCCCGGCAGGCTATTCTTTTTCATATCTTTTCCTTACACGGCATAGTATATATCCGAGGTGATAAACATGCAAGACTTTGCCGACAGCAAACAGCCGCTGATTGATTCCCTCATGAAGAAGCTGAGCCCGGAGGATAAGAAAAAGGTTGAGTCGCTCCTTTCGGACAAAGCCGCCTGCCAGGAAATTTTGAATACGCCGGAGGCGCAGAAACTCATCCGCGACCTGACGGGAGGAAAATAAATGGATGACCTCGGCTCCAGGCTGAACGGGGTCCTGAACGACCCGAAAAGCATGGAGAAAATCAGGAACCTCGCGGCCATGCTGGGGCTGGATTCTTCCTCCGGAAGCGGGTCGGCCCCGGCACCCGCGCCTCCCCCCGACATGCCGCCCTCCGTGCAGGAAGCCGTTCCGCCTGTGGTGGAAAGCCCTTCCGCGGGGCTTTCGGCCCTTTCGGGCCTGCAGCAGCTGGACCCGCAGATGCTGGGTATCATTATGAAGATCATGCCCGCCCTTTCAAGCTTCCGGCAGGAAGACGACGCCACGCGCCTGCTGCGGGCGATGCGGCCGTTCCTCGGTGAAGCCCGCCGCAAAAAGCTGGACGAATCCCTCCGGCTGATGCAGCTCGTGCGCATGGTTCCGCTGCTGAAAAAAGGCGGTTTATTCTGAGGTGAATTATGGCGGATAACACGGGTCTGGAACGCTCCGAACTCAACCGGCTCCAGCAGGAGGCGATCCGGCGCGCGCGCGAAATGCAGGCGCGGGCGCAGATCCCGTCCTCTTACGCGCCGCGCGCGGCGCAGGGCGGTGCGGTGCGTCCCGACCCGCAGGAAGAGGAAGCGCCTCCGCCGCCGCAGCCCAGGGACTCGCCTCCACCCGCGCCTCGGGAACAGCCCGAGGCACCGGCGCCAGCGCCGCCGCGGGCGCCGCCTTCCTCTCCGGCAGATTCGTTTTTCGGCGGCATATCGGGTTCGCTCGATTTTCTGCTCAAAGACTCCGAGCGCTCCATGATCCTGATTCTTCTGCTGATCCTGATGGAGGAAAAAGCGGATACCTCGCTCATCTTCGCAATGATGTACCTGCTGATCTAGGCAGGCACAGCCTGCGCTTACGGCCCGCCATTCGGCGGGAGAAAACGAATCGCTTTATCCTGGCGGGACGGCATTTGACCGCTCCCGCGGACACGGTCCGTTTCGGCCCGCCATAGGGCATAAAGGAATAGAATCGCTTATTTCGGCGGGACGGCCTTTAGCCGCTCCCGCCGAATTTAATTTTAAGCTATCGGGAATTGACTTTAAAACAGTCTCACGCCCAACCCGCTGGCGCAGCGTTTACGCTGCCGTGCGGATGGCGTAGATGTATTCCTTCTTATTCGACGGGTCGGTCTTAAGGACATACTCCATCACCTTGGCAGGAGTCGGCGCCGCGGACGAGACGGACGAGGACTGCGCCCGCGTGGGGTCGCTCGGCGGAATGTACCCGACGCGCAGCACCGTGGAATCCCCTTCCGTGCGGACGCTTTGCGTATAGGGCACATAGGTGCTGTCGAGCGAATACAGCGCCACGTGGAACTGCGCCTTTGCCGCGTCGTACTCGAAGAACGTTTCCTCCGTCGGATTTTTGGGCTGCAGCGCACAGTCCGGGCCGAACAGTTCGCGGCAGGCGTCCGCCACGTCGCCGAGCGGCACGATGGTACGGCCCGCGTCGTCGTAGCTTGTATAGTTCGCTCCTTCCGCCGTCATGGTCTGCCAGAGGGACGCGTTCAGCACGAAATCCGGGTCCGCCTTGTCGGGCGAAGCGAACGGTTTGGGGTCCTGCGCCACGACGACGGTCAGGAACTTGTCGTAAGCGCGCAGGCGGCTGTCGTCCGTCAGACGCGCGTGGATGGCCGTCCCGATGGACGTCGCGACGTAGCCTACGCCGATCAGAGCAAAAATCAGCACAAGCGCTCCGACAAAGATGCCGTAACGGTATTTCCCCTTTTTCTTCGGGCGCGCAGAAACAGGAAGCGGCGCCGAGGCGGCCTCGTCCCATTTTGTGAGCATCCGCTCGCCGTCCGCGCGGTCCGCGGGCGGCAGAAAATCGTCGATCTCCGTATCGTTGTCCATCCGGTCCGCAACAGGCTGTGCCTGTTGCCGCGGCCCGCCGTGGGGCGCGGAGGAAACGGACGGCTCATCCCGGTGGGACGGCCTTTTTCCCGTTCCCGCCGAAATTTTGGTCTGTACGGGAGCATCTCCTGACTGTCCGGGCACAGGGGACTTCCCGGCCTCAGAAAACTTACGCCCGGTCGTGGATGCAGCGTTTACGCTGCCGGGCACAGAGGGCTTCCGGTTTTCAGCGGGCTTACGCCCGGCCGTACGTGCGGGTTTAGCCTGCCGGTAATCGGCGGAAAATTCCGGAATGCCGCCGTCTTTTTCGTTTGTGCTCACGGCCTGCCTCCGAACACTATCGTATTTGCCCGCTGCCGGTGACAATGAATTTCGTCGTGGTCAGTTCCGCGGCGCCCATCGGCCCGCGGGCGTGCAGCTTCTGCGTGGAAATGCCGATCTCGGCCCCAAGGCCGAATACGCCGCCGTCGGTAAAACGCGTGGAAGCGTTGACGTACACCGCCGACGAGTCCACCTCCTGCGTGAAGCGCCGGGCGTTCGCGTAGCTTTCCGTCACGATCGCCTCGCTGTGCCCGCTCGAGTATTTCGCGATGTGCGCGATCGCCTCGTCCAGACTGTCCACGACCCTCACCGCCAGGATATAGTCGAGATATTCCGTGGCCCAGTCCTCTTCCGACGCCGGCACGATCTGAGATCCCAGGATGGCGCGCGTGCGGGGACAGCCGCGCAGCTCCACATGCTTTTCGTCGAGCCGCTTTTTGACAGCGGGCAGGAACCGCTCCGCGATATCCCTATGCACCAGCAGCGTCTCCTCCGCGTTACAGACGGAGGGCCGCGACGTCTTCGCGTTGAACACAATCTCCGCCGCCATGCCAATATCCGCCGAATCGTCCACATAGACGTGGCAGTTGCCCCAGCCGGTCTCAATGACAGGCACGCGGGCGTTTTCGACGACGGCGCGGATGAGGTCCCTGCCGCCGCGGGGGATCAGCACGTCGAGGTATCTGGTCATGCGCATCAGCGCCTGCGCCGACTCGTGGGACGTATCCTTCACAAGCTGCACGCAGTCCGCAGGCAGGCTCTCCTGCGCGAGAGCACCGCGCAGAACGGCTTCGACCGCCTCATTCGTGCGCAGGGCCTCCCTGCCGCCCCGCAGGATGACGGAGCTGCCCGCCTTGATGCAGATGGCCGCCGCGTCTGCCGTCACGTTCGGGCGCGCTTCATAGATGATGCCGATCACGCCGAGCGGTACGCGGACCTTTTCGATCTTCAGGCCGTTGGGTGCTACGGAGCCGGAGACCACCTGCCCCACAGGGTCCGTCTGGGCCGCGACCTCGCGCAGGCCCTTCGCCATGCCCGTGACGCGCTCCCGGCTGAGGGCAAGGCGGTCCAGCAGCGGCGCGGACATGCCCGCGCTCCGCGCCGACTCCATATCCTCCGCGTTCGCGGCGAGGATCGCGTCGCAGGACCGCTCCAGTCCGTCCGCGGCGCGGAGCAGCGCGGCGTCTTTTTTCCGCCCGCCCTCGGCAAGCGCGCGCGAAGCCTGCTTTGCCTTTTCGCCCATCCAGGTAAGATCCGTCATAATAACCTCCCGCCAAGCTGCCGGCGCTCCCGGGCGCTTTGCGCCCCGATATTTACCGGCACCCGGCCGTCTCAGCACTGCTCTCTTTCCCTTTTTTCATTGTATACCCTTCTGCGCGCCGAAAACTGTCCCAATCTGTACCCCTTCGAAAAGGTCGTACAGCTTCTCCGGAATGGCGCCGCTCATCACGCAGCAGGTGATGCCCGCTTCGTTCGCGGAGGCGGCCGCCTCCACCTTGGTGTGCATGCCGCCCGTGCCCCGGCTCGAGCCTCTGCCGCCCGCCAGCGCGCGGATTTCCTCCGTCACGCACGGCACGAATGGGATACGCTTCGCGTCCGGCTCCTGCGAGGGGTTTTTGTCGTAGAGGCCGTCGATGTCCGTCAGGATGACGAGCAGGTCCGCCCCGATCAGCTTTGCCACGATGGCGGAAAGCGTGTCGTTGTCGCCGATCTGCGCGCCTTCCAGCTCGTCAACGGCGACGGTGTCGTTCTCGTTCACAACGGGGATGATCCCCATCTTGAGCAGCTCCGCGAACGTGTTCTGGGTGTTCGTGCGGTTGCGGTCGTTCACGATCACATCCCCGGTCAGCAGCACCTGCGCCACGGTACAGTTGTACTCGCCGAAAAATTTATCGTAGATGAACATCAGCTCGCACTGGCCCACGGCGGCGACCGCCTGCTTCTTTTCCGTCTCCTGCGGCCGTTGCGCAAGTCCCAGTTTGCCCACTCCCACGCCGATGGCTCCGGACGTGACGAGTACGATCTCCCTGCCCGAGTTCTGCAGGTCCGAAAGCACCTTGCACAGGCGCTCCACCCTGCGCAGATTCAGCTTTCCGTTTTCATAGGTCAGTGTCGAGGTTCCCACCTTGACGACGATCCGTTTGGCCTGTGTGATTGCCGACATCTCCCTTATCCTGCCTTTCGCGCGGTACACGCGCCGTCATACCGCGCCGGAGGGCATGGCAAAACGAATTTTGGTTTGGCGCGGGCGCTGAAGGAACTGCTCCCGCAGACAAAACACATCTCCGGAAACGGCCCGAAACTCTCCCGCCGGAGCAAACAAAATTTTTTGCTAAACTGAACGGCGAGGCTTGACTGATTATAGCACAAATCCGCGCCGGAAGGAAGAACGAAAAAGGCAGCCTCAGGCCTGCAGGAAAGGCTGAGCCAGCAGCCCGGCCATGCAGATCATGAAAATCAGCACCAGCGGATTCGAAAGGAAGCGGCGGACCCGATGTTCTACGGGAACGAAAGGTTCGGGTTCGGCACACAGCTCCGCAAAAATCTCACGCCGGTGTTTCGCCAGCACGACGACGCCCCATCCGCCGAATGCGAAATAAACAAAAATATACATCCAATTTCCGACGGTGGGAGAAAAGGTTCCAGCCATCGCGCAAAGCTCAACAAGGCCGTTGTTAATGACATGAAGGACGAAAGAAGTTTTGATGCTCCCCGTTTTCAGCGTGACATACGCCAGCACCAAGCCAATCAGGAAGGTCGAAGCAAATTGAAAAAGACTCCTGTGTCCGAGAGCAAAAAACAGTGACGATATAACGACGGCAAAACCTTTCCCATAGGGTGCCAGAGCGGCGAGCATAAAGCCCCGGGAAAACACTTCCTCCGCCAGAGGCCCTATCCACCACCGTGCACAAAACGAGCGCGGCCGTGCACCAGAGAGGGCCGCTGCGGTCATAAAGAGGCGTGGCCGGAACAAGGGACGACATCTCCTTGCCCCGCCCAAGCAAACGGTAGAGCGGATAATCCAGCAGGAATACGCCGACCGCGGCGAACGTATACATCGCCGGAACGTACCGTATCAGGCCCTTTGCGTCGAATCGCCCGCCGAGCCACACGGAACGCAGCGGAATGTGCAGGATTCTGCCAATCAGCGGAAAAACGGCAAGGAAACTTACGGCATATGCGGCAGGCAGATCGACGGCAGTCTTTGCGGTAAGCCCGGCCCCGCCCATCGTCGAGCTGACCACCCCGGAAACAAGCGCCCCCGCCGCCCACCAAAGAAGATTGCATGCCACGGCCATCGTCACGGTAAGCTGGAAATTTTCATGGATCGTCTTGTCTTCCATAAAATCACCCTCCCGAAGTCCCCGCGTAACTTTTCCCGTAACCAAGCCTTGCAAATCCAAAATGCCCTTCGTTTTCTCTTGAATGATTTTCATAGGGAATATTATATCACCAATCCGGACGCTCCGCATGGCCGGAACGCTTCGGACGTAAAAAAGAGGGCCGGGCGCCAATTACGCTCCCGGTCCCCCCACGAATCATCCGTTATAAACCGGAATGTTCGGTCCCAATGGCCTCTTCAAGATATCTCCTCACATCGTCTTTCGACCGCATGCTGACTTCCCGGCCGGCAAGATACGTAAGGCAGTCGTTCCATTCTTCCAGTTTGTATTCCGAAACGCTGATCTGCTGCAGCAATCTCAGCGTTTCGTTATGATCACCCGGATTGCGCAGTGATGAAATGAAACAGCCCTTGCGGTTTGCCAAAAGCTCCAGAAGCTCTTCCCTAGGCATGGATATCCCTCCCTTTGACGGTTCGTGTCCGGTTACTCCTCTTTCTTCAAATCATAAATTTATTGTCACAAGTTGTCAATATGTGTTGCAGACGAAATTGATTAAAAAATAACATTTCATCTTTTATCGGTAAAAAATTGCAAAAAAATTCCCGGGAATACTCTTTTCCCGGGAATTCTGCGTACAATCAGTGATGCTGTCTGGGGCCGCCGAAGGACGGTCCTCCGGGCCGGTGGCCCGAAGAGTGGTGATCGTGGTCCCCGTGTGGCTGCGGGCGGCGCGGCGGCCGTTCGGAAGACACGTCGTTTTCCGGCACAAGGCCCTCCACTTCGATGAGGGCTTCGCGGCGGGAAAGGTTCAGCCTGCCCTTTTCGTCGATGTTGAGGACCTTGACCATGACCTCGTCGCCAACGTTGACGACGTCGGTCACCTGGTTGACGCGCTTCACGTCAAGCTGCGAGATGTGCACAAGGCCTTCCTTGCCCGGTGCGATCTCTACGAACGCGCCGAAATCCATCAGGCGCGTCACTTTGCCGTTGTAGATGGTGCCCGGTTCCGGGTCGTTGACGATGGTGTCCACAATGTTGATTGCGCGTTTGCAGGCTTCCAGGTCCGTGCCGGAAACGTAAACGTGACCGTCTTCCTCGACGTCCACCTTTACGCCGCACTCCGCGACGATCTTCTGGATGACCTTGCCACCCGTGCCGATGACCTCGCGGATCTTTTCGACCGGGATCGTGATGGAGAGCATCTTCGGCGCGTAAGGCGAAAGCTCCTTGCGCGGCTCGGCGATGGCCTTAAGCAGCACGTTGTCAATGATATAGTCGCGGGCCTTGTGCGTCTTGTAGAGCGCTTCCTTGATCATTTCCGGCGTCAGGCCGCTGATCTTCAGGTCCATCTGGATGGCCGTGATGCCGGCGTGGGTCCCGGCGACCTTGAAGTCCATGTCGCCGAAGAAATCCTCAAGGCCCTGGATGTCCACCATCGTCATCCAGCGGTCGCCCTCGGTGATAAGGCCGCAGGAAATGCCCGCCACGGGGCTCTTGATGGGCACGCCCGCATCCATCAGGGCAAGCGTGGAACCGCAGATGGAAGCCTGCGACGTGGAGCCGTTGGAAGAAAGCACCTCGGAGACAAGGCGCATGGCGTATGGGAAGTCGTCCACGCCCGGAAGCACCGGAACAAGCGCGCGCTCCGCAAGGGCGCCGTGGCCGATCTCGCGGCGGCCGGGGCCGCGGCTGGGCCTCGTCTCGCCGACAGAATAGGACGGCATGTTGTACTGGTGGATATAGCGCTTCGTCTCTTCCTCGTCGATGCCGTCGAAGGTCTGGGCCTCGTCGAGCGGGGCGAGCGTCGCGACGGTCAGCACCTGGGTCTGGCCGCGGGTGAACATGCCGCTGCCGTGGGCGCGCGGCAGAAGGGCAACCTCCGCCGCCAGCGGGCGGATGTCATCCATCTTGCGGCCGTCCACGCGCTTCTGCTCGTCGAGCAGCCAGCGGCGGACGACGTATTTCTGCGTTTTATACATGCACTCGTCTATTTTGGCCGATTGGTCCGGATAGACCGGGTCGAACTTTTCGTGTACCTTCTCATAAACCGGCCGCAGGCGCTCATCGCGGACGTTCTTGTCGTCTGTGTCGAGGGCCGTGCGGATGTCCTCGACCGCAAACTCCTTCACGGCGTTCAGCATGTCTTCGTCCGGCTCGTTGCTGGGATATTCGAATTTCTTCTTGCCGATCTCGGCCTGGATGTCCTTGATGAACTGGATGACGGCCTGGTTCGCCTTGTGGCCGGCCATGATGCCGCCGTACATCACATCGTCCGGGATCTCCTCGGCGCCGGCCTCGATCATGGCGATGCGCTCTGCTGTGGAAGCGACGGTGACGGCCATCTTCGACTTCTTGCGCTGCTCGCTCGTGGGATTGATGACGTACTCGCCATCCACATACCCGACGGAAACGCCCGAGATCGGGCCGTTCCACGGGATGTCGGAAATGCTCAGGGCAATGGAAGTGCCGACCATGGCGGCGATCTCCGGCATGCAGTCGTGGTCCACGCTCATGACCGTGCAGACGACGGTGACGTCGTTGCGCATGTCCTTCGGGAACAGCGGCCGGATGGGCCGATCGATGACGCGCGAGGTCAGGATGGCCTTGTCGCTCGGGCGGCCTTCGCGTTTAAGGTACGAGCCGGGGATCTTCCCGACCGAATACATCTTCTCTTCAAAATCGACCGAGAGCGGGAAAAAATCCACGCCCTCGCGCGGCTTGGCGGATGCCGTCACCGCAACGTGCACCGCGGTTTCGCCGTAACGGACCAGGCACTCGCCGTTGGCGAGCTGCGCCATTTTGCCGGTCTCCACCACAAGCGGGCGTCCGGCAAAATCCGTTTTGTAAACTCGGAAATTTTCAAACATTGCTTTCTCCTCCGTCAAATAATAATAGTATTATTTACGGGAGGCGGCAGGTTTAGCAATAAAACCGGCGTCTTTTCGGAAGAAAGGCGCTCGTTTCACTGCTAAGTCCTCCGCTTCCCAATGGGTTCCTGCGAAAAAAATGCGGAAAAAGGCCAAAGGCAGGCGGCAAAAGCCGTCTGCCTTTTTTATGGGGTATTACTTGCGGATGCCAAGTTTCTCAATGATCGCACGGTAGCGCTCGATGTCGTTATCCTGCAGATAATTCAGAAGGCTCCGGCGCTGCCCGACCATTTTCAGCAGGCCGCGGCGGGAGTGATGGTCTTTTTTATGGACTTTCAGGTGCTCCGTCAGAGCATTGATACGGTTGGTCAGTACGGCGATCTGTACTTCCGGCGAGCCGGTGTCTCCGTCGTGCCGCGCGTATTCCTTGATGATTGCGGTTTTTTCTTCTTTCAGCATTGCAGTTCTCCACCTTTTTCAAATTCCCGCAGCCGCAGAAAAGGGCCGGTGAAATCCCCAGCGGGGCATTTCCCAGATCCGCGGGAGGGGTGCAGTTCAATAATTGAGTATACCATACGTTTTTCCATTTGTAAACGTTTCGTCTACTTTTTCTCCGGTTTCGACGGATGGAGTAGACGTTTCGTCTGCTCCGCAGTGCGGGAGGGACCGTTTTTACGCCAGTATTCCATCGCCTGCCCGCCGTCGCGGCGGATCGCTTCGCCGAGCTGCGCGACGCCGGAAAACCTGCGCTCCGGCCGGAGGAATTTCAGCAGTTCGACCCGCACGGTCCTGCCATACAGGTCCGGACCGGAATAGTCGGGCATCCACGTTTCCACGCGGGCCTGCTCCGAACCGACCGTGGGGTTCACGCCAACGTTCGTCACCCCGCAGAAGACGTCCCTGCCGATGTGTACGGACGAAACGTACACGCCGAACTTCGGCAGGACCGAGCCGGGCGGCACCGCCTGGTTGAGCGTCGGCGTGCCGAGCTTTCTGCCGAGGTGTTTGCCCGGAAGAACCGGCGATTCGTAAAAAAACGGCCGGCCCAGCAGCTTTGCCGCCTCGTCGACGCGCCCGCCGGAAATGAGGCCCCGGATGCGCGTGGAGCTGACCGGCGTGCCGCCCTGGAGCACCGCGCCCGCCACGGCCGTCCCGATGCCGCAGTCCGCGCAAAGGCGGGCCAGGTCGCCGCTGCCGGCGGCGCCGCCGCACCCGAACGTGAAATTGAACCCGCAGCATGCCTTTTTCGCGCGGCACACGCCGAGGAGCACACCGCGCACGAACGCTTCCGCGGTCATATCCTTCACCGAAGAAAAATCCAACAGGTAAAGCTGCTCTATGCCGAGTCCCTCCAGCACCCCGATCTTCTGTTCCTGCGTAAGGATTCTGCCGCCGAAATCTCCGCCGAGCGAACTCCGCGGGGAATCCTCAAACGTCAGCACGGTGGGGATCAATCCCCGGCTCTTTTCCCCCAGCGCCATGGCGATCACTTTTCTGTGGCCGAGATGGACGCCGTCGAAACTGCCGAGCGCCACGGCGCTCTCTCCCCCGGAGCGTTCCAGGCCATGATAAATTTTCATTTTCTTTCCCGCTTTCATTCGTGTGCGCAGAAAAGGCGGAGCACGCGCAGCTCACCCTCCCGCGTTTCGCCCAGACCGAGGAATTCCCCCTCCGGCGAAAGCACACGGTACCGTTCGCCCTCCGCGGGAACTTTTCCCCGCAGGGACGTGCGCGCAAGATCCAACGCGCCGCCGTTCGCGAACCGCACCGCCTGCGCCGCGGTGACCGCAATGCCCGGCCGCCGCGCGAACAGGCGTTCCACAGGCAGCAGGCGTTCCTGCAGCCGCCCCTGCGAAGCGAGTCCGCGCGCCTGCTCCACCGTGACCGCGTCACTCAGCGCAAAGCCGGAAGCCTTCGTCCGCCGCAGCGCCGACATGACGCCGCCGGTGCCCAGTACCCGGCCGATGTCGCTGCAGAGCGTGCGGACGTACGTTCCCTTCGAACAGGCGACGAGCAGCCCGCCCGACTGGGACTCTTCATCGAACCGGAGCAGCTCCAGCCGGAAGACGGTCACGGGGCGTGCCTCGCGCTCCACCTCCACGCCCTGCCGCGCAAGGTCGTACAGCCGCCTGCCGCCCACGCAGACCGCCGAATACATCGGCGGCGTCTGCAGAATCTCCCCGCGGAAGCGCGGAAGCGCGGCTTCCACCTGTTCCTTCGAAGCGCGGGTTCCGCTTTTCGCCGCCGTTTTGCCGGTCGTGTCCTGCGTGTCCGTTTCAAATCCGAGGCAAAAGCCCGCCTCGTACTCCTTGTCGGTATCCTCCAGCAGCGGCAGCGCCCGCGTCGCGGTGCCCAGCAGCAGCGGCAGGACGCCCGTCGCCATGGGGTCCAGCGTGCCGGTGTGGCCGATCTTCTTTTCGCGGCAGAGGCCGCGCATCAGCGCCACCACGTCGAACGACGTGAATCCCTGCGGCTTGTCCACAATCAGAACGCCGTTCATTTTTCCGCTTCCAGATAAGTACGGATTGCCGAGAGCATCTGCTCCTCCGCTTCGTCCGCGGGCATGTTCAGCGTGCAGCCAGCCGCGCCCTTATGCCCGCCGCCGCCGAATTTTTCGCAGATCTCCGCCGCGTTTGCCGGCGGGCGGGCGCGCAGCGAGACCTTGTACGCGCCGTTGTCCTTTTCCCGCAGCGTGACGCCGATCAGCACGCCCTCGATCTCCCGCGGGATAGTCGAAAGGCCGTCGAGGTCGTCTTCCTTCGCCCCGGATTCCGCGATCATCTGCTTCGTGATGCGGATGACGGCGACCTCGCCGCCGCAGTCATACCGGATGGAGTCGAGCACCCGGCGCTCCATGTCGAGGCGGGCGCGGCTCTTGGTGTCGAACATGGCCCGGTCGATATCGCTCGCGGGCGCGCCTTGCTCCAGCAGCTCCGCCGCGATGCGGTGCGTCGTCGGCGTGGTGTTTACGTATTTGAAACATCCGGTGTCCGTCGAGATGCCCATATAAAGACACGAAGCCGTCGCGGTGTCGATCTCCGCGCCCAGCAGCTTGAGAAGGGCGAAGATGATCTCGCACGTGGCGGCGGATTTCGGGTCTACATAGCGGAATTTCGCAAAACCGGCGTTCGAGGCGTGGTGGTCGATACAGAGGCCGATCTTTCCGCCATACCGCGAAAGCAGCGGCTCGCCCAGGAGCTCTTCGTCCGCGACGTCCACGGAGACGATCAGGTCCGGCTCAAAGCTGTCGTCCGGCAGGCCCTCGAACAAAAACCGGTATTTCGGCCCGATGGCGTCGGAGCACCGGACGGCCGCCCGCTTGCCGAGACCGCGCAGGCCGCGGCACAGCGCCGTGCCGGAACCGAGCGTGTCGCCGTCCGGGTACTGGTGACACAAAATGACGGCGCGCTCCGCCTTTTGCAGCATCGACGCCGCCTCGTTAAGGCTGATCATCATGGCCGTCCTCCTTCAGGCTGTTCAGGATGCGCGAGATATTTGCGCCGTATTCGATGGAGTCCGTCGGCCGGAACACGAGCTCCGGCACCTTACGCAGCGAAAGACGGCTGCCCAGCTCGTGGCGAATGAAGCCGGAAGCGGATTTCAGTCCGGCCACGGCGGTTTTCGCCCGGTCCATCCCCTCCATCGCGCTGATATACACCGTACAGTACGAAAGGTCGTTCGTTACTTCCACGCGGACGACGCTGATCAATCCCTGCACCCGGGGGTCCTTCAGTTCGCGCAGGATCGCCGTCAGCTCACGCAGGATATCTTCGGTCACGCGGCCCATCTTATGGCTTGCCATTTCTTCTTATCCCCTCAATCGTCCTCAATTGTACAAAACCGTGCCGGCGGCCCGGCCGCCTTTCAATCATCCGGCTGCACTATGAAAACAGAGCCGCCGTCCGGGCACGGATAGCTTTCGTCCCCGACAAAACTAGACGCCCGGCCGTGGGAGCGGCGACACGCCGCCTACTCCGTGTATTCTTCCATGGTGAAGGCTTCCAATACGTCGCCTTCCTTGATGTCGCTGTATTTTGTGAGGCCGATGCCGCAGTCGTATCCTTCGGCGACTTCCTTCGCGTCGTCCTTGAAGCGCTTGAGCGAAGAGATGCTGTCCTCCGCGAGGACGATGCCGTCGCGCACCACCCGGATCTGCGCGCTGCGCGTGACTTTGCCGGTCGTGACGTGCGCGCCGGCGATGGTGCCGACGTTGCTGATGTGGTAGACCTGGCGCACCTCCGCCTTGCCGAGGGCCGTCTCGCGCACCTTCGGAGCCAGCATGCCCTTGAGGGCGGAGCCGATCTCGTCGATGCAGTCGTAGATCACGCGGTAAAGCCGCAGTTCCACGCCGTCGCGCTTTGCGTTCTCTTCCGCAACGGGGTCGGGCCGTACGTTGAAGCCGACGATGATCGCGCCGGAAGCTGCCGCGAGCATCACGTCCGACTCGCTGACGGCGCCTACGCCGCTGTGGATGATGCTGACGCGCGCCTCGTCGTTTGAAAGCTTTTCGAGCGACTGGCACACCGCTTCGACGGAGCCCTGCACGTCTGCCTTCACGATGAGGTCGAGCTCCTTGACGTCGCCCTGCTTCATCTGATCGAACAGATTGTCGAGCGTAACCTTCGTGCGGGAGTTGAACTTTTCTTCCTTCCGCTCCGTGAGGCGCTGCTGCACCAGTTCGCGGGCCAGGCGTTCGTCGGAAACGGCGTTGAACACGTCGCCGCCCTCTGGCACGTCGCCGAGACCCGTGATCTCGACAGGCACGCTCGGCCCGGCGGACTCGATGGTTTTGCCGTTCTCGTCCGCCATGGCGCGCACGCGGCCGACGGTCGTGCCCGCGACCAGCACGTCGCCTACGTGCAGCGTGCCGTTCTGCACCAGCACGGTCGCCACGGGGCCGCGGCCCTTGTCGAGTCTTGCCTCGATGACTGTGCCCTTCGCTGCGCGGTCCGGGTTGGCTTTCAGTTCTTTCACGTCCGCGACGAGCAGGATGGTTTCCAGCAGGTCCTTGATGCCGGTCTTTTGCACCGCGGAGACCCTGACGCAGGGAACGTCGCCGCCCCATTCCTCCGGCACGAGCTCATACTTCGTCAGCTGTTCCATCACCTGCTCGGGGTTTGCGCCCGGCTTATCCATCTTGTTGATGGCGACGATGATGGAAACCTTCGCAGCCTTCGCGTGGTGGATGGCCTCGACCGTCTGCGGCATGATGCCGTCGTCGGCCGCGACGACCAGCACGGCGATATCCGTCACCTGGGCGCCGCGCGCGCGCATGGTGGTAAACGCCTCGTGGCCCGGCGTGTCGAGGAAAGTGACGTCGCGCCCGCCTATCTTGACCTGGTAAGCGCCAATGTGCTGGGTGATGCCGCCGGCTTCCGTCTCTGTCACGCTCGTGTGGCGGATGGCGTCGAGCAGCGAGGTCTTGCCGTGGTCGACGTGGCCCATGACCACGACGACCGGCGCGCGGGGCACGAGGTTTTCGTCCTTGTCTTCGCTGTCGTCGATGATCTGTTCCTCGATGGTGACGACAACTTCCTTTTCCACCTTCGCGTGGAATTCCATAGCCGCAAGAGAAGCGGTGTCGAAATCCACCACGTCGTTCACGGCTGCAAAAACGCCGAGACCCATCAGCTTTTTGATGACCTCCGCCGCCGTGGCTTTCAGGCGCAGGGCCAGCTCGCCGACGGTGATCTGCTCCGGAATCTGGATGGTGATGGGCTTGTTCTTGCGCTCAAGCGCGATGCGGCGCAGGCGCTCGGACTCCGTCTCTTTGCGGTAGCCGCGCGGCCTGCCGCGGTACTGGCTGCTTTTCTGGGTCAGCTTCTGCTTGCGGACGACGTTGTCCGTCGTGCGCACTTTGTCCGACGTGGACGCGAGGCGGTCGTACTTTTCGTTGTAGCGGTCGAGTTCGACGTGCGACGCGTGGGTGTCGACAATCCTGCCGGCGGGGCGCGCGATGGTGCTGTCGCCCGTGTTCATGCGAACCGTCGTCTGCTGCGGATGCTTCTGCGCGGGCGGCTTGGGCGGCTGGCTCTTCCTGTGGTTCTGCTGGTTCGCGTTCTGCTGCCCGGCCGGGAAGCGGCCTGCTGCGGGCGAAGCTGCTCTCGGCGCGCGAGGCGCCTCGTTCTGGCCAGTGCCCGGCTGGCGGCCGGGGCGCTGCGGGAATCTGCGCTGGTCCCCGTATCTGCCCGCTTCCTGGCGGCCGGCGGTTGGCTGACGGCCGGCGGTCGGCTGACGGCCGGGGCCCGGCTGGCGGCGGTCCGCGCCCGGAGCAGCCGCTCTTTCCGCAGAGGAGGGCTGCGG
>JAEZRH010000062.1 GCA_023412845.1 Bacillota bacterium
GGTCACACCATACAGAACGTCGGCTTCTTCCATGCTTCCGCGCCGATGCGTGATGAGGATGAACTGCGTGTTCCGGTTCATCCTGCGCAGGTAGGCGGCAAAGCGCGTCACGTTCACGTCGTCCAGCGCGGCCTCGATCTCGTCCAGCAGACAGAACGGGGGCGGATTCACTTTCATGATGGCAAAATAAAGCGCAATGGCGACCAGGGCCTTTTCCCCGCCGGAAAGCGACTCCAGATGCGCCACGATCTTGCCCGGCGGCTGCACGGAAATCTCGATGCCGGAATTCAGCACGTCGTCCGGCTCCGTGAGGGAAAGTTTGGCCGTCCCGCCGCCGAACAGGTCCCGGAACGTCTCTTCGAAATTGCGGCCGATGCGCTCGAACCTTGAGGAAAACAGGGTGCGCATCTGGTTCGTAAGACTGCCGATCAGTTTTCCGAGCTCGTCGCGCGACTGCTCGGAATCCGCGATCTGCGCTTTCAGGAATTCATAGCGCTGCGAAACCTCTTTATATTCCTCCACGGCTGCGACATTGACGGAGCCGAGGTCGCGGATTTCGTTTTTCAGCGAAGCCAGCCGCCGCTTCGCCTTTGCCGGGTCTTCGATCTCCGAGCCGACCTGTTCTTCCGCCTCGCGGCGCGTCAACTGGTATTCTTCCCACAATTGCGCGACAATACCGTCGTATTCTTTCTGCAAGGCGGCCTTGCGTTCTTCCAGCAGGGCGAGGTCATGCCCTATCTTCTCTTTTTCCTCCGACTTCCCGCGTTCTTCCGCGCGAAGCTCCAGGGAGCGCTTCTCGAGTTCCATCCGCTGCGCGTTCAGCGTTTCGATCTGCGCCAACCCCGCTTTTGCTTCGGCGCGAAGGGCTTCCGCCTCGTCGTGCAGCCGTCCGATCTTCCGCGTCAGCACGCCGGAGGAAGAGCGGAACGTCTCGATCTCCGTTTTCAGCTTTTCGATCTTTTCCCTGTGACCGGCGAAACGCTCGGTGATCTCCCGGATGGAGGCTTCGAGCGACTGTACGTCTTTGTCGGCGGCAAGCCTGTCCAACTCGATCTGCCGGATTTTTTCCGTCATCTCGCCAAAGCTCCGGTCGAGTTCGTTCCGGCTTTCGCTGAGCGCGGACAGTTCCATCTTTTTCCGCTCCGCCTGTCCGGTCAGTTCCTCCGCCCGGGCACGCGCTTCATCCCGTGTTTTTTTCTGCGCTTCCAGTCTTGTCGCGGCGTCGTCCATCTCTTTTGCAAAGGACTCGGAATCCTTCTGCGCGGCTGAAAGCTCGGAGCGGATGCGCTGGGACTCCGCCTCCAGACGCACCCTGCCGCCCTGTGCGTCGGCCAGTTCGGACCTTGCCGCGGCAAGATCCGCTTCCGCGGCTGAGGCTTCCTGGGAGGCCGCGCGGAACGCCTCCGCCGCCTTTTCGGCACGGGCGCGCAGCTCCTGAACATCCTTTTTGATCTTCTCGATCTCCGACGCGCGGCTGAGCAGGCCGGAATTCCGGGCAAGGGAGCCGCCGGTCAGCGAGCCGCCCGCGTTTACGATCTGGCCGTCGAGCGTGACGATGCGGAAACGGTACCCGTATTTCCCCGCGACGGCCACGGCGCTGTCGAGGTCCTCGGCGACGGCGATGCGCCCCAGAAGAAAATTGACGACGTCGCGGTAAGGCTCGTCGAACGAACAAAGCTCCGACGCGATGCCCACAAAGCCGCGGCAGCCGGAAAGGCCGTTTTCCTGGATGGTCCTGCCGCGGATGACGGTCAGCGGCAAAAAGGTGGCGCGGCCGGCGTTATTCTGCTTCAAAAAAGCGATGGCACGTTTCGCGTCCTGCTCGCTGCCTGTCACAATGTCCTGCATGGCGCTTCCAAGGGCCGTCTCGATCGCGACGGAATACGGTTCCGGAACGCGGATCAGCCGCGATATCGGGCCGTGGATCCCGCCGAGCGTTCCGCCGGTTTTCGCCTTCATAATGGCTTTGACGCTGTTGGAAAAGCCCTCAAGATTGCGCTCCAGGTCCTCCAGAAGCTTCTGCCTGCGGAGCTGCTCCGACAGGTCCAGCCCGAGCCGGTCGCTCTGCTGCTTCGCGTTCTCGCGCCGGCGGGTCCGGGTCTCGAGAAGCATCTCATACCCTCCGACGGAATTTTTCAGGGATTCCAGGGTTTTATCGGCCTGCCGCAGCTTTTCCGCATATTCCCGGGACTGATTCTGGAGCGCGTCCCTGCGGTCGGACTTTTCCTGACGATTCCTCCCAAGGGAGTCGAGACGGAGCTCGATTTCAGCGATGATGGAGCCCGCAGTCATCTCGGCCATTTTGGCCTGCGTCGCCTGCGTGGTCAGGTCGGCGGCTGCACGGGTCAGACTGTCCATCTGATCCGACGAATCGCTGATATCCCCGCGCAGATTGCCCATCTGCTCCGTGTAACGGTTCAATTCCGCGTCCTTTGCCGTTATGTAGCTCTGTTTTTCTCCGATCTGACGCTTCTTCTCCGAAATCTCGTTTTCCAGCTCCCCGCCGGACTGTTCCGCAAGCCTGATTTCCGCTTCGACGCGCGCGATGTTTTCCTCATTATGCTTGATGTCGTTCTGCAAAACCGAGGCCTCGCCGTCTTTCTGCGCGGCCTGTTCGTCGAGTGAAGCGCTTTTGCGGTTGATTTCATCCGCCTTCGCCGCACAGGCGTTGGAATCCTGAAAAGTCTTTTCCAGCTCCCCGTCCAGCTCCGCAATGGACTGTTCCGCCGCGTCGTACTGGTTTTTCGCAATCAGGATCCTGTCCTCCTGCTCGCGCAGGGAGGGGTTCGAACGGTTCAGGGTGTCGGGCCACCGGCCGATCTCCAAAACTTTCTTCTCGTCGGCGAGGGCAAGATAGCGCTTTGCCTTTTCGGACTGCTCCCGGAGCGGCCCCACGCGGCTTTCGAGCTCCGACAGAATATCGTGGAGACGCAGCAGATTATCCTCCGCCTGCGAAAGCCTGCGCTCGGTCTCCACTTTCCGGTAGCGAAAGCGGGAAATCCCGGCGGCCTCTTCAAAAATTTCACGCCGGTCCTCGCTGCGCGCCGCGACAATGCTGTCGATTTTACCCTGGCCGATGATGGAATACCCGTCGCGGCCGAGGCCTGTATCCATGAAAAGCTCGTTGATGTCTTTCAGCCGTACGGTGCTGCCGTTGATTCGGTACTCGCTTTCACCGGAGCGGTAGTATCTGCGGGTGACCGATACCGAAGAATCGTCGAAAGGCAGCTCGCGGCCGGAATTATCGATGTTAAGCGTCACCTCCGCAAAACCCAGCGGCCCGCGGGCGGGAGTTCCTCCGAAGATGACGTCCTCCATCTTCGTGCAGCGCAGTGTTCTGACGGACTGCTCGCCAAGGGCCCAGCGGACGGCGTCGCTGATATTGCTTTTGCCGCTTCCATTTGGGCCGACGACCGCGGTGATCCCTTCGTGGAAAACCAGCTTGGTGCGGTCCGGAAAAGTTTTAAAGCCCTGAAGCTCCAGCGATTTCAGAAGCACTTCGCGCATCCTCCCTTTACGATTCTATCCTGCATTTTCCGCGCGGGACCGAACTGTCCGGCACGATTTTCACCGTATATCCCAGTTGGGTAAGCTTGTGAAGGTTTTCCTTTTTCTGTCCAGTGGCGGCGGAAACGCCGGACGGCGACACGCCGACGCGGATTTCGCCGGACGATAAGGACCCGGTCTTCAGTTCCTTTAAGATCGCACGCAGCATCCGCCTGCTTTCGCAAAGCTCGCGGAAAGCCGGGTGCCATGGCCCGGCGAGCCGGTCGCTCTCGAGCTCCGGCGAAGCATGCAGTCCGAGGCGGATCACGGGGATCCCGCGGGCCTCAAAAAAATCCAGAAGCCCCGCGCACAGTTCCACCGCTTCTTCCAGCGTCTGAGGACGGTAAGTCCCGTTTTGAAACCAACCGCCGACCCGCGTCCCCTTCAGAACGACCGTGGGGTAAATCCTGACGCAGGAGGGGCGCAGCGCGGCAATCCGCTCCGCCGTCCTGTGCGCGCCTTCCGCGGTGTCGCCCGGCAGCCCCGTCATCATCTGCAGACCGAGAGTAAAACCGCGCGACCGGATGAACTCCGACGCGCGCGCCGTCTGTTCCGCGGTGTGCCCGCGGCCGTTGAGCGCGAGGACGTCGTCGTCCATGCTCTGCGCACCGAGCTCGATGGTCGTTACGCCATAATGCCGAAGAACGCCGAGAATTTCTTCATCGATGCAGTCCGGCCTTGTGGAAATCCGAATGCCGGAAAAGCCGCCGCTCCGCACATACGGAGCCGCTGCTTCCAGAAGGGACACCATGTCGTCACGGCCGATCGCGGTAAAGCTCCCGCCGAAAAAGGCGATTTCAGACTGCGATGCGTCGCGGCCGGGCTTTTTGAGAGCGATTTCTGCCGCCGAGCGGACGTCCCGCGGCGTGGGCATACACTGCCTGCCGGTTATTGTACGCTGATTGCAGAAGCTGCACAGGTGCCGGCAACCGCAGTTCGGTACAAAAAGCGCCACATTTGCGTGTTTCAAACTCAATATCCCATCAGTTCCAATGCCTCGCGCGCAGCCTGCTGTTCCGCTTCTTTTTTGCTGCGTCCGCCGCCTTTGCCGACAACGTTGTTGTCCAGCCGCACTTCCACGCTGAAATGCTTGTCGTGATCCGGGCCGGTTTCGCCGATCAGAATATACTCCAGGCTGTCTTCGGGATTTTTCTGCACAATCTCCTGCAACGCCGTTTTATAGTCCTTGAACGTCTTCGGCTTCGACTGCTGCAGCAAAGGAAGCACAAAACGCAGGACAAACCGGCGCGCTTCCTCCATCCCGCCATCGAGGAAGATGGCCGCAGTAATGGACTCGAACGCGTCGGCAAGGATGGAGGAGCGGGTCCGCCCGCCCGAATTCTGTTCCCCGTGGCTCAGAAGCAGAAATTTTCCCACCCCGATCTGCTGCGAAAAGCCGCAGCAGGCCTTTTCGCATACCAAGGCCGCGCGCTTTTTCGTCAGTTCCCCCTCTGGGATGTGCGGGAAATGACTGTAGAGATAATCCGCCACAACAAAACCGAGGATGGAATCCCCCAAAAACTCGAGCCGTTCGTTGCTGCCGTCGCGGGCATGGCTCTCGTTGGCATAGGACGAATGGGTCAGCGCGGTTTTCAGGTATTGGATATTTTTAAAATGGTACTGCAGTTTTTCTTCCAGTTCTTTCATCGGTGTCTGCTCCTGTGCCATACCGGTCAGTCATCCTGAACCACAGCGCCGTATTCCGCAACGGACGACGCGATTTCTTCGGCCACGCGGCCCTCCACATAGGCTTTCGTCAGCCGGATCGCGTTGTAAACGGTCTTTGCCTTGGCGCTTCCGTGTGTTTTGAA
>JAEZRH010000074.1 GCA_023412845.1 Bacillota bacterium
CCTGAGCCCCCCAGCAGATATGCAGCGTGGAATAGACGTTGTGCTTGGACCAATCCATGACCCGGCAGAGTTCTTCCCAGTAATCGACCTGTTCGAATTTCAGGCGCTCCACCGGAGCGCCAGTAATAATCATGCCGTCGTATCGGTTGTTTTTTACCTCCTGAAAGCTTTTGTAGAATTTCAACAGATACTCGACCGGCGTGTGCTTCGCCACATGGCTTGCCATGCGGAGGAACTCCACGTCAAGCTGGAGCGGCGAGTTGCTTAAAAGCCGCAGAAGCTGCATTTCCGTATCCGTCTTGGTGGGCATAAGGTTCAGGATCAGAATCTGCAGAGGCCGGATATCCTGGTGGACCGCCCGATCCCGGTCCATGATGAAGATATTTTCTTTTTCGAGGGCCTGCGCGGCGGGCAGGCCGTCCGGCACGGTTATGGGCATGACGTCACACCTCCGTTCTTATGCGATCCGCCATAGTCACGGACGGAGCGGCAAAATGCCGCTCCGCAATCCTGCATTGTCAGACGGTACGGAAGAAACGCCGGATTCACCCCTGCACGGCCTTGTCGAGCGCCTGGCCAAGATCCCAGATCAGGTCGTCGGGATCTTCCACTCCGATGGAAAGGCGGATCGTCTCCGGTCCAAAGCCGGCCGCGCGCTGTTCCTCCAGGGTAAGCTGCTGATGCGTCGTGGTGGACGGATGGATCACGAGGGATTTCGCGTCCGCGACGTTTGCCAGCTGAGAGAAAATCTGCAGGCTGTCGATGAACTTCTTCGCGGCGTTCACGTCGCCCTTGACGGAAAACGTGAAAATGGAGCCCGCTCCCTTCGGGAAATACTTCTTAGCGAGGCCGTAGTATTTGTTCGATTTCAGGCCGGGATAGTTGACTTCCTTGACCTTCGGGTTGCTCTCGAGGAACCCGACGATCTTTTCCGTATTGGAAACGTGCTTCGCCACACGCAGGGACAGCGACTCGAGGCTCTGGATGAACAGCCAGGCATTGAAGGCGGAAAGCGTCGCGCCGGTGTCGCGCAGAAGCTGCGCGCGGATCTTCGTGACGAACGCCGCCGCGCCGAGGTCGGCGAATTTGATGCCGTGATAGCTTTGGTCCGGCGTGGTAAAGCCGGGGAAGTTTCCGTTCGCCCAGTCGAAGTTGCCGCCGTCGACGATCACGCCGCCGATCGACGAGCCGTGGCCGCCGATGAATTTCGTGGCGGAATGGACCACGACGTTCGCGCCGTGCTCAAACGGGCGGAACAGATAAGGCGTTGCGAACGTATTATCCACGATCACCGGGATCTTATGTTTTTTTGCGATCTCGCCTACTGCGTCGAAGTCGATGACATTGATTCCCGGGTTGCCGAGGGTCTCGTAATACAGGGCCTTTGTCTTCGGCGTGATGGCCTTTTCAAAATTGCTCACGTCGTCCGGATCGACAAAGGTCGTATGGATTCCGTACCGCGGCAGCGTATTTGCAAACAGATTGTAGGTCCCGCCGTACAGCGTGCTGGCCGATACGATCTCGTCCCCCGCACCGGCGATGTTCAGAATGGAATAGGTCACCGCCGCCGCGCCGGATGCCACGGCCAGCGCCGCGGAGCCGCCCTCCAGCGCTGCGATGCGCTGCTCGAAAACATCCGTCGTGGGGTTCGTCAGCCTGGAATAGATGTTGCCCGGGACCTTCAGGCCGAACCGGCCTTCCGCTTCCGCAGTATCCTTGAACACGTAGGAAGTCGTCTGGTAAATGGGAACCGCGCGCGCTCCCGTTGCCGGATCGGGCTGCTGCCCCGCCTGTACCTGAAGGGTATCGAATCCAAATTTTCTCTCGCTCATTGTGAATCAACCTTTCTTTATAAATATTTGTTCAGTTTTTCCGATAGATATGAAAAAGCCGGCAGCCCATTCGGTCTGCCGGCCCTCTCCGCATAAAGGAAGCCTGTGCTTTTGCACAGCCTATGATTTAGGGAAGGTCCGGCCGCACCGCATTTCGGGCATGGCACAGCACATGACGCCGCACATCGCGCACATCATGCATCCCTCTGCTGCGACCGCAAACCCATTTTTCATAGCCGGTTCCTCCTTTTTATATAGTAAATATATATGTTATATATTGATGATATAGTATACTATTCCTATCGGTTTGTCAAGACTTTTCTCAAATTTATTTCCGAATTATTTCCGAGAAGATACAGCCTGCGTGACAGCGGAACAGCCGACGATGCTCGAAAGATTCTGCATGATCCTACCGGCCACGTCGGGCTTGTTCATCGTATAGATATGGATGGCGCTGACGCCGTTGGAGATCAGGTCGACGATCTGCTCGGTCGCATAGGCGATTCCCGCCTGTTTCATGGCCTCCGGACTGTCGCCGAATTTATCCACAATCGCTTTGAGCGCGGGAGGCAGCAGCATGCCGGAAAGCGCGCAGGCCCGCTTGATCATCCGGCTGCTGGTGACCGGCATGATGCCTGCGATGACGGGAACATGGATCCCTTTCGCCAGGACGCGGTACATAAAATTGTAGAACACGTCGTTATTGAAGAACATCTGCGTAGTCAGAAAATCACATCCGCATTCCACCTTCCGGCGCAGATATTCGATGTCGTCTTCCTTATGCTCGCATTCGACATGCCCGTCCGGGTAACAGGCCGCGCCGATACAGAAATCTCCGGAAGCCTTGATCTGCCGGACGAGCTCGTAGGCGTAATGGTACTGCTGCGGCGTGGGAAAATCCTGCCCCTGCGGGATGTCGCCGCGCAGGGCAAGGACATTTTCGATGCCGTTATCCTGCAGCTCCCGCAGACGGGTCTCGATATCCCGCTTTGTGGAGGAAACGCAAGTGAGGTGCGCAAGCGCCGTAACGCCCATGCGCTGCACTTCGGAAGCGATGCGCACGGTATGGCGGGAAGCTCCTCCCCCCGCGCCGTAGGTGACGCTGAGGAAAGCGGGCTTCATGCCCACGATTGCTTCCACGGCGCGCCGCACTGGCTCCAGATCCGCGTCCTTCTTCGGGGGGAACACCTCGCAGGACACCGTGATTTTTCCCTGGCTTAGAATATCGCTGATTTTCATTTGTTTCTCCTCCTTGCCGCAGGCCGCGAAAACCGAAAAAAGCAATAAAAAAACCGTCTTCTCTTCAGAAGACGGGATCACCCGTGTTGCCACTTCAATTCGCCCCGTCCTCGCGGAACAGGGCCTCGGTAAGTACGGCGCAGAACTGCGGTCATACTCTTTTTCTGTAACGGGAAAAGCCCGTCGCAGTCTAAACGCCGGAGCGTCTCGGTGCGCCACTCGGAAGCCATGTTCAACCTTCCCCTTGCCAGCCCCCTTTCAGCCCGGTTTCCCGCAGGGGCCTCTCTTTCAGGCCAGAATGAAGATTTACTCTCTTCGTCACAGTGTTCTCAAATTATTTTTATTATTATAATACGCATGTTCCTTCAAGTCAAGGGGTAATTGCCGCCAAAAAACTTCTCGCGGCGAAATATACAACATCAGTAGGCGGAGTTTTCCAGATGCGTCCAGATTTCTTTCAGATGGCGGCTCAGCTTCATGTTTTCCGCATAATCGACCGGGCAGTCGATCACGCACGGAACCTTCTGCGAAAAAGCGTCCCGCAGGATAGGGATCAGGTCCTGCGCGCGTTCCACGCGGTATCCCCTGGCGTGCATGCTTTCCGCATATTTCACAAAATCCGGATTGCCGAAATCCACATAGCAGCTGCTTCCAAAATAGGTCTGCTGTTTCCATTTGATCAAGCCGTAGCTCCCGTCCGACAGGATCAGCACGACGACCGGCGCGCCGATGCGGAAAGCGGTCTCAAGCTCCTAGGAATTCATCATGAACCCACCGTCACCCGTCACTGCGAGAATTTTGCGGTCCGGATAGACGAGCTTCGCGGCGACCGCGCCCGGAACGGCGATGCCCATCGTCGCAAATCCGTTCGAAACGATGCAGGTGTTCGGCTGATAGCAGTGGTAATATCTAGCGATCCAAACCTTGTGGGCGCCCACGTCGGAAATCAGGATATCCTGCGGCCCCAGGACCTTGCGCACGTCGTTCAGGATCTTCTGGGGCTTCATGGGATACGACATGTCTTCTTCATAAAGCCGGTGCTCTGCGACCATGGCCCGTTTTACCGCGAGGGCTTCCTCCGGCTCCTCCGTCCGGGAGCAGCACCCGGCGATCCGCCTCAGAGACTCGGAGATACTGCCGACGACTTCGAGCTCGGTCTGGTACAGGCGGTTGACATGCGCGGCGCGGGTGTCGATATGGATGATCTTGCGTTCGCCCTGCACATTCCATTTGGCGGGCGCATATTCGACGATATCGTAGCCCACGGCAATGACGAGGTCGGCGTCTTCGAGGATCTTATTC
>JAEZRH010000083.1 GCA_023412845.1 Bacillota bacterium
TTCCGGACCGCCGGATCAACGCTTTTTTATGGCGGGTTTTCCTTAGGATTCCGGAAATGCCGGAGATTATCCCGCCGCGCGCTTTACGGGCCTTTTTCCGGGGGAAGGCTCTTCATCGTCTGCTTCAGCCGGTCGATCGTCACCTGAATATGACGCTTCATGTACAGGCCCGCCACTTCCGCGTCCCGGTTCCTGATTGCCTCCAGAATCTTTTTATGCTCGGCAAGGCCGCCGGAAGGCCCCAGGTACTCGTTCGTTTTCAATTGCTGCGCCATGAGCATGTTCATCATGATCTCGTTCGTTTTCGTGATCAGAGAATTTCCGGACCCCACGCCGATCAGCCTGTGAAATTCGAAATCGGCCTCCGCGTATTCTCTGGAGATGCAGTTCACCCTGCACATGGTGTCGTAGGTGGCCTGCAGCTTTTTAATCAGCTCCGGCGAGCATCGCCCGGCGCAGAGCTGCGTGCTGCCGACCTCGAAAAACAGCCGGAATTCGTGGATTTCCAGCACATTTGAGACTTCGAGCAGAATGTCGGGGATCAGGCTGTTCAACTGGATGGAAGAGGTCAGATGGTTGACGAAGGTGCCTTCGCCCTTCTTTTTGCACAGGACTCCCTGCGCGACCAGCTTGCCGATTGCTTCCCGGACCGACATGCGGCTGACGCTAAGCTCCTGGGCAAGCTGGTTTTCCGAGGAGATTTTCATCCCCGGCAGCCATTCCTTGTTTGCGATCTTTTCCACGATGGTGTTGTAAACTTTTTCATTTACGCGGACAACTTCAGCCAAACCGTTCATCTCCTACGGCAACATGTCTGACATCTTCTGCGTGTAATTATAGAATGAAGAGAGGAAAATGTCAATATAATTCCTAATAAACCGATGATATCATAGATAATATTTATATATATCTTATATAGAATGAATATCAGCAAGATTTTAAGAAAATTTATACCGCTACTTGTAAGACAGGATGCCGCCCTGAGGACGTGGATGAACCGCAGATGAAAAATATCCCCGGGATGCGTCCCGAGGATATTTATATATAATGTAAGGGGACATGCGGTTTTTAAAATCCGCCCTCGGCGACCGTAAGGGCGGCGATATCGCCGAGGCTTTCTCCAAGCTGCGCAGGCACCACCCGGCACACCTTCGCGCTGCACCCAAGGGCTTCGGCTTCTATCTCCACTTTGGCATACTCCCAAAGCAGATTCCGGCTGCGCGCGAAGATGCTTCCGATGACGATCATCTGCGGGTTCAGGATGTCGATCATGAGCGCGAGCCCTCTGCCGAGCATCCGGCCGCAGCCGGCGTAAATGCCCCTGCAGAATTCGTCGCCTCCGTCGGCGAGGTCGGCGATCCGCTTCGCGTCAATGGCATCCGGGGAATCAGCGAAGGGAAACAGCCACGAATCCTTCGCGTCCGCGATTTTTGCCTGCGCGGCGAGCGCAATCCCTCCGCCGCTGCAGAAGCCTTCGAAGGAACCGGCTTTGCCATAGCCCATCGGCCCGCTTTCGCTCATCCGCCAGTGGCCGACCTCTCCCGCCATGTCATTCGTGCCCGTGTAGAGTCTGCCGTCAAGGATAAGGCCCGCGCCCAAGCCTGTCCCGAAAGTCAGAAAGATCAGGTTGCGGAGCCCTTTCCCCGCGCCATATTTCCATTCCGCGACGGCACAGGCGTTGGCGTCGTTCTGCAGCCGGACCGGGACATGAAATTTTTCCTCGAAATACCGCGCGATCTCGATATGGCCCCAGCCGGGAAGATTCGGCGGGCCCAGAATGACCCCCGACGCGGAATCGAGGGGCCCCCCGCAGGAGATGCCGATCCCCGCGATCTCCGCTTTCTGTGTGAATCCGCCGATCAAGCCGGCGATCCTGTCGAGCGTTTCGGCGGGCGCGCTGTTCGGCGTTTCAAACCTGTGTTTTTCGAGGACGCGCATTTCGCCCGCCGCAGGGTCCTCGCGGCCCAGCGTGACGGCGCATTTCGTGCCGCCGATGTCGATGCCGATATAATACGTCATGGGCGGCCACCGAACAGCTCCGCTTCCAGCGCGGCGCAGATGCAGTGGTAGACCGGCAGATGGAGCTCCTGGATTTTGAAGGTTTCGGTCCCGGGGACCCGGATGCAGACGTCGCAGAGTTCCGCAAGTTTTCCGCCGGTTTCCCCGGTCAGGCCGATTGCGGCAATGCCCAGCGCCTTCGCCGTAACGGCCGCGTTCACCACATTCCGGGAGCTGCCGGAGGTGCTGATGCAGAGAAGCGCGTCTCCGCTTCTGCCCATGGCCAGCACAAGCTGCGCGTAGACGGCTTCCGGCGCGACGTCGTTGCCGAAGGCCGTCATGGCCGCGGCCATAGCGGGAAGGGGGACGGCGCAGACGCCATACTGGAGCTTTTGAGCCAGTTCCCTGCCGTTCGGCCCGAATTTTTCCAGGTCGCTTTCGCACAGCGGCCGTTCGGAAAGAAAGCCCTTGAGCAGTTCGCCGGAAATATGTTCGCAGTCCGCGCAGCTTCCGCCGTTGCCGCACAGCAGGATCTTCCCGCCGGCCTTCGCGGTCTGCAGCAGTTCCTTACATGCGGCGTTTATCGCCGCCGCGCAGGGCGTGAGAGAAGGGTATCGTTCCAGTAATTCCGCAATTATTTTATCGCCGCTTCGCATGCGGACGTCATCTCCTTAACAGGCAGAGTCGTTGTTTCGGTTATGCGGGAAAGCCGGGAAATTCGTGCCGGGACGGATTGTCCCCAAAAAGGGGAGGCCGCTCCCGATGTTTTAGCCATCGGAGGCGGTCTCTTCCTGTTACAGATCCCGTCGGCAATCCCGAGGAAAGCGGCAGGTTTATGAGGGGAGGTTGGATTTGTTGAGAACGGAAACGCCGGTGTCGACGTTTTTATCGGTGATGGTTCCGCCGGAGAGAATCGTGACGGCGGCTTTCATTCCGTCGTAGCCCATGACGTCCGGGTTCTGCGCCATGGTGCAGAGGAGGGAACCGTCCTTGATGAGGGAGAAGATGGCGTCGGATTTATCGAAGCCAACGCCGACGACGCCGCCGCCCGCGCCTTTGATGGAGTTGCCGGTGCCGACCGTGCAGCCCTCGTTTGCTCCGAAGATGCCCACGCAGCCTTCCGTGATGTAGTTGTCAGCGATTTCCTTACTCTTCGCCGCATCGCCGTCGCTGTACTGGGTGGTCAGAATGGTGTAGCCCTTGCCGTCGAACGCTTCACGGAAGCCTTTTTCACGGGCCACGGTGGAGGCCGTTGCAGAGTTGACGTTCACGACGCCGATTTTGCCGCTTGTCTTGCCGGCGGCCTGCAGGGCTTTCAGCATTTGCTCGCCGGCCTGTTTGCCGCCGGCCTCATTGTTGGTTGCGAAGGTTGCTTCGCCCGGGGTGTTTGCGGGGGAGTCGACATAGATGATCTTAATCCCCTTGGATTTTGCGTCTTCCAGCGTCTTTGTAATAGCGTCCGGCCCGTTCGCGGCAATCAGGATCGCGTTGGCGTTTTCGGCGATCGCCGTGTTGACGCGTTCGATCTGCTGGGCGTCGTCCTTCTTATCCGGAGCGATCCATTTGTAGTCTACGTTGCCGAGTTCCTGAACGGCTTTTTTGCATCCTTTGTCAACCGACACCCAGTGCTGGTCGATGCTGTCCATCGTGATCAGAATGACTTTGTATTTCTGACCAGACGCGCTGGCTGCCGCACTTGCGGCCTGGCTCTCGGCCTGGCTCGCGGGCGCCGCGCTGGCTGCTTCGCTGCCCGCCGGAGCGGAAGCGGTGTTGGCTGAACTGCTGCATCCGGTTACGGCGGCCACCATCAGCGCTGAGCTGAGAATCACTGACATAAGCTTTCTTTTCATATACTTGCCTCCCTAATTTTTATCCATTAAAGCACTTTCGCTTTAATTTTGTTTTTGGGCCTGGGCCTGATGGAACTTTACCGCGCTCTTCTTCGGCTTGCCGGTGCGGATCACGACGTCAAGCAGGACGGAGACCACGACGATGATGCCGATGACGATGTTGCGGATTGCTACCGGCGCACCGGCAAACTGAAGGCCGTTCTGCAGCACGCCCCAGATGGAGGCGCCGACCACGGTGCCGATGAGAAGGCCCTCGCCGCCGAAGGTGGAGATCCCACCGATGGCTGCGGCGGCGACGGCGTACATTTCATACATGTTGCCGGAGTCCATGGTGCCCATTCCGGCGATGGCGGCCGTGATCAGGCCCACGACGCACGCGCAGATGGAACTGATGACGTAAGCGGCCAGAACGGTGTGGAAGGTGTTGACGCCGGAGAGCTTGGCGGCTTCCTTATTGCTGCCCACCGCGTAGACGTGGCGCCCGACCCTGGTTTTGCTCAGAAGAAAATTGAAGATGAGAAACAGGATGACCGCGATCCAAATGGTGTTGTAGAGACCCAGAAACTTGCCGTAGTAAAACAGGTTGCGGAACCACTGCGCGTTGTCGCCGATGGCGTCGGTGTTGTAGTTGTTGTTAGCGATCTGCGCGATGCCCCTTGCGACTGTCATGGTGCCCAGCGTCGCGATGAAAGGCGGCACGTTCCATTTCGCCACCAGCAGCCCGTTCAGAACGCCGACCGTCAGGCAGCAGGCGAACGTGATCAGAATCGAGAACATCGGGTCGACGCCCTTGGTCATCAGCGTTGCGGAGATCATGCAGCTCATGCCGACGACGGAGCCGATGGAAAGGTCGATGTTGCTTGTGATCAGAACATAGCCCTGCCCGATGCCGATGATCAGGATCGGCGCGATCTGCCGCAGCAGGTTTTCAACGTTCCTCTGCGAAGAGAAGGAACTGCTCAGCAGGGAAAACATGATGCAGAGTACGATGAGGCCGATGAAAACGGTCACAACCTGCCCCATGCCCCGGATCGAGATCAGCCTTTTGAAGGGAGTCTGCTTTTCGTTATGCTCCATTTTAAACGCTCCCCAAATTCAGTATTGTAGATCGGTGTCAGACGGCTTCCTTCCGGGGTTCCTCCCGGTCCAGCTTGGATTCGAACCGGGTGGCGTATTCCAGGATCAGGTCCTGCGTCGCATCTTCGGAAGAGAGCTGGCCGGTGATCCTGCCGTCGCACATCACGAGAATCCTGTCGCTGATGCCGATGATCTCCGGCATCTCGGAGGAGACGAACAGCACGCCGATGCCGCGCCGTTTCAGTTCGTTCATGATGTTATAGATTTCGACTTTTGCCGCGACGTCGATGCCGCGGGTGGGTTCGTCGAAGATGACCACGCGGGAGTGCCTCGCGAGCCATTTGGCCACGACGACTTTCTGCTGGTTGCCGCCGGAGAGGGTAGCCGCGTCGGCTTCCGCCGAAGAGAGCTTGATGCCGAGGTTTTTGACGGCATCTTCCGTGATGGCCTTCTCTTTTTTGCGGTCGATCACCCCGAACCGGTTGCAGATCTGGTCAAGGTTCGGCAAAGCGATGTTGTTCTGAATGCTCAGT
>JAEZRH010000099.1 GCA_023412845.1 Bacillota bacterium
GCCCTCCCGACCCGAGCAGGGAAGCCTCCGGCAAAAAATAGAAGTCAGGTTTTTCCGCTGAGGCTGTACCTCGTGTGCAGCCTTTTTCTGCCGAAGAACAGATAACCGCGTCCGCCGGACCCGAAACAGTTCCGTATGGCGAGGTCCGTCCCTTCATCCGCCAAAACGGGAATCCGTTTGAAAATACCCGCTTTTTTCACCGTCTCCCGTATTTTGCGCTCGTACGGTTCGTGTCCCTTGCCTCTTCCGCAGAAGTACAGGCCGAACAGGCAGCCGGCGCGCCCGGTATAATCCACAAAACGCCGGGCACAGGAGGCTTTCCCGCCCGCACTGTTCACAAGGGCGGAAAAGCCGAACATGCAGCGGTATTTTTTCAGCAGCAGAAAAGCCTTGCCGTTCCCTCGGCAAAGCTCGGCCTCCGGCAGATCGGTGCGCACTTTCACCGCCACGACGACGTTCTTGGCCGCGGCGGCTCTGCGCGCGAAGTCGTCGTCGATCTCCTGTTCTTCTGCAGTCAGATAAAAAACGCAGTCCCGGTTTTGCCGGCAGAGATCGAAAATGGTATCCCGGTGCTTTAAAAGCTGGTGACCGTAAAGAACGAAAAAATAAATGTTCTTTTTTTTGCCGTCCCGTACGGCGGCCGTCGCGTCGGCGGACCCGGTGCGGCTCTCGTTTACGGCTCCCTGCTCTGCGCCGGGGGACGGGACCCGGTTAAAAAGCATGTTGGCGCCTACGGTTTTGATTGTCTGCAAATCCACGTGTTTCACCATGAACAGCAGAAATCTGAAAAGCCCGTTCCGATTTTCTTCCAGAATCTTCCTGAGCCTGAAAAAGTTGCCATTATCCGAATTTTCCCCGGCATAGCTTTCAAAAAAATCCAGCGCGTTCCGGATGCTCCGGTTCGGGTTGCTGCGTATGCCACGCAGCGTCATGACGATGGTCACGCCGATGGTCGCGCGCCGTATGGAATTTTCACAAGGCATTCTTACAATCCCCCCAATTTAACTATACAGACAGAGGGGCGGAGTGCAAATAGACAAATACGGGTTTCTGTCGGAAAAACAGGGCAAAGTCTGCCGCCTTCTGCACATACGCGAAAATTAACAATAATTTTTTGGGGCCGCTTCACGATCTGTGGGATTTTAATCTTTTTTATTTGCTCCTTTATGCTATACTGAAAATCACAGTAATATGGTATCAAGACAGCTGAATGCGCACTTCGCAGCAAGAAAGGACAGAGATTATGCAGGCCGCTTCGCTATCCATCCTTTGTCCGGTCAGAAACGTCGAAAACGAGATCGCGGGGCTCCTTCAGTTTGCCGCGGAACAGACAAAGGGACTGGAGACGGAATTCATTATTGTCGACATGGGTTCTTCCGACCGGACCGTCCTTCAGACGGTGTGGCTGATGAAGGAACATGGGCTGCACGGGTTTGTGATCCAGAACGGCGCGTCGCTCGTTCCCGAGGCGCTGAACACCGCCGTGCAGAAGTCCAGCGGGGCCTATCTGAGCTTTCTGTTTGCACGCAGGCTTTACAACGGCTTGGCGGCGCCGCTGCTGGAAGCCGCCAAACGAAGTGAAGCCGACGTCGTGTTCGGGTGCGCGGGCAAAGAAGAAGTGCACGCTGCGGAAAGACGCATGGTAAGCAGCGCCATCTGCCAGCCGGACGGCGCTGGGTTCGTCCGCGAGATGCTGCGCCGCGCCGTTGCTCCGGACCTTGCCTCCGTCCTGATCCGGCGGTCTTTCCTGATCGAGAACGGCCTGGTCTTTACCGAGTCCTGCACGTACGGGTACGCCGAGGAATTTCTGTACCGATGTCTTCTTACGGCCCCGTCCGTCCTGCAGGCCCCAGTGCTCCTGGTGCGGGACGATACTTTTGCGCTGAAACGCGGCCGTCAGGGTCCGGTGGGGTGGAACATCTTCCAGCGCATGCAGGTGGTCCTGCGCGTCGAAGAGACGGCGCGGTCCAAATTCCCAAGCGACGCAGAACTGCTGCGCCTGCTTGAAAAAGACAAACTCCCCAGGACGGTCATGAACTGCGTCGATATTGCGCTGCGGGAAGGCAAAACCTTTTTGCAGGTCAGACGGTATCTTTCGGAAACCGGCTATGACCGCCTGCTTACGACAGACGGAAAAACGGAAAAAAGCTTGAAACGCCGCGTCTTCCTCTGGAAGACCGCGCCCTGGATGTATCGCCCGTAACGCTGCTGCGTACAAAAAGCGCGTGGCGCTCTTGACTTTCAATACTATGCAATGTATTATATATCCCGATGGGAGGTATCTGCTTGGACATACAGCTGAAAAAGGGACTGCTGGATGTCTGCGTGCTTGCAGCCATCGGCGCAAAAGACTCTTATGGGTACCGGATTATCCGCGACCTTTTCCCGTGCGTAGAAATTTCGGAATCCACTCTGTACCCGATTCTGAAGCGGCTTGAAGCCGGCGGCTGTCTTTCGACCTATTCCGTGGCCCATAACGGCCGCCTGAGAAAATATTACCGCATCACTCCGCTCGGGCGGGGAAGGATCGGGGATTTTCTGCGGGAATGGGACCAGATGGTTCAAATACATGATTTTATTTTGCAGGAGGGGAAACCGTGATGGGAAAAGATCAGTTTCTGCGAATTTTGCGCCGCCGGCTTCGCGGTCTTCCGGCTGAGGAGCGGGAGCGCATCCTCTCGTATTACAGGGAAATGATCGAAGACAGGGTCGAAGGGGGAGAGCCGGAGCGGGACGCGGTCCGCAACCTTGGCGACGTGCATTTCGTTGCGCAGAAGATTCTGGCGGAAAACCCGAACCGCAGGCCGCGCAGCGCAGGGAAAATCGTCGCGATCTCGGCCGCCTCGCTTTTCGGGGCGGCGCTGGTCGCATGTATCGCTCTGGCGGTTATGAGCTTCCGGGCAGGCGATGCCTACGGGTTCGGCAAAGTCGGCGGGAATCAGAGCGGTTCGTCCGATTTCGAGTATAAGACCTATACCGCAAAGGCGGGCGGCGTGGGCACGGTACAGATCCGCGCGGAAAACAAAATGGTCGTTTTCAGGCCCTGCGACGGGGACAGCATCACGGTGGAATATGCGGCGAACCGGTATCAGAACTATCAGTTTTCGGATGACAACGGAAAGCTGACCCTTGAGAACCGGGATCAGTCGGGGTGGCACAGTTGGGGCTGGGATGCCGACAGCGCCCCCAAAATCACCGTATCGGTACCCCGGGACTATTCCGGCGATATTCAGATTGACACCAGCAACAGTGAAATCAGGGCGTCCGACTTTACAAAGCTGAAGGATCTGAAATTCAACACCTCAAACTCTTCGATCAGTCTTGCTTCGCTTGCCACGCGGAATGTTGAGCTGGAGACGGCGAACGCGGCCATTTATCTCAGCGATGTTTCGGCCGCTTCCGGCCTTTCTGCCGAAACCCAGAACGCCGTGATTTCATTCAATAAAATCAGCGCCGCCAAGATCCGGCTCGATACGCAGAACGCGCTGATCAGCGGCAGTGTCAGCGGAAAAGAGGACGATTACACGATCGACTCTCATACCACAAACGCCGTCAGCAACCTGAATAACCGGGACGGCGGAAGCAAAGAACTTTCCGTCTATACCACCAATGCGATCATCAGCGTGAAATTCGAGGGCTGAACCGCTTTTCGTCCCCCGTGCCTTTCGCCAGGAAGCGCACGGGGGATTTGTGTTTTCCTTGCAGGAATCCCGCCGTCATGCTATAATAAATGCTAAACCGTTTAGCAACAAATGGAGGTATTTCCGCTTGGCAGACAATTTTTCCGGACTCCTGCCTTCTCCGGAGCACACGCAGGAATTTTATATCGGTCAGGTGGCGGAGACCATGAGGGTCCGCAGGCGCGGGGCTGTTCCCATGGCGCTCGTGAGGACCTACGGCTGCCAGCAGAACGTTGCGGACAGCGAGAAGCTCATGGGCCTTCTTTCGCTGATGGGCTTTTCGTTCACCGAGGATCCGGAGCAGGCGGATTTTGTCGTGTTCAACACCTGCGCAGTGCGCGGCCATGCGGAGAACCGCGTGTTCGGCAACGTCGGCGCGCTCAAGGATTTGAAGCGCAGGCATCCGTCCCTGCTCGTCGCCGTGTGCGGCTGCATGATGGAGGAGCAGGAAGCGTCCGAGCATATCCGGCGTAAATTCCCGTTTGTCGGGCTCGTTTTCGGCACCCATGTGCTGCACCGCTTCCCGGAGCTTTTATGGACCGCCCTGACCGAAAGCCGCCGCGTCTTTGAGCGCGGGGACGAACAGGAGGACGCCGAAATCGTCGAGGGGCTTCCGGTGCGCCGCGAGAACAGCGTACGCGCGTGGCTGACCGTGATGTACGGCTGCAACAACTTCTGCTCCTACTGTATCGTGCCCTATGTCCGCGGCCGGGAGCGGAGCCGAGAACCCGGCGCCGTCCTGAGGGAATTCCGCGAGATCGTGTCCCTCGGTTACCACGATGTCACGCTCCTGGGGCAGAATGTGAATTCCTACGGTAAAAATCTGCCGGCTCCGGTCAGCTTTTCGCAGCTTCTGCGGATGCTTGACGAGGTGGAGGGCGACTACCGCCTGCGCTTCATGACCTCGCACCCGAAGGACGCGACACACGAGCTCATCGACACCATGGCGTCCGGAAAGCACATCAGCCGCCACCTGCACCTGCCGGTCCAGTCCGGAAGCAACCGAATCTTAAAAGAAATGAACCGCGGATATACAAAGGAAAAATATCTTGCCCTCGTGGAGTACGCGAAAGAAAAAATTCTGGACCTCTCGCTTACTACGGACATTATTGTGGGATTTCCCGGGGAAACTTACGAAGAGTTCCGCGAGACGGTCGAGCTTGTGAAAGAAGTGGGCTATACCTCGCTGTTCACCTTTATCTATTCCCCGCGCGAGGGAACGCGGGCGGCAAAGCTGCCCGACCCCGTCCCTCTGGAGGAAAAGTCGCGGTGGCTGCAGGAGCTCTGCGCGGAACAGGAGCGGATTTCCGCCGCCCGCTGCGCGTCCGAGATCGGCAGGGTCCGCCGGGTGCTTGTGGAGGAGCGCAGTCCGAAGACCGGCCTTCTCTGCGGCCGGACCGACGGCAACGTCATCGTGAATTTTCCCGGGGAGAACGGGCTTGTCGGCAGCTTCGCGGATGTGAAGATCACTTCCGCACGCATCTGGATTCTGGGCGGCGAAAAGGCTGTTCCTGAGAATACGGATTCGGATGAAAGAAATAATTTGAATTGAAAAATATAAAGGAGATTTTTATGGACATCATCGGTCTTACCCGTGAAATCGGCAAGGAAATTCAGAAGGACGAACGCTATCTCAAAATGCGTATTGCGCTTCAGGCTGCGGACGAGGACGAAAAGCTGCAGGACCTCATCGGCCAGTATAACCTCAAGCGGATGTCGCTGCAGAACGAACTGCAGAAGCAGGACCGGGACGAAGACAAGGTCAAGACGTTCCAGCAGGAACTGAACGGGCTTTACGCCTCCGTGATGAAAAACCCCAGCATGGCCGCCTACAACGAGGCAAAGAAGGATTTCGACCTGCTGATGCGCCGCGTGAACGCCATCCTTTCGCAGAGCGCGGAGGGCGGGGACCCGGAGACTGCGGATTACGCGGAATCCTCGTGCGGGGGAAACTGCTCCTCGTGCGCCGGCTGCCATTAAGACGGGGAATTCTGTGACGGGAGGCGGTGGCATTGGCCGATCTTTCCCCCATGATGCAGCAGTATTTCGACATTAAAAAACAGTATCCCGACACCATCCTGTTTTTTCGCCTCGGCGATTTTTACGAGATGTTCTACGATGACGCGAAACTCGCTTCCCGCGAACTGGAACTGACGCTGACCGGCCGCGACTGCGGGCAGGAGGAACGCGCCCCCATGTGCGGGGTGCCGTTCCACAGCTACGAAACCTATGTCGCGAGACTGATCGCCAAGGGCTACAAGGTCGCCATCTGCGAGCAGATGGAAGATCCCGCGCTGGCGAAAGGCCTTGTCAAACGCGACATCATCCGCGTCATCACGCCGGGTACGGTGCTTGAAAGCAGCATGCTCGACGAGACGCGCAACAATTTCATTTCTTCGCTTTTTGCCGCCGAAAACCGCGCCGGCATCTGTTTTGCCGACGTCTCCACCGGCGAACTGCACGCGACGCTGCTCTGCGCCAAGAACGCGGCGGAACTGACGGCGCAGCTCCAGAACGAGCTGTCGCGCTTTTCCCCGCGCGAGATTCTGATCAACGGAGGCGCGCTGGACCTTTCCGCTCTGCCGCAGTTCGTCAAAACCAGGCTGAACGTCAGCGTGGAAATGCCCGGCGACGAAACGTTCGACCCGAAGACGGCCGCCGATGAAGTCGCGGCCCAGTTTGCGGGTAAAAGCATCGACGATCTCGGACTTTCGGACAAGCCCGAAATCACGAACGCGCTCGGCGCGCTGCTTGCCTATCTCAAGGAGACCGAGCGTACCGGCCTGGAACGCCTCAATTCGATCGACCTCTACAGCGGGGCGCAGTACATGCGGCTGAACCTCACGACGCGCCGCAACCTGGAACTGCTCGAGACCATGCGCAGCAAGGAGAAACGCGGCTCGCTTCTCTGGGTGCTGGACCGCACGCGCACCGCGATGGGCAAGCGCCTCATCCGCAGCTGGATCGAGCGCCCGCTTCTGAATCCGGCACAGGTCGGCCGCAGGCTGAACGCCGTGGAGGAGCTTGCAAAGGACAGTGTGCTTCGCGGCAGCCTCGCGGAACAACTGACCGGCGTGCACGATCTGGAGCGCCTGATGTCCCGCATCGTTTACGGCTCGGCGAACGGCAGGGAACTCCGCAGCCTGTCGGAGACGGCGGCGAAACTCCCAACGCTGAAAGGCATGCTGAAGGATTCGAAATCCGACCTGCTTTCGGGAATCTACAACACGGTTGACGGCCTGGAAGACGTGCGCGGCCTGATCGAAAAGTCCATCGTGGATGACCCGCCGTTTTCCCTGCGCGAAGGCGGGATCATAAGACCCGGCTGCAATGAGGAGTTGGACCTGCTTAAGGGAGACATGAGCGACGGTCGAGGGGTCATCGCGAAGATCGAGGCGCAGGAGCGTGAGCGCACGGGGATCCCGAAGCTGAAAGTCGGCTACAACCGCGTTTTCGGCTATTACATAGAGATCAGCAACGCTTACAAGGACCAGGCCCCGCCGGAGTATATCCGCAAGCAGACGCTCACGAACTGCGAGCGCTTCATCACGCCCGAGCTGAAGGAGCTGGAAGGCCGCATCCTCGGCGCGCACGACAAATCCGTACAGCTCGAATACGAGCTGTTTCAGGACGTCCGCCGTCAGGTTGCCGCGCAGATGGACCGCGTGCAGTCTACGGCGCAGGCAGTCGCCCGGCTGGACGTGCTGCTTTCCTTCGCACAGGTTTCCGTGGACCGCAATTACACAAGGCCGGCCATCAGCCTCGACGGGAGGATCGCCTTGAAAAAAAGCAGGCATCCCGTCGTGGAGGCACTGCTGGAGGAGCCGTTCGTCCCGAACGATGCGGTGCTGGATAAAGGCGAAAACCGCGTCGCCATCATCACCGGCCCGAATATGGCCGGAAAATCGACCTACATGCGCCAGATCGCGCTCATCGTCATCATGGCGCAGATCGGCTGCTTCGTCCCCGCAGAGAGCGCCGAGATCGGCATCACAGACGCCGTGTTCACGCGCATCGGCGCGTCGGACGACCTCGCGGCGGGTCAGTCCACCTTCATGGTGGAAATGGCGGAGGTCGCGGAGATCGTCAGGAACGCAACTGCCGACAGCCTCCTCATCCTGGACGAGATCGGCCGCGGCACCTCCACGTTCGACGGTATGAGCATCGCCCGCGCGGTGCTGGAATACGTCGCGGACCCCAGGCGCCTCGGCGCGAAGGCGCTGTTCGCGACGCATTACCACGAACTGACCGCGCTGGAAGAGCTTGTGCCCGGCGTCAAGAATTACAACATCGCAGTCAAAAAGCGCGGGGACGACATCACGTTCCTGCGGCGCATTGTGCGCGGCGGCGCGGACGACAGCTACGGCGTCGAGGTGGCGAAGCTCGCAGGGGTGCCGAACAGCATCATTTCGAGGGCAAAGCAGATTTTGGCGGAGCTGGACGCGGGCAGAGACGTTTCGACGCCGAAGCGCCTTGTGAAGCAGCAGCCGGAAGAAGAGCCGATGCAGCTTGCGCTGACGCCGCCGAACGAGGTGGAGATCATGGAGCGCCTGCGCGCGCTGGACGTGAACACCCTGACGCCGATCGAGTGCATGAACACGCTGTTCGGGCTTTGCAAGCTGGCGAAGTAAAGAACCTGGGGGTAAAACGAGATGGAACAGATGCGGCAGATCTATCGGACAAAAGACCCGGACGTCACTCTCCGCTTTGCACAGGAACAGGACGTCCCGACGATCCTTCGCCTGATCAAGGAACTTGCAAAATACGAAAAAATGGAAAGCGACGTCGCGGCGACGGAAGAGACGCTGCGTGACTCCCTGCTCCGGAAAAAAGATGCGGAAGTCGTTCTGGCGGAGCTTCACGGAGAACCGGTCGGCTACGCGCTGTTTTTTCATAATTTTTCCACGTTCCTGGGCAGAAAAGGGCTGTACCTTGAAGATATTTTCGTCCTGCCCGAATCGCGCGGACGCGGCATCGGCAAGACCATGCTTTCGTTTCTGGCCCGCCTCGCCGTGGAGCGCGGATGCGGCCGGATGGAGTGGATTTGTCTCGACTGGAACAAACCGTCCGCGGATTTTTACAAAGCGATGGGCGCAAACCCCCAGGAGCATTGGAGAATTTTCCGGCTGGACGGCTCGGCCCTGCCGGAGCTTGCCGCAACATTCTGACTGCAACGGGCTAAAGAGCGGATACGGCCTTTTCAACCAAAACGGAAAGAGAGAATGCGACATGAAAAAGGTCCGGTTAAAGGACGGCAGGGAACTGCTGATCCGCTTGGTGGAGGAGAGCGACGCCGAAGCGGTCATTGATTATATCAATCAGGTCGGAGGCGAAAGTGATTTCCTGACGTTCGGCAAAAACGGATGTCCAAACGATTTCGAGCAGGAAAAGCAGAGCATCAGAAATCTGCGGGAACGCCCCAACAGCATTTATCTTCTCGGATGGATCGGGAACGAGCTCGCCTGTTCCGCAGTCGTCCGTGCGGAAACAAAAGAGAGGGTCGCCCACAACGGCGAACTGGGCATCACGGTCCGCAAAAAATACTGGCACCTGGGCGCGGCGAGCGCTCTGCTGACCGAACTGATTGATTTTGCGAAAAACCGGACCACGCTCAAAGCGATCCACCTCGGCGTTTACGAAAACAACGAAAGAGCGATTCCCCTGTATGAAAAATTCGGATTTGTGACCGTTGGAAGATACCGGGATTATTTTCGGATCGGCGGTAAATATTTCGACGGGATTTTAATGGACCTGTGGAAGGAGAAGCATCGTGGGCAAGATCAATGTTCTGGACAGGCACGTCGCCGAGCTGATCGCGGCGGGCGAAGTCGTCGAGCGCCCGGCTTCGGCCATCAAGGAGCTTGTGGAAAATTCCATCGACGCCGGGGCGAAGAACGTAACGGTGGAGATACGCGGCGGCGGAGTCTCCTTCCTGCGCGTGACCGACGACGGCTGCGGCATCGAGCGGAGCGACGTGCCGCTTGCGTTCCTCCGCCACGCGACGAGCAAAATCTCCGGCCGCGACGACCTCGACGGCATCGCGACGCTCGGCTTCCGCGGAGAGGCGCTTGCCTCCGTCGCAGCCGTCGCGAACGTGGAGCTTCTGACCCGCACGGCGGGCGAGCTTGCGGGCACCCGCTACGGCATTTCCGGCGGGCGGGAGCAGTTCTGCGAGGACGCCGGGTGCGCGGAGGGCACGACCATCGTCGTGCGGGACCTGTTCTACAACACGCCGGCGCGCATGAAGTTCCTCAAAAAGGATTTCACAGAAGGCAACGCCGTCGCAGGCGTGCTCGACAAGGAAGCGCTCGCGCATCCGGAAATCTCGTTCCGCTTCCTGCGCGACGGGAGGGAGACGCTTCATACGCCCGGCGACAGCCAGCTCCGCTCGGCGATCTATGCCGTGTTCCGCAAGGAATTCACCGCCGGCCTGATTCCCTTAAAATACGAGCTGAACGGTATCGGCGCGGAAGGGTTTGTCAGCAAGCCCTCCGCGGCCCGCCCGAACCGCAGCATGCAGAACTTTTTCATCAACGGGCGCTACGTCAAGAGCCGCACCGCTTCGGTCGCGCTGGAGGAAGCATTCCGCGGTTCGCTGATGGTGGGGAAGATTCCCGCCTGCGTCCTTCATCTCACCGTTCCGTTCGCGGCGGTCGACGTCAACGTCCATCCGGCCAAGATCGAGGTCCGCTTTCTCAACGAGCGCCCGATCTTCGACGCCGTATACCACGGAGCCAAGACCGCCCTGCACGAGGGCGACACGGCGCATGTGATGAAGCTTTCGGACTCGGCCGCTCCGGCTTTCCGAGAGACGGAGCCACCGGCCGTGCAGATGCGTTTTCAGGCGGTTCCCGCGGCGCCGGAACAGATTCGCGCGGTCCCTCCGGCGGAAGACCGGCAGCCGCCCGCTTCTTTCGCGGGAGAGGGAGAGCCGCAGGCGGTTCCGGTTGAGCCGCGAGGCACGCTCGTTCCTCCGGACATCGGGCGGGACGACGATCCGTTGCCGCCAGCCCCGGTTCCCGCCGTTTCCACCGAAGCGCCGGAGCGGGAAGAAACCGCACAGCCCGTGCCTGTGGAGCCCCCCGCAGCCCGCAGCGCAGGAGAGGCGGAAAAGCTGGTCGGCGAAGCGTTCGGAACGTACGTCATCGTCCAGCGCGGCGACAGTCTTGTCTTTCTCGACAAGCACGCGGCGCACGAACGCCTCCTATATGAAAAGCTCAGGGCGCAGGGCGGCAGGGCGTACTGTCAGATGCTGCTGGAGCCGGTCACGGTATCGCTTTCCAAAGAAGAGTACTCCGCCGTGCTGGATTCCCTGCCGGTCTGCGAAGAGGCCGGCTTCGAGATCGAGGACTTCGGCGCGGGTACCGTCTTGGTCCGCAGCGCGCCGATGATCCTCGGCGGGGAAGTCGCGGAGTCCGTCATGGAGATCGCGGGGCATCTCGCTTCCAGCCGCACGGACGTGACGACCGAAAAACTGGACTGGCTCTACCACAACGTCGCCTGCCGGGCGGCGGTGAAGGCGGGCGATCCGGCTTCACCGCAGGAACTGATCGACCTCGTCCGCCGCGTCGAGAAAGAAGACGTCCGCTATTGCCCGCACGGCCGGCCTGTTTCGTTTGTTCTCACGCGAAAAGAGCTGGAGCATCAGTTCGGGAGGCTGCCGTAATGGGGGCCGTCCCCGTCGCGGGGGGGGGCGGGCCCCC
>JAEZRH010000032.1 GCA_023412845.1 Bacillota bacterium
TCAATACGCTAACGTATCGCTTTTGAGATTTTTGAGAGTTCTCATTCTCTTCGTCCGAAAGTACTTAAAACTCTCGTTCTTTACGGGTTCCTTTTTCCTTATCGTTGTTTAATTTTCAAGGTCCCATGCGGCTTCGCGGCTTCTTATCTCCGCTTTTCCGCAGCGCCCTTTCCGTAAGGCGCTTCACTATAATACCAAACCATTTCCCTTCTGTCAACCCTTTTTTGCGGTTTTTTTGATTTTCTTGTTACAGCACACTGTTTTTCTTCTTCTCCGGCCAGGTGAGGTTAAAATCCAAAACCTTGCCGTTCTGAAAAATATTCGTTACGACTTTGCGGATCGCGGGCCGCCTGAGCAGGTCTTCGTTCGGGAGGGTCAGTTCGTCGTTCTTGCAGGCCGCCCCTTCGTAAACGAGCAGGCTGATATCCACCGCCGCCTCCTGCGCCGGAACGTCCGGCTCGCGCCCCACCGCCGCCGCAATCCCTTTGCAGGCGCCGTAGAGCGCACAGGGGGACATCCCCGTCAGAACCACCGCGCAGGCAACGGTGCAGTCCGATCCCGGCTGCACAGCCGCCTGCGTCTCCCGTCCGTAAAGGCCCGATTGAGCGATCACCGTCGTTGCGGGCAGCCGCTCCACCGAACGGATCGCCCGACGGATGTTTTCTTCGCGCTTACCCGATCCGGAGATAAAGCTCAGCACAGCACGGTCCATATCATGCGCACCCCACATTTCTGTCGCTTAAAGAAAACGGTTTTCACGACAGGCTTATTCTATGAAAGAAAATATAAAATATTCACTGTGAGGGCGCATGAAAAGTCACTGGTAGGAAACATGCATCGTCAGCCCGGAATCCGATTTATCCGTCACATAATTCAGATCGCCCATGTTCAGGGTCCGTCCGGACTGGCCTGCGGCCGCGGTAAGCCAGTGATACATCTTCGTGCTCATGATGGCGCTGATCTGCGAATCATACGAAGTGCCTTCGATGAAAAATGCAAGGGAGGTCCTTCCCGCCTTCATATCCGCCGCCAGAGACTGGATGATCGAAGAATCTCCGGCATCCTTCTGCGAGGAAACCGAAACGCCCTTCACACGGAAATAGTTTTCATCCGTGGAAGTGCACGAGGGCAGGAACACATTATACTGGGTGTCGTCGGCGTTAATCTGCGCGTCGGTAAGCGAAGAGGCGGGCGCGCCGATGGTATGCGTCAGCTTCAGCACGCTGTCGGGGATGTTGAAGTAATTATAGACCAGAACGGTGCTGTCGCTCCAGGTCACGTCCAGGTTATACCACTTGCCGCCTATCACGACCGCATTCCACATGTGGCCGACGCCCTGACTGCTGCCGTGCACCACCGTGCAGGTCAGTCCGGCATATCCGGCGAGAAGCTGCATCGCCTTCGCGTATCCTTCGCAGACCGCAAGCCCGCCGACAAGAGCGCCGTAGGAAGTGAACGCCTGCCACCGGCTGGTGTCCGTCACGGCGGCATTGTCGTAGGTGCAGTGCGCAACGATGTAGTTAAAAAGATATTCCTCGCGGTCGAAATCGCTCAGTCCGGACGGCATCGCCTGCAAGACGGAACTGACGGTAGTCTCAAGCTGAGACACCGCCGCCTGCGCATCCGTGATCGAAAGGACGGAGAACAGCTGAACGATCGTCGTATTTCCGTTATAGCCGTACGTATAGGCGTTTGCCAGCCAGAAGACCTTGGGGTTATCATCCATGAAAGCCGTGAGGGCCACGCGGATCTGCGCCTCGGACAGCTTCTGGGAAGTCCATATCTGCCCGATGGGGTAATACCCTTGCGCCACCGGCTGCAAGGCGATCTGATAAACGCTGTTCTTGATCAGGGAATACAATTCCTTTTCGGAGCCCGAAAGGTTCTGGTAAGCGCTTGCCTGCTGAACCTGCGCATACGACTGCGACGATATCGCAGGTGCCGTGAGCTCCTTTTTGGCCAAGGTCTTCGAGGGCAGGGATGTGTTGATCTTCTGTACGGAACGGACGTCCGCCTTCTTTGCAGGGACGGGCACGGCGGTCTTACGCGCCGGAACGGAGGAAGAAGCCTTGGACGGCGCCTTTGAAGCGGTGGACGACGCGGCTTTCGACGAAGCCTGCGACGAATTCAGCAGAGACTCCACTGTGGAAGCGACTGCAGACGACGCGGCCGAAGAAGCCGTCTCAAACTGCTTGCCCGCCGCAGAGCTGAACTGTTTCTCCGCTTTCTGCAGCGGGGCGCAGCCGGAAAGCAGAACGGCGATCGCCAGCGCGGCGGCCGCCGCGGAGCGGATGCGATGTGTCCTGGAACGATAAGTCTGAATTTTTTTCACAGTAAAGGCCTCCTGTTAAAATGCCTTGACATGAAATCCCATGTCTGAACATTATAACACACAATTTTTGAATAATTTATCTGAATCCGTGTTAAGATTTCATGAAAAATGGAAATTCTTCCTTCCAGGCTTCTCCCTTACCGGCATAAATTTTCTTGACAGCACCGGCGCGGTCCCTTATAATAATTGTTTGTAGCAATCTGCAGCCACGATAACGATGCCGGAACGGTTATTCCGCAGCAGAACGAGGTGTAGCGCAGTTGGTAGCGCGCCTGCTTTGGGAGCAGGATGTCGCAAGTTCGAGTCTTGTCACCTCGACCATTTGAGCCACGAAACTAAAATGTTCGTGGCTCTTTTTGTGTTGTCTATTTTGAGTTGAAATCATAAAATTAATTGAAAAGACGCGGTTGTAAGAGAAATCAACCCAGAATGCCATTCCGAGCCTACAAGGCTACCAATAATAGATATTAACGCAAATTAAGATTGACATTATTTTATCAAATCGTTATACTAACCTATAAGCCGTATGTCTGCAGGAATCTTTCATGGGCATAGGTTTAAATAGTACTGGTTACACAGCATTACAATAATTCAGGAGCTGATTTAAGTGTCTGTTGATGTTTACCCACAGCCAACAATTGCAGCGGTCCAAGCTGCGCCTATATATTTAGATAGAGAAGCAGGCATCCAAAAGGTACGAAATCTCACTGCCCAAGCGAAAGCAAACGGAGCGGATCTTGTGGTCTTTTCCGAATCTTTCATTCCCGGTTTTCCGTCTTGGGTTCATATGCTTGCGCCGATGGATCAACACGAGCTTTTCAAGAAAATGGTGCAAAACTCAATTGAAATTCCCAGCCCAGATTTTTTTCAACTGCAACAGATCGCACGGGATAACAATATATTTCTTTCCATTGGAATCACCGAGAAGGCTCCCAAACAAAGTATTGGCGTTCTGTGGAACACCAATCTGATTTTCGACAGGAACGGAAATATGATTGCACGCCACAGGAAGCTGCTGCCTACATGGTCGGAAAAACTGGTCTGGTCTTTTGGAGATGGCTCAACTTTAAATGTGCACGACACGGAAATAGGACGAATCGGTGCGCTCATATGCGGCGAAAACACAAATTCTCTTGCAAAATATGCGCTTATTTGCCAGGGGGAACAAATTCACATCTCCACCTACCCTCCTTGTTTCCCCACCTCACGTAACCCGGCGGGCGGACAAGACTATTTTGACACCTTACTGGTAAGGGCCTGCTCTATGTCTTATGAAGGCAAAGTGTTCACCGTTGTGTCCTCGCAGGCTTTGGATGAACGTGGCTATGATGTTCTATCAGCTGGAAATAAGGATATACGCGATTTGTTGGATAAACTTACCTATGGCGGATCTATGATTGTTGCTCCATCGGGTGTCATTTGCAGCAATATTGTTCGGGATAACAAAGAGGACATCGCCTATGCTAAATGTGATATTTCCACCGAAATCATGCAAAAGGGTGTTCATGATATTGCAGGAAGCTATCAAAGAAACGATGTGTTCCATTTTGAAATCAACAAGTCTGTTCTTGAGCCTGTTAATATCCTGGACAATGGTCGTATTTCGCAGATAGACTATTATCCGTACGTCTCAGAAGATTGAAAAGCGCATAATTATAATACTCTGTTAGGTCGTATATAAGGAGATCCAATTTTTATCTTGCAAACCAGTTTATTACAACAGCTAATCGAGACTATGAATTAAGCGGCATGGGCACAAAGGTATATGATAACGGGTGCCTTCCTAAATATAGTTTCCCTCAACATGCAATCAGCACTAAAGAGCTTGCAGATGAAATAGCAAAAGCGGATCATCCGTGAAGCAATACATGCTAAAAGTGTATATAAATACTGCTTGCAGATTGCCTGCAGCCATTGATATTACTGGATTTCTCCAAGTCCTATAATTTCACTCCGACCAAAAGAAAAGCCCCTCTACAGGGACTTTTCTTTTTTGCCTGTGTGACAGCGGGAACTGGCCGGTGCAGACTGGAGCATCGCCATTGCCCCAATGGCTTACAGAAAAACAAAGGGACTCGCGGAACGCGGGAAAATCTTGCCCAATAACCGGGTCTTGTCACCTCGACCATTAAAAATCCATGTGTCAGGATTCGCACCTGCGCATGGATTTTTTTGTCTTTCTGTTATGTTAAATTTTATGCTATACTTGCTTTAGATTATTTATATAATAAGGACTGATACTTATAAATTTAGAAAGCGTTATAATATCGGCAGATAGCCCATTTTCCTCCGATGCCATTTCTTTAATGGATGAACTTTCAGAATGCCTTCAGAACATTACCGGGGATAGCGGAAAGGACTCATTTGACGTTAATGATGTATGCAGCGATAGAGCTATATTTGTAATCGCCAGAAATCAAGGCGGAAAAGCAATTGGCTGTGGCGCTTTCAGGCCTATGGATAAAACAACAGCAGAAGTCAAAAGAATGTATGCAAAAGAAAAAGGAATGGGAATTGGCAATAAGATTCTCTCTTATCTCGAACATCAGGCACATCATATGGGTTATAAAACCTTCCGCCTTGAAACGCGTATTGTTAATACTAAAGCGGTTTCATTTTATGAAAGAAATGGATACAACAAAATACCAAACTACGGTAAATACGCAAAGAGAGCAAATTCAATTTGCTTTGAGAAGAATTTGTCATGTTGATTTGATGGGTATATTATGAGCATAATCCGAAGCTGAATTTATATCTTCTGTGACCAGACCTTCCAAAAGAACAGACCCGCTTTTAATGGGTTTCTTCGAAAGACTGCAGCCGCGGATTTCCCGGCGGCTGTTTTGTGACAGGCAAGCGATTTAACGCAGATACTCCCGGACGCCGTCCACGCCCGGAATTTTTCTTTGCGGAGGAACTTCCGGATTGCCAAAATGAGTCCTGAAATGCTATTATAAATGTAGGCCAGCGGAATGCGGGGAAACTGCCCGGACGCCTGCGCAATCCATTCCACGGGTGCTTTTGTGAAAAAGAGTGTATTCCGGAAACGCAGTCCGGAAAAAACATAAATAAAACATGAAAAAGGAAGGCGATCAGTCATGAAGATTCTGTTGATCGGGGGAACCGGCACCATCAGCACGGCCATCTCGAAGTTGCTGCTGGAACAGGGGCACGAGCTTTATCTGCTCAACCGCGGGACGAGAGCGGGAATTCTGGGGGACGGCGCGCACATGCTGACGGCAGACGCAAACGACGAAGCGGCCGTTCTGAGTCTGATCTCCGGTATGCGGTTCGACGCCGTCGCGGATTTCGTCGCATTCGCGCGGCCCCAGGCGGAAAGGGACTTCCGCCTGTTCCACGGCAGGACGCGGCAGTACATCTATATCAGTTCCGCGTCGGCCTATCAGAAGCCGCTCGCGGATTACCGGATCACGGAAGGCACGCCGCTCGCGAACCCCTACTGGGAATATTCCCGCAACAAGATCGCCTGCGAAGAGTTTCTGATGAAGCAGTACCGCGAGAACGGATTCCCCGTCACCATCGTAAGGCCGAGCCATACGTACGACGAGCGCTCCATCCCGCTGGGCATGCACGGCAAAAAGGGAAGCTGGCAGGTGGCCCGGCGCATGCTCGGCGGCAAGCCGGTCATCATCCAGGGGGACGGCACCTCGCTCTGGACCATGACACACAACAGTGACTTTGCAAAAGGCTTTACAGGCCTGATCGGCAATATCCACGCGATCGGCGAAGCGGTGCAGATCACTTCGGACGAAACGCTGACCTGGAACCAGATCTACGGGGCGATCGCCGCGGCGCTCGGCATCAGCCTGAACGCGGTGCACGTCTCGTCTGAATTTCTGGCCGCGTGCGACCCAGAAAGCTACCTCGGCACGCTGATCGGAGACAAATCGAACAGCGTGGTGTTCGACAATTCCAAGCTGAAGCGGCTGGTGCCCGGCTTCTGCGCGCAGGTGCGGTTCGACCGGGGCATTGCCCGCACCGTAGAAAACGTTCTGTCGCACCCCGAGCTGCAGACCGAGGACCCCGAGTTCGACGCATGGTGCGACCGGGTCATCGCCGCCAGGGAAGAGGCACTGCGCACCGTCCGCGGGCAGTGAGAAAGGAGGGCGGGAATGAAGCCGAACGGCAAAGCAATACGATCCATCGTCCTGCGCATCGCGGCGATCATGATCGGCGCGACCCTGTCCTCCATAGGGCTTGAAATTTTTCTCGTTCCAAACGAAATCGTCGACGGAGGGGTCGTGGGCATCTCCATTATGGCAAGCCACCTTTCCGGCCTGCCGCTGGGGATGTTCACCTTCGTCCTGAACCTTCCGTTTATCGCCCTCGGATACCGTCAGATCGGCAAATCGTTTGTTCTTTCCACGCTTTTTGCAAACATTTGCCTGTCGGCCGGAGTCTCGCTGCTTCACCCGATCCCCGGGCTGACGCACGACGTCCTGCTGGCGGCGGTCTTCGGCGGCATCATCAACGGCGCGGGCGTGGGGCTGATCATCCGCTCCGGCGGCTCGCTGGACGGGACGGAGATCGTCGCCATCATTCTGGATAAAAAGAGCAGCATGTCGATCGGCGAGATCGTCATGACCTTCAACGTGTTCATTCTCTCCGGCGCGGGTTTCATCTACGGCTGGGACAGGGCGATGTACTCGCTCATCGCCTACTACATCGCGTTCAAAGTCATCGACGTGGTGGTGGAGGGCATCGACGAATCCAAGGCCGTCATGATCATCTCGGACAAAAGCGCGGAGATCACGGACGCGGTCACGGCCCGGCTGGGCCGCGGCGTGACCCTGCTGGATGGTACGGGCGGGTATTCGAAAATCCCTGCGACCGTCATCTACGTCGTTGTTTCACGCCTGGAACTGGCCAAGCTGAAATCCATCGTCCTGGGGAAAGACCCGAATGCGCTGATCACCGTCGGCAACGTGGAGGTCGCAGGCAAAAAATACCGCAAAAAGGCCATCCACTGAGCGCCGCTCAGTGCGCGGAGTAAAAAGCCATGGCCGCCGCGGAGGCGGCGATCAGAACGGCACACAGCAGCGCGACGATGCGGATCAGCTTCGAACGGGCATCCGCCTTTTTATCGGAAGGTCTTTTCATGACGTCATCCCCTTTATGAGCTATTATAACAAAGTTTTTCACGAAAACAACCGCCCCGCGAAGTTACAAAACTGTAGCCTGCGCGTAACGCACGCTTTGTTGACAAGCCGTCCCGTTTGCACTAGAATGAATCAGCGCCGAAACGCACAGGAGAAATGATATGGATAAAAATAACCGCGGCCGCAGTTCCGGCCGTTCCGCCGAATACGAACCCCGAAACGCCCGCCGTTCCTACGCGGCGGAAGGCAGAGACCGTGCCCCGTCCTACGGAGGCGACCGCCAGAATCCCTATGGCTACTCCGACAGGGACGTCTACAGCAGCAGCCGTTATCAGGGCCGCCCGGCAGCGCCCTCCGCAAGAAACCGCAGCTCTTATTACGACCCGGACGAAATCGACCGGTACAATTATGTGGACAGCGACGTTTACAGCAACGGCGCGCAGCGCCGCCGCGCTCCCGCCGCGAGGAAAAAGGGAGGCGGCGCGAAGCGGTTTTTCAAAACGCTTCTGGTCCTCCTGCTGGTCCTGGCCCTGGGGAGCTTTCTGTATTTCAACGTGCTGGCCTCGCGCCTGAACCGCTCCGGCAACGTGGACAGCGCCACGCTGGCGGGCTACGTGCAGCAGCCTTCCGGCGCTCCCTCCTGGAGCGTCGCGTCGGACGGCAAAATCATGAACATTCTGCTGATCGGCGCGGATGAAAACGAAGACGGCAAAGACGGCCGGTCCGACAGCAACATGCTGGTCTCGGTCGACGGGGCCACAAAGCAGATCCGCCTAGTCTCCTTCCTGCGCGACACGTATCTTCAAATCCCGACGCTGGGGAAAAACAAGCTGAACGCCGCGTACAGCAAGGGCGGCCCGGCGCTGACCATGCAGACGCTGGAAAACAACTACCGGGTGAACATCGACAAATACGTCTCGGTCGACTTCAACAGCTTTGCCACGCTGATCGACAAAATCGGCGGGCTCGACGTGCCCATGTCCGCCGCAACGTGCGAAGCCGAAAACGAAAACATGGGCAGCCACCTCAAGGCCGGCACGAACCACCTGAACGGAAAGCTGTGCCTGTACTACGCGCGCATCCGGCATGCGACGGACGAATTCGGGCACGACGACTACGGCAGGGCCGCGAGGCAGCGCCAGATCATGCAGCTCATCATCCAGAAAATGAAGTCGAACCCCATTCTGGCAACAAAAGCCATGTACGACTTTCTTCCCTACGTGAAGACGAATCTCGACAATTCGGAGCTCGCCTACCTCGTCTCGTTCCTCGCGGTGTCCGGCGGCAAGACGCAGAACCTGCAGATTCCCGCGGAAAACACGTTCAAGGACGAAACGTTCAAGAGCATCGGCGAAGCGCTGGTCCCGGATCTTGAGAAAAATTCCGCGCTGCTGCGTCAGTTCCTGTACGGCGGCTCTTCAAGCTCCTCGGAGGGAAACTGAACGGCGGCGCAGGTACTGCGCCGTAAAATACTTTTATTTTATGGCACAAAATGGTATACTATTAAAGTTATAGATTTTTTTGGGATTTAGTTCCGGGAGGTAAGAAAAATGGAAAAAAAGACTTTTTACATCACAACGCCCATCTATTATCCGTCGGGCAAGCCGCACATCGGCCACTGTTACTGTACGCTGGCCTGCGACGCCATCGCCCGTTACAAAAGGATGCAGGGCCGCGACGTGATGTTCCTGACCGGAACCGACGAGCATGGCCAGAAAATTGAACTCAATGCGGAAAAGGAAGGCATCACGCCGAAGGAATATGTCGACCGGGTCGCGCAGCAGTTCAAGGATCTCTGGAAGCTGCTCAATATTTCGAACGACAAATTCATCCGCACGACGGACGATTACCACGTTGCCGCCGTGCAGAAAATCTTCAAGGAGCTGTACGACCGCGGCGACATCTACAAGGGGCAGTACAAGGGCTGGTACTGCACGCCGTGCGAATCCTTCTGGACCGAAACGCAGCTGAAGGACGGCAAATGCCCCGACTGCGGCCGCGAAGTGAAACTGACGAACGAAGAGGCGTACTTCTTCCGCCTTTCGAAATATGCGGACAGGCTCCTGAACCTGTACAAGGACCAGCCGGACTTCATCCAGCCGGAAAGCCGCAAAAACGAAATGATCAGCTTTATCAAACAGGGGCTCGAAGATCTGTGCGTCTCGCGCACCAGCTTCACCTGGGGCATTCCGGTGACGTTCGACCCGAAACACGTGGTCTACGTCTGGGTCGACGCGCTGACGAACTATATCACCGCGCTCGGCTACGGCTCCGGCGACGACTCCCTCTACCGCAAATTCTGGCCCGCCGACGTGCATTTCGTCGGCAAGGAGATCGTCCGCTTCCACACCATCATCTGGCCGGCCATGCTGATGGCGCTCGACCTTCCGCTGCCGAAGCAGGTCTACGGCCACGGGTGGCTGCTGTTCGGCGACGGCAGCAAGATGAGCAAAAGCAAGGGCAACGTTGTCGACCCGCTTATCCTCTGCAACCGGTACGGCGTCGACGCCGTCCGCTACTTCCTGCTGCGCGAGATCCCGTTCGGCGCGGACGGCCTGTTCACGAACGAGGCGCTGATCGGGCGCATCAACTCCGACCTGGCGAACGACCTCGGCAACCTGCTGTCGCGCACGGCCGCGATGGCTGAAAAATATTTCGGCGGCTCCATTCCCGCGGAACGCGAAAGCGCCCCCGTCGACGACGAGCTGATCTCGGCCGTTCTGGCCCTGCGCGGAAAATGCGACGCGGCCGTCAACGGCTACCAGTTCTCCGTCGCGCTGACTGAAATCTGGAAAGTCGTCTCACGCGCCAACAAATATATCGACGAAACAGCCCCGTGGGCGCTCGGCAAAGATGAATCCAAGCGCGCCCGCCTCGCCGCGGTACTCTACAACCTGTGTGAAACGCTGCGCGTCGTCTCCATTCTGCTGGCGCCTTTTCTTCCGGAAACCGCCCCGAAGATTCAGGCCCAGATCGGCGCGGCCCCGGACGAGCTGACCTATGAATCCGCGGCGAAGTTCGGCGTTCTCCCCGCCTCGGCAAAGATCGAAAAACGCGAAGCGCTTTTCCCGCGCATCGACGTCGAAAAGGAGATCGAAGAGCTGGACCGCCTGATCCCCAACCCGAACGCCAAAGAGGAAGAAAAGAAAGAAGCAAAGCCGGAAGGCGTGGCGCAGATCACCATCGACGATTTTACGAAGGTCGCCCTGTGTGCGGCGAAGATAACCGCCTGCGAACCGATCAAACGCTCGAAAAAGCTTTTGAAGCTCACGCTGGACGACGGTGCCGCCGGGCGGACCGTCGCCTCGGGCATCGCGCCATGGTACAAACCGGAAGACCTTGTCGGGAAGACGGTTGTCATCGTCTCAAACCTGAAACCGGCGAACCTCTGCGGCGTGGAAAGTCAGGGCATGATTCTGGCCGCCGACGCGGGCGAAAATGATGTAAAAGTTGTTTTCCTCGACGGCGTGCCGGCCGGAAGCAAGATCAGATGACGCGATACGCTGGGATTTTCGATTCCCACACCCACTATGACGACGCCGCGTTCGACGCGGACCGGGATTCGCTGCTGCGCTCCGTTCTGCCGGAAAAGGGCGTGTGCGGTGTCGTCAACTGCGGCGCCGACCTCGCCTCCTCCGCCGCTTCGGCCGCGCTCGCGGCAAAGTACGCCTATATTTACGCTGCGGCGGGCATCCACCCCGAGTGTGTCAAAGATCTTGCGGACGGCTGGGAGGAAACGCTGCGCTCTCTGCTGATAAAGCCAAAAATCGTTGCCGTCGGAGAAATCGGCCTCGATTATCACTTTGCGGAGAACGCGCCGCGCGAGCGGCAGCAGGAGGTCTTCAAACGGCAGGTCCTGCTTGCAAACGAGCTCCGCACGACGGACGGGCACCGCCTGCCCGTCGTCGTCCACGACCGGGAAGCGCACGCCGACACGCTGCGCATTCTGCAGGAGCTGCGCCCCGCGGGCGTGGTCCACTGCTTTTCCGGCAGCGTCGAGATGGCGCGGCAGATTCTGGACCTCGGCATGTACATCGGTCTCGGCGGCGCGGTGACGTTCAAAAACGCCAGAGTCCCCGTGGAGGTGGCGGCCATGGTGCCGGAGGACCGCCTTCTGCTGGAGACGGACTGCCCCTATATGGCGCCGGTCCCGTTCCGCGGGACGCGGAACGACTCGTCGCTGATCGCGTACACCGCGGAGCGCATCGCCGCCGCGCGGGATACGGACCCCCAGGCGCTGATCGTCCTCGCGCGCCGGAACGCGGAACGCCTGTTCGGCATTCCGGAAGAATAGATTGCCTGTAAAAAGCGCCGTGG
>JAEZRH010000131.1 GCA_023412845.1 Bacillota bacterium
GAGCTGCAGCGCAAAGCTGCCGATCTACGCTATTTTTACGGCTGCCTTTTTCCCGAAGTACGCCGCTCTGGTGATGGTCGTCCTCTACGTCATGGGCCTTGTGATGGCCGTCGTCAGCGGAATTCTGATGAAAAAGACTCTTTTCCGCGGCAATCCGGTTCCCTTTGTGATGGAACTGCCGAATTACCGTATGCCGAGCCTCCGGAGCGTCGTGCTCCTTGTGTGGGATAAGGCGAAGGATTTTCTGGTCCGGGCGTTTACCGTCATATTCATGGCGACCATCATCATATGGTTTCTGCAGACGTTCAACGACCGGTTCAACGTCGTCGCAAACGGGCAGGACAGCATGCTCGCCGTTGTGGGGCGGTTCCTGTCGCCCGTCTTCGCGCCTCTTGGCTTCAGCGACTGGCGTGCCTCCACCTCGCTCCTGACCGGTTTTACCGCGAAGGAAGCGGTCATCAGCACGTTCGCCGTCCTGATGGGGACGAACGCTTCCGGCCTCGGCGCCGCGCTCGGCGGCATTTTTACTCCGCTGACCGCCTTTTCGTTTCTTACTTTTACCCTTCTGTACACACCCTGCGTGGCCGCAATCAACGCGGTCAGGCGTGAGATGAACAGCACCGCGAGCGCCTTTTTCGTAATCGTGTATCAGTGCGCGGTCGCTTGGGCTGCGGCGTTCATCGTCTATCATATCGGCCTCATTTTTATCCGCTGAGGGGGGTACCCTATGAATGCGCTGGATTATATCATCCTCGCCGTGGTTGCGGTTCTGTTCCTGCTTTGCGCGTGGTACGCGTTCCGGAGAAGAAACCATGCCTGCGGCGGTGGGATGGACTGCTCCCACTGCCCTTACCACGAAAATTGCGCGGAGAGAAAGAAAAAATAGACCGCGGCGCCAGGACGGCCCGCCCGGGCGCCGGGTTCCATTGCTGCGGATCGGGCCGGCAAGCGAGGAGTATGGATGATCCGGAATATTGTATTTGATATGGTGTGGGTTCTGTTTGAATACAGGCCCATGGATTTTTTGGGAAAATACCTGCCGGAAGAAGACGCGGTACTCGTCAACCGTGAGCTTTTCTGCGCGCCGGAATGGATCGAAACGGATCGCGGCACGCTTTCGGACGAAGCGTACCTGGCCAAGACCCTCGGGCGCCTGCCGCCCCGTCTGCGCCCGGCGGCGTCGTATCTGTACGCCCACTGGCACGAAATGCCGGCGCCGATCCCTGCGATGGAGCACATTATCGGCGGGCTGAAACGGAACGGGTACGGCATTTATCTTTTGACCAACATGAGTTCGCGTTTTTACCGCTTTTACAAAAAGATCCCGGCCATCCGCTATTTTGACGGCATGGTCGTTTCCGCCGACGTGCACGCCGTCAAACCGGAACCGGAAATCTATCTGGAACTGTTCCGGCGCTTCGGTCTGCGCCCGGAGGAATGCTTTTTCATCGACGACCGCCCGGAAAACGTGCATGCCGGGCTGGAGCTCGGCATGAGGGGGTTCTGTTTCCGGCAGGATACGGACGAGCTCCGTGCCGCCCTGGGTCAGGCCGGCGTCCTCGTCTGAAAGCGCCTCCCGGCTTTTCTCTCTCGGGAAAAAGGAAAAGCCGCCCTGCTTTGGGCGGCTGAAGAAGAGGAGAAAATATGAAAAAGCACTTAAAATGCCCTTGTAATTGGTCTGCGGCCCGGTGGTCCGGTATTCCGTCCATGCCGCCGGCTGTATCGCAGTGAAGTAATGTTTACTTGCTTTTAGTATACCCTTGTGATGTTTCAGATTCGTTATAGCTGAATGAAAAATATCTGAAAAAACGGTGAACAGATTTTGAACAGACGCCGCGCGTCCCTCCGAAAGCATGAAAATGCGCGCGTGACCCGTTTCCCCGCCGGCACGCGAAAGTTGCGAAAAAAAGTCCACGAAAAACATGTCTATGTCAGACTAAGAGATGTTTTTCTGGGCCTGTTCCGTGAGAAAGTCCTTCTGTTCCTCGTTTACCTGATGCGCGTAAGCCAGCGCCGCTTCAATGTCTCCATTCGCGTGCCCGAGCTGTACCGCGTGTGCGGTCGCCTCCCCGAGCGCAATGGAAGCGCTTACCATGCGAATCAGAAGCACATTGTTTTTCTGCCTTGCCTTTTCGCGTTCCCGCTCCTGGGCATCCCTCTTCTTGAAGATATGCTGCATCCAGAGAACGACGGAAGCCGCGAAGAGCGACGAAACGCCAAGCGCCTGCATCCATACAAGCCATGCCGGCATCATGCCGCAATCCCTCCCGCCGCACCGAATGTACAGGGAAAAGCCGCAGATTTCTGCCTCTGCGGCCGGGCCGTTCCACCGCGGAAAAGAACGGTCTGCCGGATTCCCATGCCGATGCACCTCCCAACAGATCCATAACGGACCGCCATACTTTCAGGATATGTCGGCGGTGCAGGTGTGACACACGGCTTTTCCGCCGTTCCCGGAAGGCGCTTTTCCGGACGCAGGACGCCGCCGTTAAAAGTTGCTTTACGGTTTTTTAAGGGATTCTTCATCGGACCGTCACGGTTTGGCCATATCTGCGGTTTATACTGAAGTCAGTCCAAAACAATATTGCTGCACACCGGCCGGCGGTGTGGACGGAATACCGGACCACCGGACCGCAGACCAACTGCAAGAGCATGATCTATGCTTTTTCATAATTCTTCCTCCCTCAAAGCCGCCTGTAACAGGGCGGCTTTTTTAACTGCTTTAAAGCGGCCGGGCTTTATCGACAGCCTGAGGGCGGCAGCGATGCCGCCCTTTTTACAGCCGCCGGGCGATGCGAAAAAATTTTTGAAATCGCTTTTCAGCGTGTACGCATCATGGTAAAGTATACTGTTGAACGGTTGGATGAATCCTGTATAAAAGGACTGGCGAATGGAATGGAGCATAAAACGGTTCAGTCGGCGAACGGCGTCGTCCATTACTGGATTTCCAGGAGCGATGACAAAGGCGCCAAAACCATTGTATTTACCCATGGGGTCACCGCAAACCACACGATGTTCGAAAAGCAGGTGGAGTTCTTTTCCGGGCGGTATACGGTGATTACCTGGGATATCCCTCTGCACGGGGCCTCCCGGCCGTACCGGGATTTCTCTTTTGGGAACACCGCAAAAGAGCTGAGAGCGATTCTTGAAGCCGAGCAGATCGGAAAAGCCGTTCTGGTGGGAATGTCTCTGGGGGGCTACCCCAGCCAAGAATTTGCCATCCGGTACCCGGGCATGGTCCTGGGCTTCGTTGCCCTTGACACGACCCCGTATGGGGGCTACTATTCGAATTGGGACAGATGGTGGCTAGAACGGGTGGAACGGATTGCCCGTCGGATCCCGGACGGAATGCTGCGCAGAAGCATGGCGAAGTCGGTATCCCGGACCCGGTATTCCTATGACCTGATGCTGAAAATGCTGCGGCCGCTGACCAAAGAGGAAATCTGCCGGCAGATGGGCATCGCCTACGGGGGATTTCTGAAAGAAAACAGAAGCGCCCGGTTCGCTTTCCCCATACTGATCCTTTTGGGAGAACACGATAGAACCGGGAAAGTCAGGCAGTATTGCTTTGCGTGGTCGAGAGAGGAAGGGTATCCGCTGCATGTCATAAAAAACGCCGCCCATCTTTCCAACTGCGACAACCCTGATCAGGTGAATGGGGAAATCGAGCGCTTTTTATACCGCCTGCCGGGATCATGAGCCCCGGGGGCAGGCGCGGTCATCGGCGGTCCTTGGGATTGACGGCTCCTGCCGCTCCCGAAAGAAGACAAATGGTTTCTTGACAACATTCCTCAAAGTGCTATGCTTATGGTAAATTCTTATGAGTTTGGAAAAACAGCCGGAACCGTGTGCCGGAACGGCGGAAAACGGAAATGGATTTTTACATATGGATCAATCAGGGACTGACCTTATGACGGACAGAATCATGCTGCGAAAATTTAACGAGGGCGATCTGCGGGACCTGCATGAATACTCCAGCCAGGCCGGTGTCGGAGAGCTTGCGGGGTGGCCCCATCATGAATCCCTGGCGCAGTCGGCCGAAACGCTAAGGGAATTCATACAAAGCGGGTGCCGGTTTGCAATTGTCTATAAAAAAAATGACAAAGTGATCGGGCATATCGGTATCTACGAGGATTCGGAAAACGGATGGCCGGACACAAAAGAGCTGGGGTTTGTGCTGAACCGTGACTACTGGAACCGCGGGATCATGACGGAAACGATCAATATCGTTCTGGAAAAGCTGTTTGCGGGCGGGATCCGGCAGGTCTACGCCTGCTGCTTCCGGCATAACACCCCTTCCAGACATCTGATTGAGAAATGCGGTTTTTCTTTTGAGAGGGCGGGGACCTATTATGCAAAACTGCTGGACAGGACCTTCGACACCTTTGAATACGTCTATACCATTGAAAGCTGGAACAGCCGGCATCAATCCGGTTTGAAATCCGGCATTGAGGAGAAAGCATGAAAATCGCGGTTCTCGGATACAGCGGCAGCGGCAAATCGACGCTTGCGAAACAGCTGGCCGATTTTTATCAAATTCCGGTGCTGTTTCTCGACACGGTTCAGTTTTTACCGGGCTGGCAAGAGCGGAACAGGGAAGAAGCCCTGACTACCGTCCGTGATTTTATGAAAAACGATTCCTGGGTGATCGACGGCAATTACAGCGAGTTCCTGCAGAAAGAAAGGCTGGAGCAGGCGGATCAGATCCTGATTTTGAATTTTTCCCGCGGGGTCTGTCTCTTCCGGGCGCTGAACCGGTATTTTAACAACCGGGGCCGGACCCGTGAAAGCATGGCGGCCGGGTGTGCGGAAAAAATAGACCTGGAATTTATCTGGTGGATTTTGTACGAGGGAAGAACCAGCGAGAAACGCGCCTGCTATAAGCGGATCGCGGCCCGGTATCGGGAGAAGACACATTTTTTGAAAGACCCGGGGCAGGTGGACGCGTTTATGGCAAAGGCAAAACTTTTTGCTTAAAAGAAGGTGGCACCTGTGGCAGAAAGCCGCGCCGCGCAAACAGGGATTGCCAATTCCGCCCGGAAAGGGCTACAATAGAATAAAAGTTATACAGATCATATTCTTCATACTTTGAAAGGACGTGAAACCGCATGACCTCCCCAAAAGGAAAGTACGCCTGGACAGTCAAGGTGGGTGAAAAAGGGCAGTTTGTGATCCCGAAGGAAGCAAGGGATCTCTTCCATATTAAGCCGGGCGATACGCTGATCGTTCTGGCCGATATCGAGCAGGGCATTGCGATCCCGCCGCGGGAGATGTTCGAAAAACTATCGCGGATCGTTTTCCCGGAAAGGGAATCCGGCGAAAAAGCTTCGGAAGACAAGGGGGAATAGCCATGCCCGGGTCTGGTTCATCGTCGCTTATTTCAGGCCGCCCATGCCGGCGGTTTATTTACTTGCCCTGCTGGCCGCATTTGCCGGGCCCTTCTCGTTTATGAGACCGCCGTCAGGATACCGGTTGTTCGATATCTGCTGTTCGGCCGGAAATAGATCCCGGAAAGCCGGAAAACCGGCAAGCGGTTTCGCCCGCATGACGCCCTGCAGAATGGCGTTTTCCACCGAGCGCGCCGCCAGAACGGCGGCCGTGTGAAATTCGCCTTCACCTTGCCTGTGGCCATGGTGAAAATCGTATCCCCGTCG
>JAEZRH010000174.1 GCA_023412845.1 Bacillota bacterium
CGAGGGCTCCATGGGCATGCTGGAGGTCCTTCCTCAATACCGCCGGCGGGGAATTGCGACCGCGTTGGGCACCTTTCTCATCAATCGGATGCTTGCGGAGGGGCGGGTGCCTTTTTCACAGATCATCCTCGGCAACGAACCTTCGATGGCCCTTCACCGAAAATTCGGTTTTTCCATTTCCTCCGGCACGGTCTGCTGGCTGATCCGGTTTGAAAATTGATCTTCCCGCAATCTGGTTTTAATCCTGCGGGAAGAAAATATAAGAAAGGACGTTTTCCCATGAAGCTGATTCCCCTGAAACTCAGCGTCACGACCTGCTACCTTGTCAAAGCTGGGGAGAAGTACCTTCTGGTAGACACCGGCTACGAAGAAGATTGGGATCTGTTCCGGACACGCCTGAAAGAGGCGAACGTCGGTCTTTACGAGATTGGCTACATCCTGCTGACGCACCATCATGACGATCACTGCGGCCTGCTGCATCTTATCCTCCGGGAGAACGGTTCCATACGGGTCGTCATGTCCGGCCTGTGCAGCAGCCTGATTCTGAAAGGGGAAAACGATCTGACGCACGGAGGCGGGCTTCTCAACAAGCGCGTGGCTTTTCTCATCCGCCACAAGCAGGCCTATGTTTCCCTGATCCTGCATAAAAAGGTGGACAGGGCAAAAAATCTGAAATTCCCGCCGTACCGGTGCCGTGAGAACGACATCGTCGTCACGGAGGAAACGGATCTGCGCGATATCGGGATCCCGCTCGACGGCAGAATCCTGTTTACGCCGGGCCATACGGTGGATTCCATCTCTCTCCTGTTCCCGGACGGAGACTGCCTTGCGGGAGACGCCGCTGCGCATATGCTGCCGTTTGCCGGTACAAAATACTGCGTCATTTTCGTCTGCGACCTCAGGCAGTATTACGAAAGCTGGGAAAAACTTGCGGAAGCCGGTGCCCTGCGCATTTTCCCGGCTCACGGTCTTCCTTTCCCCGCCGGCGAACTGACCCGAAACCTCGGGAAAAACAAACAGGACAATATAGTGCCGTACCGGTAGCCCGCGTGCCGCTTTTATAAAATACAAAGTATCCCCCGACGAAGATGGGGGGATACTTGCGTTACGGAGGCGGAGTCACAAAGAAATTTCGGTACCCGGCCTCAATATCATTTTTCCTTCCGCATGAAAGTCATTCGCCTTTTTCTCGTCGAACAGAGCGCCCGGTTTCATGTGTATGGGAATGCTGTGCTTGGCGCCGATGACAGCGGCGCATTCCGACGCTTCTTTCTCCTCCATGTTGAAAACCCCGTCGATGGGCAGAAAAGCATAGTCTATCTTCTCGTTCGCAAGCCTTTGCCGCATGTAGTCGATTTTTGAAGTGTCTCCCGCGTCGTAGAGCCTCACTCCCTCGACCGTGATCAGAAAACCGACGCACCGGTCCGCCGGATGATTTTTGTTGCAGGCCGGCGTGGCCTCGATCGTGAGATCGCGGAAGACGACGGTCCGGTATTCCCCGCCGACAAGGAAATCGCCGTTCCGCAGGATTTTGCCGCCCTTTTAGACAGAGACCAGACGGACGTTGTTATGGTCGAAATGTTCGTGCGTGACCAGCACAAGGTCGGCGGGCAGATTGTAGCCTTCCCCTGCAAAAGGATCGATGTAGACGACGGTGCCGCTGTCGGTCACGATCCTAAGGCTGGAATGACCCTGGTAAAGCAGTTTTGCCATTTCCCGTTCCTCCTGTTTTTGACACTACCGGTTATTTTTCTGCGCTGCTGCGGGAAGACGTGCCTGCCGCAAAGTTATTTTCGTTCCAGATATCGGGGCATTTGCACGCGCTGGCGGCCATCTTGTGCAGGACGGCTTCCGCCGCCTGGTACTCCTGTGCCGAAACATCCGCGCGGATCAGCCGGTCCCACTCCGCCAGAGCGTTTTCAATCGCCGCCACGGCGGGCGGCGATTTTTCGGTCACGAACACCCTGTTGATGCGCCTGTCGTCGGGGTCCGTTTCCCGGCGGATGTACCCCTCGCTTTCAAGGCGGCTCAGCGCCTTGGCCGTCGTAGCCTTGTCGATTTTAAGACAGCCTGAAATCTGTTCCTGGTTCATGCCGTCGTTCCGGCTGATCTCCAGAAGCATCATGAACAGTCTGCTCGCGGCTCCGTAAGGTTCCAGCCTTTTTGCCATAAAGCTTTTCCGGTACCGGTACAAAGGGGCAATCCATCTTCCAATCGGATTTTGCATACCCTGTGAATCGATTCCTCCTTTTTTGTGTCGTGTGGTAAAACAGACATAATTTTTCGGTTTTCCGTGGAGTCCGTTGTATGGGATAATAGTTGCACGGCCAACTAATTTTAGTTATAATGGTGTCAACCGATTTTGTCAAGCTCTCTTGCCAGAAAAGAAGCGCTTACCGCCGGGCGTCTTCCGGCAGCGGGGAGACATTACAGAGAGAAGGACTGTACAGCTTTGCAAGGATCAGAGAAATCGCTGAAGCACGGCAGGGGCGTCGGCTACAAATGGATCGCCCTGTCAAATACGACACTGGGAGTACTGATGGCTTCCATAAACAGCAACATCATCCTCATCTCGCTTCCCGCCATTTTCCGGGGCATGAACGTTGATCCCATGTCCGCCGCGGGGGTGCCCTATATGCTTTGGATGCTGATGGGGTATACGGTCGTAACAGCCACGCTGCTTGTATCGTTCGGAAAGATCTCGGATATTTACGGCCGCGTCCGCCTGTATAACCTTGGATTCGCCGTTTTCACGGCGGCTTCCATCCTGCTCTACCTGACGCCGGGCAAAGGTTCGGCAGGCATGATCCAGATGATTTTTTTCCGACTGCTGCAGGGCATCGGTGCGGGGTTCCTTTTTTCCAACAGCACCGCCATCATCACGGACGCGTTTTCTTCCAATGAACGCGGCATGGCGATGGGCCTCAACCAGATCGCGGGCATCGGGGGCTCGCTGCTCGGTCTGGTTCTGGGCGGGATCCTGGCGGATTTCGACTGGAGGCTGGTTTTTCTTGTCAGCGTGCCGATCGGCGTCTTCGGCACCGTGTGGGCCTACCTCAAGCTGAAGGAGACCGCCAAACCGGACAGGACGGAAAGGATCGACTGGCTTGGCAACGTGACGTTCGCGCTGGGCCTGACGATTCTGCTCCTTGCGCTGACTTACGGCATCATGCCGTACGGTGCCGATAAGATGGGGTGGAGGAACCCGCTGGTAATTGCCGGCTTGATCGCGGGGGCCGCCCTCCTTTTGGGATTTATTTGGATCGAACTGCGGGTAAGAAATCCCATGTTCCACCTGGAGCTGTTCAAAATCCGTCCGTTCGCGTGCGGGAACCTGAGCCTGTTCCTTTCTTCCATCGCGCGCGGCGGACTGCAGTTCATCCTCATCATATGGCTCCAGGGCATCTGGCTGCCGCTGCACGGTTACAGCTTTGCGTCGACGCCCCTGTGGGCCGGCATCTATATGATGCCCATGATGGCGGGCTTTTTTCTGATGGGGCCGGTCAGCGGAAAGCTGTCGGACCGCTACGGTGCGAGATTTTTTTCGACGGGGGGCATGTTGCTTTCCGTCGTCGGCTTCCTTCTTCTGACCGCGCTCCCGGCGAATTTCGCCTATCTGCCGTTCATGCTCATTCTTTTCCTGCTCGGCTGCGGCATGGGCATGTTTTCGGCCCCCAACACGACGGCCATCATGAATTCGGTTCCGGCCGCGCAGCGCGGCGCTTCCTCCGGCATGCGGTCGACCTTGCAGAATTCCGGTTCCGCCATGAGCATGACGCTTTATTTCACAATCCTTATCATCGGCCTTGTCAGGAATCTTCCGCCGATCCTGTATCAGGGGCTTGTCCATGCGGGCGTTTCCGCCGCGGTTGCCCAAAAAGCCGCAGGCATGCCTCCCACGACCGCACTGTTCGCCGCGTTCCTGGGGTATAACCCCATGCAGAGCCTTCTGGGTGCCGACGGCATCGCCTCGCTGTCGGCACCGGTGAAGGCGGTCGTGCTGGGCAATCAGTTTTTCCCCAACGCCATTGCGCCGGCGGTGATGTCCAGCCTGAGGCTGGCGTTTTACGTTTCGGCGGTGCTGTCTTCCATTGCCGCGGTGGCCTCGTTCCTGAGGGGAAAACGGTATGTTCATGAAGAAGGGGCGGCTCTCGCGGACGATTGAGGAAGAGCTGCAGCCTGCAGGGGTATCTTTAAACGCGCAAGTTACCCGTTACAGCTTTGTCATATCACTGGACATCTCCGATTGTTCCCTTATAATGGAAAGAGAAGAATTTGTTTCGGGACAAAAGAGTGTGCGGGAGGAGACTATGGCATGATAGGGAAACAGCGGAAAGTACAGCGAATTTTAGCGCTGGCGCTTTCGTCGGCACTGCTTTTTTCAAGCGGGTGCGCGGCGGCGCAGACCGGGGCAAAGAGCACGACTAAAGCGGTCGGCGTGGAATCGTTCGGGGTCCGCGCGGTGCTGACGAATGAAAAGCAGGGGAGAATTCAGGTGGAGACGGCTGTTCCCGTTTTCTCCGGTTTTCCGTCCGCGGAGGAACTGAACCAAGAAATCAAAAAACTGAGCGACGACGGCATCGCGCAGCTGAAAGCGGACACGGCGGATCTTTTGCCGGGTTCGAGTGCCGGGGCGGACGCGCTTTACTTCGGCAGCTTTTTCGATTATTCGCGCAACGGCGACGTGCTTTCCGTATGGGTCACAGAAGAGAATTATTCAGGCGGGGCGCACGGGCTGCATTGGATCGACGCCTTTACGGTGAATACTAAAACCGGGACATTTTACACGTCGCTTTCTTCGCTGTTTCGGAGCCCGGAGGCCGGGGTACGGGAAATCACCGATGAAATCCTGAAAAAGATCGACGCGCAGCCGGACGTTTACCTGCCCAACGCCACCCAGGCGGCGCAGACGGTGAAGGACAAAAATGGCGATTACAAGTTCTACCTGGACGGCGGAAATCTTGTGGTCTATTTTGACTTGTATGAGATCCTGCCCTATGCTGCGGGGATCCCGACCTATGCGTTTCCGGTAAAGAATCTGGACCTCGAGCCGAAGCTGTCGGCGCTGCCCGTGCTGGGGAAGGTCCGCTGCAACGGGACGACAGCCGCGTTGCAGGACCCGGTCTACAGCGATAGCGACGGCGGGGTTTACCTCCCGCTGGAAGGCACCGCCGCCCTGCTCGGCCATACGGTGACGAACGAAAACGGGACCTATGAGGCGGACGGAAAAGCGGTCAAAGTGAAAAACGTGCAGGGGAAAGCCTACGCTCCGCTGACGTTCTTTACCGGCACGCTCGGCGATTTCATCGTCTGGGACGGGGAAGTGCTGCGCTTTTTCCAACAGGGGAGCGTGGATCAGGCGGCGTTCAGCGATTCGGGGAACCCGCCCCGTGAGCCGGTCGTGCTGGGACAGTATTAGGGCTTTTCCCCCCGGTCCTTTTCAATCGCCGCCCCTTTGGATCGACATGTCGTAACATCCCCATGTTTCCTCATGAAACGGGAACGTGTCCGTGTAAAGGCTTTCGTCTTGAAAACCGCAGGCCTTGTAGCAACTGTAGGCCTGCGGATTATTCGCAAAGACCTTGAGCGTCAACCCGGGCGCGCCGGAACCGGTCTGGGCGGAGGTGATTGGCGTGCAGACAATTGATGAGGCGCTGGATAAGCTGAAAGCCTCAAAATTCCGGGCGGGTTTTTCCCTGAAGGAAAAAGATAAAGCCTATGTCAGGGAAAAGGGTATGGAGACCATCCGCCGCCACGCGCAGGACTTCGTCCGGCAGCGGCTGGCGGCGGCGGTGATCCCCAATGACGGAAAGCAGACGCCGATGCGCGGCCATCCCGTCTTCATTGCGCAGCATGCATGCGCCTGCTGCTGCCGGGGCTGCCTTAACAAGTGGTACCGTGTGCCGAAAGGTATTGAACTGAACGGGCGTCAGCAGGAGAAAATTGTGAATCTGCTGATGGCTTGGATCGAGCGTCAGATGGGGGAAAATAGAGAATAAAAACCCCGCTGCCGGCAAAACCGATAGAAACAGGCCCATGCCGAGGGAATACGACCGGCCGCTGCGCCTCATTCCCTGTACCGTAGCGCCTTTTCCTGAACGAGCTTGCAGAGCCCGAGACCGCCGATCAGCCTGCGTTATATGCTTTGCGCTATAGACATTAAGAAAACAGCCATCGGATTGAGCACCAATCCGATGGCTGTTTTGATATAGTTTTTTACTCCGCTTTGGTACCCGCCTGTTTCAGGTTCGGCCCGTTTACAGCGTTGCGCGGCATACGCAGCGCCCGCAGGGCGTTCAGGATCGCAATTACCGCAACCCCTACGTCACCGAAAACGGCCGCCCACATGGTCGCAATCCCAAGTGCGCCGAGCACCAGGATCACGGCCTTGACCCCGAGTGCAAAAATAATGTTCTGCCAAACGATTCGGTGTGTTTTCCGTGCAATTTGAATCGCCTCAGGCAATTTGGAAGGTTCGTCGGTCATCAATACCACATCCGCCGCCTCAATGGCCGCGTCGGAACCTACCCCTCCCATGGCGATCCCGACATCCGCCATGGCAAGAACGGGAGCGTCGTTGATGCCGTCGCCGACAAAAGCCAGTTTCTTTTTAGGTGGATTCTCCCGCTTGAAGCTTTCGAGTTTTTCCACCTTCTGCTGCGGAAGAAGATCGGTATAAGCTGCATCCAGCCCGATCTCTTCCGCAATCCGATCTCCTGCCGACTTGCTGTCGCCCGTCAGCATGATCAGGCGCTTCACACCGGCAGCCCGAAGCTGCTCTGCCGCCCGGCGGCTGTCTTCTTTGATCTCATCCGCAATCAGGATATGCCCGGCGTAAACACCGTCCACCGCGATGTGGACCACCGTTCCGGGTCCATGAGTTTCTTCGTGTGAAATTCGCTGCGCATCCATCAGCTTCCCGTTCCCTGCCAAAACCGTCCTGCCGTCGACTGTTACGCGAATACCCTGACCGGGAATCTCCGTGGCCTCCGCGATCCTCTTCCGGTCGATTTCCTTGCCGTAAGCCTGCCGGATGGAAAGCGCGATGGGATGATTGGAACCCGCTTCGGCGTGAGCCGCCAGATCCAGCAAAGCCTCTTTGCTGACGGCGCCGGTACTTTCTATCCTGGAGACGTTAAAGACACCTTTGGTCAGAGTGCCGGTTTTATCGAATACAAATGTGTCGACGTTGTATAGCGCTTCGAGATAATTGCTGCCCTTAATCAGAATCCCGTTTTTGGAAGCGCCGCCGATCCCGCCGAAAAAACTCAGCGGGATTGAAATAACCAGCGCGCAGGGGCAGGAGACCACGAGGAAAACCAGGGCGCGGCCGATCCAATCTGCAAAGGAGGCACCTTGCAGAACAAGGGGAGGGATAATCGCCAGCGCGAGGGCCGCAAAGACCACCGCGGGGGTATAATATCTTGCGAATTTTGTGATGAAGTTTTCCGTCACCGCCTTTTTGCTGCTTGCGTTCTGCACCATGTTGAGGATCTTTGCAATTGTGGAGTCGGAATATTCTTTGGACACCTCGATGGTCAAAACTCCGCTTTTATTGATGGAACCGGACAAAACCGCGTTGCCTGGCTCCACATCTCTCGGCAGGGATTCCCCCGTAAGCGCGGAGGTGTCCAGCGAGGAGCGCCCGTCAACGACCGTCCCGTCAATCGGGATCTTCTCTCCGGGCTTAACGAGGATACGATCGCCAACGCCAACTTCCTCGGGAGCTACCTGGCGCACCTGCCCGCCGTCGATCAGATTGGCGTAATCGGGGCGTATATCCATTAAGGAAGCGATGGACTTTCTGGAGCGGCTGACCGCCAGGCGCTGGAACAACTCTCCGACCTGATAGAACAGCATGACCGCGACGCCCTCCGCAAATTCTCCGATTGCAAAGGCTCCGATCGTTGCGACGCTCATCAGGAAATTCTCATCGAAAACCTGGCCCTTTGAAATATTCCTTACCGACCGAAGCAGCACCTCTCCGCCTACAAGAAGGTAGCTCATAAGAAAGAGGGAAATACCCAGCCATTGCGGTCCTTTTACCAGTATGGCAACTCCGTAGAGAAGTGCCCCGGCAACCAGCAAAGCCCGATAGACCCTTTCCTTTTTTCCGTTGGAAGCGGCTTCGTCCTGCTCCTTTTCACTGTAGGAAATCTTCACGTCGGGTTCTATGCGTCTTGCGATTTCCGCAGACTGCCGGATGATGCCCGGCAGTTCCCCTTGATCGTCCGCCTCAATGGTAAGCCGCCCCGTTACGAAATCCATGAAAGCGGCATGCACTCCGTCCAGCCGCCGCACCCTGTCCTCAATTTTTTGCGCGCACTCCGCACAGCACAGACCACCCAAAAAAATTACCTTTTGTCCGGGAGCCCGCGGAGCTTTTTCACGGACGACGGCGTCCGAATCATGTCTTTTGATGATCGAGTCTGCCTGCTCCAAAACGCCTTCCACAAATTCCTTTCGCGCGATTTCGATGGATAGGGTTTCGCCTACGAAATCAACCGACGCAGCATTTACGCCCGGAAGCTTACCGATATCGCGTTCAATTTTGGAGGCGCAATTAGCACAGCACAGCCCCTGCAGGATGAATTCTTTTTTGATTGCCGTGTCCATTCCATCACGCTTTCTTTCAAATTCGGGAGGCGCTGCTTTTATCACAGCATTTTGCGCAGCAGAGACCCTCCAGAGCATGTCGTTTTGACAAAGTGCATGCATCCTTTCCCGTTGCGGCCTACTTTTCGGTTACATGGGATAATCCTTCCCGGAAGATGTGCGTGACATGGTCGTCGTCGAGGGAATAATAGACGACCTTGCCATCGCGGCGGTACTTTACAAGCCGCGCCTGCTTCAGGACCCTGAGCTGATGCGAAATGGCGGACTTGGTCATCCCCAGAAGGGCCGCTATGTCGCATACGCACATCTCGGCCGACGACAGAGCACATAACACTTTCACGCGGGTGGAATCGCCGAATATCTTAAACAGATCCGCCAGATCATAGAGGTTTTCCTCATCCGGCATTTCCCCGCGTACCCGGTTTACCACTTCTTCGTGTATGGTATTGCAGTCGCAGCAGCCTTCGGCCGCTTTATATTCGCTCATGATTCCCTCCAGATAAAGGATTGATGGAACAGTTGTTTAACTGTTCAACTATATTATATGCCATACGGCGGAAATGTCAACAGAAACGAACCGTAAAATGCCGCCGGGCCGCTCAGCTTCGCAGAAAAACAGCACCCGCATCAAATCAATGATGCAGGTGCTGACCAGATGAAAGACTCTCTCAGGTTAAGCGACGGTTGCGGCCGTGACAGGCGTTTTGTCGGAATTGATATAGGATTCCGCCGTTTGTCCGGCCTTGCCGACCGCCTATGCTGATCGAAGCTACGGCGGCGTTTGCCTGCCCGGGTAAGGTCAGCATAAGCTCCGCCGCAAAGCGCCCGAAACAAACTCCGGCAGTCCCTCGAAGGCGGTGAACCAAAATTGATTCAAAGCCCGCATGATTCTGGCAACCATGCGGGCTTGTCCATATCTCTATTGATCTGGAATCCGTATCAGGTTGACTGAATGCGGCGGAAGCGTCAGGCCGTTTTCCGTCAGAAGGACTCTTGTAATTTTCGGGATCAGCGATTTTTTCCCAAATGAATTGGTCTGCCAGGTGTTTGCCGAAGTGATCGTCGAAACCTCCGCTTCCCGGACCGCTTTCCCACAATCGATGTTCAGGGAAACCGCCTTCTCAAGGTGCCGGTTCACCGCAAAAACCAGAATATCACCCACAGCGTTTTTCGCCACCGCAGCATCCAGATATGGCACATGAAACAGCCGGTCAACATGGCCGACCTTTTCCGGCGTATCAAACACGGGGGAATCCGATTCAGCGCGCAAGGTCTCAACCGGCGAAGCTTCCCGGTACATTTTGATGACATAATAGCTCGCGGTTCCGAAGGTTTCTCCGTTTTCGCTCCGGATGCACCCTCCCGGCCAACCGTTCACAAGATCGGAGAAATTGCAGATTCTGACGCTGTCCGCGTTTTTCAAAAACAGGTTCAGCATTCCCGCGTTGAAAATCGCCGCTTCCAGTGTCTGTTCCCGGCAGGAGTCATTGAAATAGGACGTATTCCATTCCGTAACGCCCAAGCGGACCGGGTTTTCTTTCTCTCCGGCCTCCTCGACGGACTTCTTCGCGGCCGCAAGTATTTTCGCGTATTTTTCCGGCGCGGCAGCGACACCATAATAAATCGCTTTATTGTCATGGATTTCAGAATGAATATGGGGAGCGTACATATGCAGGCAGAGCACCTGCACGGCTTCCCTTAATTTCTCAAGGATGGTTCTGTTCCAGTCCTGCGACAGGAAATTTCCATCTCCTGCGCACGCAAGGAAGCAGAGGCCGTTGTCTTTTTCTTTCATCGCCCAATAGAACCGCAAATACCTCTGCACGTATTCATTGGAATCGCAGTGGCCGATTTCCCAATCCCCGAACATTTCGTTTCCGATGTCCCAGTATTTTATCCGGTAAGGCTCGGGATGGCCGTTTTTCGCTCGCATGGAACCGAAAACACTGTCGGCGGGGCCGTTGCAGTATTCGACCCAGTCCGCAGCTTCCTGCGGGGTCCCCGTTCCGAAATTGACGCAGATCATCGGCTCACACCCCACCGACCTGCAAAATTGCATATATTCATCCGTGCCGAAGCTATTGTCCTCCCAGCCGCCCCAGTGCGCATTTTCCCGGACGGGGCGCAGGTCCCTTTCCCCGATTCCGTCCTGCCAGTGGTAACAATCGGCAAAACATCCGCCCGGGAAGCGTATGACCGGAGGGCGGAGCTCCCGGATATACCGAAATGTTTCGCGCCAGATTCCGTGTACGGCACTGCGCGGAGTCAGCGAGGTCTGGTCCACCCAGACGGTCCCGTCCTCGCACAGCCGGATCTCGACGCGGGCCGTCCGCGTATCGCACGGCGATGAAAAGGAAAAGCCGTATGCTTTCCATTCCTCTCCGACCGTCCGGTTTTCCCGCGCGTACTCACGGCCCTCCAGATCGCGGATCAGGACCGTGACCGACGCCCGGCTCCCACACCTCAGCTGGACGGAAAAATCATAGGTTTCCCCGCGGAACAGCGCAAGGCCGCCCTGCGCGATGCCGCACCAGCCTCCGTAGTGATTGAAACAGCGGATCCTCTGGCAGAGGGATTTTCTGCCCAAAGGCTGCGTCCCATCGATTCCATATTCCGCCTGATCGGTTTTCCAGACGGGATACCACGGATCGGAGACCCCGTCCCCGTTCCGGTCCGGCTGTTCAAATCCCCGGTCCTTCAGCAGTTGGGCCCACATGCCCCCGTCGATGCAATCGTGCATGAATTCAATAAAATGTCCGAAGATCATGGGGCTGACGTCGGAGATTTTCTCCGACGGATCGATTCGGACGGAAGCTTTATATGGCTGCAACATTTTCATCTACCCTTTCAGACCGGTCATGGCGATCCCCTGAACGAAGTACTTCTGCGCAAAAACGTAGGCAATAAAAATAGGCAGCAGGGACAGGCAGGACCCCGCCATCAAAATTGCGTACTCGACGACATGCTGGCCCATGAACAAGGCAAGGCCAGACGGCAGGGTGCGCATTTCGTCTGAGGTCGTCAGAAGAAGCGGGTACAACAGATCGTTCCAGTTATACATAAAGTGGAAAATGGCCAGCGAGATGATGGCAGGTTTGCACAGCGGCAGCATGATACTCCAGTAAATGCGGAATTCCCCGCAGCCGTCGATCCGCGCCGCTTCCTCCAGTCCTTTGGGAAGCGTTACAAAGAACTGCCGCATCATGAAAATTCCGAACGCGTTTGTCGCTCTCGGGAGAATCAGGCCCAGGTACGTATTGATAATCTTCAGCTTGAAAAGCTCGGCAAACAACGGGATCATGATGACCTGAAAGGGGATCATCAAAGTGCCGAGCACGAGCAGAAACATGAGGTTTTTCCCCGGAAACGAGAGTCGGGCGAACGCGTAGCCGGACATGGTGTCGAACAGCAGGGATGTAATTGTGACCATGCCGGCGAACGCCAGGGTATTGCGGTAATACTTTAAAAACGGGATGCGCTGCCAGATCGACTGATACGCATCGATGGTGAAGGCGGAATTAAAAAGCCTGGGCGGATATTTTACAATGGCGGGTTCCGGCTTCAGCGACGTGACGATCATCCAGAGAAAAGGATACAGTACGATCAGCGCCAGCGCAGAAAGCAGAATCCATTTCAGCATCTGAAACGGCAAATTTTTCTGATATGTCCGGGTCATGGCTTTTCCTCCTAACTTAAATCGCTTTCACCCGTCTGCATCCGTTTCAGGGTTGAGATGGATACGACAAAGGTGATCGCGAACAGGATGACGGCTATGGTGGAAGCATAGGCCATATTGTGCGAATCGATCGCTGCGGAATAGATGTATTGAACGACCGTTTCCGTCTTGAAAAGCGGGCCACCCCTCGTCATCACAAAAATCTGGTCGAAGACCTGAAACGACGCTATGATGCTGTTCACAATGGTAAAGCTGAGAGTCGGCATCAGCATGGGGATGGTGATCCTCAGGAATTTCTGAAAGCCGGAGGCCCCGTCGATTTCCGCCGCCTCGTAAAGCGGTTCGGGGATTCCCTGCAGGCCGGCGATCAGAATCACCATATTAAACCCGAAGCCCTTCCAGATGCTGACCAGAATAATGGTTGGCATGGCCCAGAACGGATCCCTCAGCAAGGCAATCGGCTGTATGCCGATCAGGCTGAACCAATACGTATAAATCCCGATGTCTTTGTCGATGAGGAAGCTCCAGACAATGGAAATGATGGTCATGGAGCAGATGGCAGGCAGAAAATAGACGGACTTGAAAAAAGTATGCACCTTCGTGCTTCTGCATATGGCCACCGCGGTGAGCAGGGAAAGCAGTATCTGCAGAGGCACCGTTCCCAACGTGTAGTAAACCGTATTGACGAGAGAATTCCAAAAACGCCCGTCACTGAAAAGCCGGCCGTAGTTGCGGAGCTGAACAAACTTGATATGGTTGAACAGCATGTCAAAATTCATGAAGCTGAACACAAAAGCGATGAGCAAGGGGATGAATACAAACAGCGTGAAGATAACCATGGAAGGCGTGACAAAGAGCAGGCCCGCCCTTGCCTGCGCTTTTCCAATCGTGTAACGGCGTTTCAATGTTTCTCCTCCTTCATCAGAACACCGGATCAGGTGAAAAATCAAACGCTTGGGAGAGGAACGCCGTCCTCCCCCAAGCCGGTTTTTCTTACTTGCCTGTCAGAGAATCAATGGTTTGCGCCGCCTTGTCAAGAGTCGCCTTGACGTCCGCGTTCTGCAGAAGGATCGCTTCCAAAGCTGGCGTGACCGCCTGAGTGTCCACATCCGAGAAGTTGGTGAGCTGCTGCAGGTAGAACTTCGAACTGTTGGCGGGTTTTGAGAATTCCGCGATGTACGGGTTCGATGCGAGCCTCGGGTCGTCCAGCGCATCCGTCCTGGCAAGAGGGAACCCCGTGCCGAGGCTCCACTGCACCTGCGTGTCCTTCGTATTCCACCAGCGGAGGAAGTCGTAAACGGCGTCCTTGTTTTTGCTGGAAGCCGTCATATACAGGCCTACGCCGTTGCCCTGCGTGACCTGCTCCTTCGGTCCCTTCGGCGCCTGGGCCACGCCAAAATCGATCCCTGCTTTTTTGAAGCCCGTTGTTGCCCATGGGCCGCAGAAATACATGGCCAGTTTCTGGGATTCGAACAGCTTGTCGATCTCTGCGCCGGTGCAGGTTGCGGGGCCGATCTTCTTATCGCGGATCAGTTTGGCCCAGCGCGTAATGGTTTCCACGTTTTCCGGGCTGTTGAAAACGCTTTTTCCCTGGTCGTCGATGATGTCGCCGCCGTTGCCCCAAAGCATGATGGGCCACATCGGCGTCGTTTCGCTGGTTGCCATGCCGAAGCCGTACTTGCCGGTTTTCGCTACGATCTGAAGCGCGTACTTTTCGAGCTCATCCCAGTCTTTCGGCGGGCTGGCGGGGTCCAGGCCGGCCTGCTTGAGAATCGTCTTGTTGTAATAGAGAAGCAGCGTTGCAAAATTCATCGGCGCCCCGTAATACGTTCCGTTGTACTTGAGGTTCTTATCCAGAGCGGCAGGGACGACGGAAGAATCCACAAGCTTTTTGCTGTAGAGATCATCCAGCGGCGCAAGAGCGCCGGCTTCCGCATAGGTTCCGGTCCGTTCTGTGGCAAACGCCAGGATGTCCGGCCCCTGCCCGACGGAAAGCACGGTCGCAAGCTTCTGGTACAGGCTGTCCCACGGCATGATCGTCATCTGAATCTCGACATTTTTGTCGTTGGTCTCATTGTACTTCTTGACCAGCGCTTCCAGGGTAGGCCCGTCGGAACCGGTGAAGCCGTTCCAGAAGGTGACGACCGTTTTTCCCGCCGGCGCCGCCTGAGAACTCTTGGCGGAAGACGCCTGAGAAGACGTTCCTCCGCTCTGGGACGCGGAAGAGTTTGCACAGCCTGCAAAAGCGGACAGGGCCAGCAGAACGGATAACGCCAGGCTCGTCAGTCTGATTCCTTTTTTCATAAAAATCCTCCTCTAAAAATATTTTGAAAGCGTCGAGCGCTTATCAAACGATTGCAAAGGTACCGTCTTTTTCGGTCAGTTTGTAAAAACAGGGATGTTCGGAGCCGTGAGGAGTATCCGGGGAATGGACGCAAAGCCGCACATTCCCTTCCAGATCCTTAAAAATGCTGCCGTGGCCACAATTTTCATCCAGCAGCAGCTTCTCCTGTTGACGCCACGGTCCCCGGACGGAACCGGAAGCGCTTACTGCCACCGCAACCGTGTAGCCGCCTCGGTACCCGCCGCCCTTCCGGGAATAGCTGGACCACAGAAGCACCAGCGAGCCGGAAGAGGTTTTCCTTAGAAACGGCCCGTCGGTCAGATACCCTTCTTTGCCGATCCGCGGGTCGCTGAACTTCCGCATCCATGGGATCTCCGCGGAATCCACAATCACAACGGGCTCCTGCGACAGGGGTTCGGTCAAGTCGCTGCTGAGTGGGAGCGCTTCAATTCTGCCATAATACAACTCTGTCCACTCATGGCAATAGACAATCCAAGGCCTGCCCTGTTCCACGTGCAGGGTCCCGTCAAGGCATTCGTGGCCTCTCAGAGTCACGTGAAAAGGGCTGTGCGGTACGTATGGCCCCTCCGGCAGATCGGAAACAAGGATCCCCGTGCCGCGCTCTACCCCGATACCGCCCTTGAACGAGGCGAATAGGTAAAACCGTCCCCGATAGAAGTGAACCTCGGGGGCCCAGTAATTCCGCACGCCCCAGAATCCTTTCGGCGGCAGAAACGCGGGCTGCGGACCGCGGAAATTTTCAAGGTCGCCGCTCTCATAGACTTCGAACATCGGGTCCACATTACCCGCGCCGTCCGCCAGCGTCGTCCCGAAAAGAAAATATTTTCTTCGCTCCCGGTCGCAATAGACAAAAGGGTCTCTCATAACGATCTCAGAGAGCTTTACCGCATCCACATTCATCATCCGATTTCCTCCATGATTTCCCGTATCTTCGCAGGCGATATTTTTTCCTGACGGCGCATGTCCATGAGGCCGTTCATTTCCTGCTGAACATCCGTTAATTCGGTGTAGCAAAACCCACAGACAAAATCCAGTTTGGCCACCGCCTCTATCAGAGATCGGAATCTGGCAAGAAAATCTTCCTCGCTGTTTTCGGTTTGGCCGTACCCCCATCCCTTTTCCGATTTATAGGCGATCCCTCCGAATTCGCTCAATACGATGGGCTGACCCTCGTAGGCATGCCCCCGCGCCAGTGCAAAGCGCTCGTCGTTGAACGCCTCCTCACCGGTTATGACGCGTTCCCGGTGGTTCCAGTGGCGCAGCAGCGTATCGCCGTCCGGGGCATAGTCGTGCAAAGTCAGGATGTCGGTCGCTGTATGTTCCCAGCCGTCGTTCCCGATGACCGGGCGCGTCCCGTCCACTGTCTTGGTCAGGTGATAGATGCCCTGCACAAAATTCTGCTGCTTTCCGTCGGTGTAGACCTTGGGTACGCCCCAGGACTCATTGAACGGGACCCATGCGATGACGCTGGGATGATTGTAGTGCTGTTCAACGATGGAAAGCCATTCCGTCGTGGTCCGCTTGACCGTATCCGTACGGAATTCATAGGCCGAAGGGCTTTCACACCAGACCATCACCCCTAGAACATCTGCCCAGTAATAAAACCGCTCGTCTTCAATTTTCTGATGCTTGCGGATCCCGTTGAAGCCGTACTTCAGCGCCTTTTCCAGATCGAGGACGATCGCGTCTTCGTCGGGCGGCGTCAGCAGCCCGTTTTCCCAATATCCCTGATCCAGCACCATTTTCAGATAAATTTCTTGATTGTTGAGGGTGACGCGCTTGCTGTCGGCGGAGATTTTACGGATTCCAAAATAGGAGCCTACCCTGTCGATCAAAGCCCCGCCCCGATACAGCCGGAATTCGACGTCGTAAAGGTTCGGCTTTTCGGGCGACCAGTATTTCACCTTCCATTTGGAAAAGTCGCCGACGAGGCTTACGGTCCTCGCAAAGAAAGGGCGCAGAACCTGCTCTTTCCCCTGATAGACCAGAACGTCGTCAAACAGGACGACGGTCTCGAGCTCCAGTTTATCTTCGGCCGCGCCCGCGATCTTATACTGAAACATAACGCTGTCCTCGTCAAAAAGGGGAGTGATCTTTACGTCTTCGAGATGGTTCCGGTCAACCACTTCCGCCCATACGGTCTTCCAGATTCCGGTCGTCTGCGTGTACCAGCAGTCGTAATTTTCTGATAGCCACCGCTGTTTTCCCCTGGGCTGCGCCGCGTCCCGGCTGTCTGACGCCTGAATCACGATCAGCGCTTCCTCCTCATTCAGCGCATCCGTGATATCGAAACAGAAACGGGTATATCCCCCGAAATGTCTGCCGATATACTGCCCATTGACCCAAAGTTTTGTCAGATAGTCGCATCCTTCAAAATAAAGAAGGACATGTTCGCCGGAGGAATGCGGGAACACCGCTTTCCGGCAGTACCATACGCTTGGATACTGCCGGTCCGTGCCGATTCCGCTCAAGGCGGACTCGTAGGAAAAAGGGACTTGAATCGGATCCCCCGAAAAGCCACTGGCCCATTTATTAGTTACACCTTCATTGCAACAATCGAAGCGAAAATTCCATTCTCCGTTCAGACATATGTATGAATCCCGTACAAATTGTGGTCTTGGATAGTTTTTTCGATAGAATTTGGTCATAAAATCCCCTCTGACAAAAATATTTACAATAGTAATGTAATAATTTATTGACCTTATCATAGCAATAATTTATAAATAAGTCAATACTATCCTCAATATTTTAAGAACATTTGTATTTTATCACAAATATCAATCTTGAATTTATGCCATGTCATCAAATTAATTACAATATTACAGTAATATTGATTTTTTTCGAGTTTGTGATATACTGAAGACATAGAAAAAGGGGAGGTTGCCTGTATGGGAAAGCAGCATGAAAGCTATTACAGCGATAAAATCGACCGGCATATTATTTTAAACGCGGAAGATGAATCGTCCTATTCGCAATTTGAGAAAATAGGTAAGGCCTTCTCCTCTTCCGTCCGTGTTAAGATTTTGAAATTACTGAAATCTCAATCGATGAATATCGTTGAAATTTCGGAGAGGCTGCAAATCCCGATTTCCTCGACGGCTTTCCATGTAAAAGCCCTTGAGGAAGCCGGGCTTATCGTTACGGAGTCTCTTCCCGGAATCCGCGGCTCCCAGCGTGTATGCAGTGCCAGCGCGGAAGATCTGTATATTGTTTTGAACAAACAGGACAGCGTACTTCACTCTGCGTCGCAGACCATCGATATGCCGATCGGCCAGTATTTCGACTGTGACATTCGGCCGACGTGCGGGCTGGCGGATGAGAACAGCTACATTGAGGTTCAGGACAATCCGCGCGCATTTTTCTCACCTAAACGTATCAATACGCAGTTGATCTGGTTCCAGCAGGGATTTATCGAATACCGCTTTCCAAACCATTTTTTGTCCCCGGGGTTTCCTCCCAGGTATATCTCCTTCAGCCTGGAAATTTGTTCAGAAGCACCCGGCTACCGAAACATCTGGCCGTCGGAAATCACATTCTCCATCAACGGCCATGAAATCGTGACTTACACTTCTTCCGGCGATTACGGCGGCAGGCGCGGAAAGCTGACCCCTGAATGGTGGTCGGACGGCAGTACGCAGTACGGCCTTCTGAAAACAATCAGCGTGAACCGCGAGGGGTCCTATCTGGATGAAGTGCCTTGCAGTCAGCCGGTGAAGATCGAAGACCTTCATCTGGAATCCGGGCCCTTCATCTCTTTCCGGATTGAAATCAAGCCAGAAGCTCATTACATCGGAGGGTTAAACCTGTTCGGTGAAAAATTCGGCGACTATCCGCAGAACATCGTAATGCACGTCGACTGCTGAACGGACCAAAAGGCGCGATGCCAGTTAAAGAAATACCGCCGGCCGAGCCGGCGGTATGATTGTTTACGGGCTTCCGAATCCATCCCGTTTCGCATAAAAAAACAGACAAACCCTAAAGAGTTTGTCTGTTTTTGGTGGAGGAGGATGGATTCGGACCATCGAAGCCGTAAAGCAACAGATTTACAGTCTGCCCCATTTGACCGCTCTGGAACTCCTCCATATTTGGAGCCTTGTTGGAAGCAAAGCTCCTTTGAAACACTGTTTCTGGAGCTGGCAGACGGATTTGAACCCCCGACCTGCTGATTACAAATCAGCTGCTCTACCAACTGAGCTACGCCAGCATTTTTAACAGCGCTTGATCACTATACCATTTTATCCGGCGCTTGTCAAGACTTTGCGACAAATGTCGATATCATGCGGATCAAATAAGGCCAATATAGGCAAAAATGACTTTGGATGCGCTTACAGTAGCACTATTTCCCATAGCCGCTCAGCAGTCGGCGCACCGGATGATTCCAGAAAAAAGTTGTTGATCGCCACTGTTTGTTACATGGATGGGATGATAGCGGGGTTCGTGTTGGTTTTGTCCAAGATATCTTTATTCTAAAGGCCAAACTCAGCTTTGCAGATATCCCTTTCAAGACACCGTTTTCTCAGCCTTCCTTGCGTTACCAGTAGCAACTCCAGTCTCTGCTGAGCCGCACCAGGGCCTCAAAGAAGAAATAATCGCCCCAGATACAGCACTCATCAATTCCCATGTTTTCCGGTATGGAATAAACCCCATGTAAAAGGATTCCATTGGATGAACCATATTCTGCAAGATATCCGTCAATCAAAGAGTTAACCATGAACCGCGCGGCGTTTTCATAAATCTTACGGCAGGGGTCCAAAAGATTAATTCCTTTCGCAAGCTGAAGAAAGCCGCACACGGCAATGGCTGCAGCGGAGCTGTCCCGCTGAACCTTTTCATCGGTAAAGATCAGGTCCCAACAGCAGATTCCATCTTTCGGAAGGCGGTTCAAAAAGTAATTGGCCGTTTTCACGGCAACATTTAAAAAGCTGCGGTCTCCCGTGTAGGCATAGCTGAGGGGGAATCCGTAAATGCTCCAGGCCTGACCACGCGACCAGCTGGAAGAGTCGGAATACCCCTGCCGCGTTTTTCCGAATTTCGGCTTTCCGGTAACAACATCCATGTAAAATGTGTGAAATGTGGAAGCATCCGGCCTGACCAGGTATTCCATCGAATTCTGCGCATGACGGCGCGCGGCGAACGTGCACTTCGAATTTCCGGTTGCCTGTCCGGCCCAATATAGAAGCGGAAGATTCATAAGGCAGTCGATAATTATACACCCCTGCCGCTCCGGATCCTCAAGATTTCCCCAGGCCTGTATAACGCCTGCTTCTTCATTGTAGCGGTCCAACAGATGATCGGCCGCGGATAAAGCGGTCCGCCGGGCAGCTTTATCCCCCGTGATTTTGCTGGCTGCCACACAGGAAAGCGTATAGAGAAAGCCGATATCATGGGTATTCAGGCATATCTGTTTGTCTAAGCGGTTTACAAAACTTTTAATGTCCCTTTCAGCCGCCGCTCGGTATTTGGCGTCGCCGGTAACCTCATATGCGAGCCAGAGCATTCCGGTCCGGAACGAAGACGTCCAGTCTTCGTTCCCGGCAGGAGGGTAAACGCCGCCGCGGCTGCACGGCGCAGGGAAGGCGTCCGGAAAGCAGGAAAGATTTTTATCGATTTGCTTCAGAACAAAATGAATAGCCGCCTCGATTTTTTCTTTTGTCAGTACGGAGGCCGGAAAACGTTCCGGTTTCTGAATGCTTTCTTTTGCGATCCGTTTCAATTTCGCCTCCCCTTTCGTTCAGGTTCCCTGGCATACGGCCGCATAGGCATCCCGTACGGTTTCAGCCCGATCATCTTTCACAAACGGCGATTCTCAAATCGGTATTTTTACAACAATTTTCCTGACGCGGCACGGCTTCCCGGCACAAACCCGGGGCTTGTGCGCCTCTTCCGGAGACAGTACGACCATGTCGCCTTTATCCAGATAAACCGAATTTCTGCGGGCGGGTTCCCCGTAAAAGGTAATGTCGTTTTCCGGAGCATAAGGGACGGATACGCTCATCCGACGGCGGTCGGCGACCTCAACGAGCTCTTCCCCGCTGACCACATACTGGATGTCGTAGCAGCAGTCGTGTGTTTCAAACCTTCCCTCTTCCGAAGGAACCGCCATATAGTCCTGAACATGGGCTGTGGTGCCCTCCTCCAGGGGGATGCTCCCCACGGGCAGCTTTTCCAGGTCATGGCTGCGCAGGAACCGGCAGACGCTTTGCAATTTCTGCCGCAGGCTGCCGTATCCGTCGGCGGACTGAATGGAAGTTCGGTACATGTTTTACCCTTTCTGCACCGGCCGCCGTCGTTTCGGCAACTGGCAGTCTGTCGGAAAACTGACTTGCTTTCCGAAACGAGTCATATACGGAATCATGTGCGGACTTTTGTTTCAAATACGGTTTTCAGTATGGATTTTTCCTCATCCGTAAGCGGCGCGAACGGAGCACGGCAGTCTCCGCAGTCAAATCCCCAATCGCGCAGGAACTCTTTGGTCGTCCGCATGGCGCCGTACCTGCCCACATAGTCGATCACGTCGTTAATTTCGTGCTGCACCGCCTGTGCCGCCTGAATTTTTCCTTCCGAAATCAGCTGATACAGTTTTCTGAATTTATGGGGCATAAAGTTGTAGGTGCTGCCGATGCCTCCGTCGGCGCCCGCCATAAGGCCGTACAACATGACTTCGTCGTGCCCGTTGAAGACGGTAAGTTCGGGATGAAATTTCTTAAAGCGTTCGAGCGCATACAGATCCAGGCAGGTATGCTTGATGCCGACAATATTTTTGTTCTTTGCAAGCTCGTTCACATCTTCCACCGAAAGCGCAAAGCCGGTCAGAGAGGGAAAATTGTACACCACGGTCGGCATTTGCGACCGGTCGGCAAGGTCATAGTAATAGTGGATGATCTCTTCCCGGGAAAATTTATAATAAAACGGTGTTACGGAAGATATGGCGTCTGCGCCGGCCGATTTGGCGTGCTCTGCCAGATTCATGGAAAGATCGGTGCCGATACTTCCCACGTGGGCGATGACCGACACTCTGCCGTTGTTTTTGGCAACGACGGTTTCAAGAATTTTCTTTCTCTCTTCCACGGTCAGCAGGAATGCCTCGCCCGTGCTGCCGCACACATAAAATCCGTCGATTCCCCGCTCGATGAGGAACTCCACGATGTTTTCAAGCTGGCTATAATTCACCTCACCGTTTTTGGCGAATGGAGTAATCAGTGCTGCGTACAAACCCTTGAGCTTTTTCAAAATGTTTCCTTCTTTCAAATTGTATGGAAATATGTTGGGATTACCCTTTTACCGCCCCTGCCGTCAGTCCCTCTATCAGATACCGCTGAACGAATCCGAACAGGAGGATGACCGGTATGGTGATGATCACGCCGCAGGCCATAATTCCGCCCCAGTTGATCTGGCCGATTCCGCCCATCAGTTCGGCAATGCCGACTTGCACGGTCTTTGCTCTCTCGGAGGTCGTCAGAATCAGTGCATACTGGTAGTCGTTCCAGGCCTGGATAAACGAATAGATGCCCACAGACACCAGACCGCCCTTTACAAGCGGCAGAATGATCTGCAAAAAGGTCCGCATCCTGCCGCATCCGTCGATCGTGGCGGCTTCCTCCATCTCTTTGGGCAGGCCCTTGAAAAAGCCGGACATGAGCCAGACCGCAATCGGGATCGTGGAGGTAAGGTAGATCAAAACAAGACCGGTTCTCGTGTTCAGAACGCCCATTCTGGCAGCCATCTTATACCACGGCACCATAATGACAGGCCCCTGAAACATCTGCGTAATCATGATCAGCAGAATGAACGGCTGAAGCCCCGGGAAGCGTAGTCTGCCGATCGCATAGCCGCCTGTTGCCGCAAAAAACAGGGTGATCACCGCCGTGAACAGCGAAACGATGACGGAATTGACCAGCAGGGGAACGATGTCCGGGCCCGGGCTGCCGGAAAACGCATATACAAAGTTCTGCAGAGTGACATTCTTTGGAATAAACGTCTGGTGAACTGCAAAAATCTCCTGCGAGGATTTCAGCGAAGAGCTGACAAGCCAAAAAAAGGGGAATATCACGACAATCATGGTGACGGCAAGCCCGAGATAAACGAGAATGCTGCTGCCGACCGATCTTTTCTTCATCATTCCGACTTACGCCTCCGCCATGTTGTTTTTGTAAACTCTGAGGTATATCACGATGAACACAAGCATGAACAGCATTGAAATGACAGAGACGGCGGAACCTCCGCCCATGTCGTACATAATAAAGGACTTGCTGTAAATATAAGTCGGGAAGGTGCTTGTGGCGTATCCCGGTCCGCCGCCGGTCAGAACCCAGATCATCTCAAATTTGGTCCACGTCTGTACGATGCTGGTCAGGGCCGTGACGAAGATGACCGGCTTGAGCAGCGGAACGGTGATATACCTGAAACGCTGCCAGGCACTGCAGCCGTCGACGTATCCCGCCTCGTACAGCTCGTTCGGAATCCCCTGTAGCCCGGAAAGGAACATCAGCGTCGCATAGGGAAGGCCCTTCCAGGTGGACGCCAGCAGCAGGGCCGGCCACACGGTCATGCTGTTGCCCAGCCAGACAATATGCGTGCCAATCAGCTGGTTGAGAAACCCGTGGTCGCCATCGTAAATCCACTGCCAGATCAGGCCCATGATAACGGTAGGTGTCACCCAGGGGACCATCATCAGCCCGCGCCAGAATCCGCGGGCGGCCAGCTTCTGGTTCAGCACCAGAGAAACCGGAACGGCAACCAGATACTGAAAGATCGTGGAGCCGATTACCCACAGCAGGCTGTTGCGGAGCAACAGCGTAAAATTCGGATCCTGAAACAGGCCGATATAATTTTTAAGCCCGACAAACTGGCCGCTGTTCGGCTTCAGGAACGACAGGTTCGTAAAGCTGAGCCGCAGGGAGTCGAAAATGGGATAGATCTGAAAAACGGCAAGATACAGCAGCGTGGGTAAGATCAGCAAATACGTAAAAGAATTCTTTTTCATTTTCTGGAGCAAAGTAATACACCTTCCCGTGATTCCTTGTAGGGGATAGGACGGGCTCACCGTCTTATCCCCGCACTGCTGGACCTGTTTCTACTTTAGCTGTGCTTTCACGTCGTCGATGCCGGATTTGATCTGATCATAAGCCTGTTCGGGGGTAAGCTCTCCGTTTGTAAGCTTCACAATGGAGCTCTGCAGGGTCTTCGCCATGGCGGCCTGCCCCAGAATGGAGGGCTGACGCACGCCGTACTGCTGTGCAGCCTGTTGAAATTCCTTGAGGAGCTTGATATGTTTTTCTCCGACGTCGTCGCCGTATGCGGCTTTCGCGTTTTTGAGCAGGATGTCGTCCGAGATGTATGTGACGGCCGGAGCGTTGATCGACGCCGACAGTTTGCCCAGCACGGATTCATCCATGGCGGCTTCAATGAACTTCCACGCTGCCTCTTTGTTCTTGGAGCCGGCGAGGATGGAATAACCGGAAGCACCGACCATAATGGTCTGTTTGCTGCCCGAAGGCCCTTTCGGGAACGGAACGATCTGCGTGCGGCTCATCGACTTGGTTCCGTGAGCGACAACATTCGCGGTAAAGAACGAACCCGTGTGCATCATGCCCGTGCTGCCTTCTTCCCACGCCTTGAACAGCTCCGGATACTGCCAGGTGCTCTGCGACTTCGGCATGCAGGGGGAAAGCTGCTGGATCAGTTTGAGCGTCTCCAGGTATTTCGTCTTTGTCTGGTCGGAGGTGTCGTCCGGCGTGAAACCGTCGGAGAGGGCGATCATTTCAAAGTCGCGGAAGGTAAACCTTCCGTCGCCGCCGTTGGCCATTGCGTATCCGTTTGCGCCGGCAGCTGAGATTTTCTTCGCCGCTGTCACGACGTCGCTCCACGACTTCAGGTCATCCGGCTTCATTCCCGCCTTTGTCAGCAGGTCCGTGTTGACAACGTGTGCGTACGGAATCATCAGCATCGGGACTGCGTACAGCTTCCCGCCCGACTCCATATTGTCCCAGGCCGCCTTGACGAACTGGTCCTTCTCCAGTTTGCCGCCAAGGTAGGAGTCCAGCGGCTCAAGAGCATTCATCGCGACCGGGTTCGTAATGTCCTGAATCTGCATCACGTCCGGGTAATCCTGTGACTGGACCATTACGGTCATTTTCTTTTCGAGGTCCGTCCACGAAAGAAAAATATACTCCACATTGATGTTGGGCTGCGTTTCATGCAGCTTTGTGACAATATCCTTGGCGACCTGTTTTTCCACGTCGGTGGTTCCGGGGTACAGCACTCTTATGTTCGCCTTAATGGACGAACCGGAACCTGCATTTCCGCCTGCGGCGGCACTGCCGGAACCGGCGGAAGAATTTGATCCGCCCGAACTGCTGCAGCCGGTTAAGGCCGAAGCGGATATGAGAGCCGCAGCCAGAACCGCCGAACACCATCTTTTTGCGTTTTTCATTTTTTTACCTCCCTGTTATATATCCACCGAACGGGGCTTCCATAAGCTTCATCCGGCAAATGTCTCTTCTTTTCCCCGACAGCTTTCACGAATCTTCAGCTCCGGCTGAAAAATATAAATATCGTCTATGGCTTTTTTCGGGTAGCATATCATACGGTAGAGAACTTCGGCAGCCTTTTGGCCGATTTCATGATTTTTATAGGCAACGGAGGTAAGCTTCAGCGGCATCATTTCACACAGCGGGGTATCGTCGTAGCCGATGACTCCAAGATCCCGAGAAATTTTCAGCCCGTACTCTGTCGCCGCGCGTATGGCGCCCACCGCGACATGATCGTTGAAGCAGACAATGCCGTCTATTTTCCCGCCGGCTTCGAGCAGATTTTTGGTTTCTATGTAGGCCCGTTCTTCCGTGGGGGCGCCGTCCCGGATGACAACAAGTTCGCTGCGAACCGGAACGTGATGCTGCGACAGCGCCGAGATGTAGCCCTGGTACCTGTCGATGCTTGCCTTATAGCGGATGGGCGACAAATAGGCGATTCTGCTGTAGCCTTTTCGGAGCAGCTGGTCAGTGGCAAGGAAGCCGCCGAAAAAATCATTGGAGCTGATGATGGGTCTGTCGAGGTCATAAAGTCCGCGGTTGCAGAAAACAAAGGGCACGTTGCTTTTCAACAGATACTGGTAGATTTCGGCGTCGCTCGCCTTGCAGATCGCCGGGATAATGATGAATCCGCTGATTTTGGAATTCAGAAGCCTGTGGATATAAACGTACTGCTTCTGGTAGTCGTTGTCCGTATTGCAGAGCACGACATTGATATTCAGCTTCTGAGTGACGTCTTCAATCCCTTTCATAATGCCCGGGTATGTGTCGGCCATGATATTCGGAAGCAGCACGCCGATGTTGATGAGGTTCTGCCGATAAGAGGTATTTCTCTTGTCTTCATCTGACACATAGGTGCCGCTTCCGTCAATGGAATACAGAAAGCCTTCCCGGATCAGTTCGTTGATCGCTTTGTCAACGGTCGTTCTTGTGACCAGATATTTCTGGCACATAGCGGGCCGCGACGGTATTTTGTCGTGCGGCTGAAGCGCGGTGATTTCCTTTAGAATCTGTTCCTTCACTTCCCGATAGCGCAGAGACATGCTGCCCGCTCCTCGTAATTCTGATTGTTGTAATATTTAACAGAAAATCAAAGGCCAAGCCATTTTTTTCATCAGCTTACGACTTAGATTATAAATAATTCAGGCAACTTGTCAACAGCTTTTGAGAAAAACGGGCAGATTATTAAATAATCAGGCAGCTTTCCGGAAAAGGTGTTGACATTTCCCCTTCGCCGCTTTATCCTTTAATATATTGATTCCCATATGGAAAGGACTGATACCATGGCAAGGCGGCGTCTGAAATGGCAGCAGGTCAAGCAGGATATTCTTGAGCTCATCAGCCGCACTCCATCCGACGTTCCTCTGCCGTCAAGAACCAAAATGGTTGAAATGTTCAACACCGCCCGCACAACGGTTGACAAGGCGGTGGACGAGCTGACGAAAGAGGGCATCCTGTATTCCATTCGCGGAAGCGGGACATATGTTGCCGAACAATATGCCTCCCGCAAGGCGGGCGCCCCTTCCTGGGCGGTTGTTCTGCCCAATATTCTCAGCGACACTTACCCGGGGATCCTGCGAGGCGTGGAAGATGTGGCCAGCCGGAACGCAATCAACGTTATCATCTGCAACACGGAAAACAGCACCGCCAAAGAAAGCACCTATATCCGCAACCTGATCAACAGCGACGTAAAGGGTGTCATCATCATTCCCGCCATGAACGGGGACAGTGATTTCACGGCGTTCAGCCATCTGCAGCAGCATCGCATCCCTCTTGTGTTCTGCAACAGGTTTTTGAGCAACGTATCGGCCCCCTTCGTCGGCTCCAACAGCTTTTACGGCGGCCTTATCGCCACGGGGCACCTGATTTCTCAGGGATACCGCAACATTGCGTATGTTTCGCTGCCCGTCTACAGCACATCTTTCGACAGGTACCAAGGGTACGAGGCAGCTTTCTGCAGCGCCGGAATCCCCCTGAAAAACGAATACGTGCTGTTCTGCAATTCCCCCGACAAGGACCGGGTCGGCTACGACGAGACTACCGGTCTGCTGCGCAGCCACCCCGAGATCGACGCCATTTTCGCATTCAACGATTCCATTGCCGTGAACTGCTACCAGGCAATCGTCGATTTGGGCCTTACACCCGGCAAAGATATCGGCCTTGTGGGATACGACAATACAAAAATATGCGAAATCCCTTCCGTGCACATTTCCTCGATTAAATTCAAAACTTACGAAATCGGAAAACAGGCAGCTGAAATCCTGCTCGATATGAATTCCGGAAAAATCGATGAAAACTCCTATCCGCACATTGTTTTTATGCCGGAACTGGTGATACGGGATACTTCCGTCAGGCTGCCGGGACTTCGGGCTGAAAGCAAGCCGGAGAGTTCCCCCGTAAAGGAAAAACCTGATTCAATGAGGGATGACGCCAATTATGAAAAACAGGAATGAAATTTACACAGAATTGTTGGAAAGATATCCGGCGCTGAAATCCTGCGGACCGGCAATCGGCAGCGCGTGTGAGCTGCTCCTTCGCCGCGTGAAAGCGGGAGGGAAAATCCTGCTGTGCGGCAACGGCGGAAGTTGCTCCGATTGCGAACATATTTCCGGCGAACTGCTCAAAGGATTCCTTTCCGAAAGGCCGCTGCGCAGAAGCGACCGGGAGAAATGGGAACCGTACGAGGGCGGCGAGGAACTCGGCCGGAAACTCCAGTACGGCATCTGCGCGATTCCTCTGCCTGCAATGACGGCGGCAATGACGGCATTCAGCAATGATGTCTCACCGGACGCTGTTTTTGCACAGCTCGTTCTGGCCATGGGAAAAGCCGGTGACGTTCTGGTCTGCATCAGCACTTCCGGCAACTCCCGCAATGTGTTCAACGCAGCCGTCACGGCGAAAGCACTGTGCATTCCCGTGATCGGGCTGACGGGGGCCGGCGGAGGGAAGCTGGCGGCGGTCAGCGACGTCTGCATCGCAGTGCCCGAAACCGAAACCTATAAAATTCAGGAATATCATCTTCCGGTCTATCACTGCATGTGCGCCGTGCTGGAAGCCGAACTGTTTGGTGACCGCCCATGAAGCATTATATCGGAATCGACATTGGGGGCACAAAATGTGCCGTAACTCTGGGGCGGGAAAATGCGTCGGCCGACGAAATGCTGATTCTTGAAAAGAACAGGTTCGGCACACCGGGGAATACGCCGGGAGAAGTTCTCGATCGGATCGCCTTGATCATCAGCGAATTCACACAGAAAATGGAAATAGAGGGGATCGGCATATCCTGCGGAGGGCCTCTCGATTCTGCGGCGGGAATCATCCTGAGTCCCCCGAACCTTCCCTCTTGGGATCATATCGAGATTGTGCGGTATTTTGAGCAGAAATTCCGCGTTCCCGTGCATCTACAGAACGACGCCAATGCCTGTGCCATTGCGGAATGGAAATACGGCGCAGGAAAAGGCCTGCGCAACATCGTCTTCCTGACCTTTGGGACCGGAATGGGGGCCGGTCTGATTCTGGACGGAAGGCTGTACGCCGGGACCAACGATATGGCGGGCGAAGTCGGCCATTGGCGGATATGCGACAGCGGACCCGAGGGTTACGGAAAGGTCGGATCATTCGAGGGATTCTGCAGCGGGGGCGGCCTTGCGCTCGCCGCCCGCGCAAAAATCGGCGGCGCCCCCGACTCAAAGTTGTTTCCCTTTGCCGGCGCGCCCTCTCAGATAACCGCGAAGCGGATTGCGGATCTCGCGGATGAAGGGGACGAATTCTGCAAAAATATTTACGCGGACTGTGGTCGAATGCTCGGCAAGAGCCTTGCCTTGATCATCGATATTCTGAATCCGCAGGCGGTCATTCTCGGCAGCATTTTTGCGCGAAGCCGGAACCTGCTCTGGGAATACGCCAAATCGGAAATTCAAGCGGAAGCCCTCGCCCAAAGTTCGGCAGTCTGCCGGGTGCTGCCCGCGCAGCTGGGCGAAAATCTGGGGGATATCGCGGCCCTGACGGTCGCCACAGGAAAATTTTAAACAGCGAAATACGATCTGCCGCGCAGAAAAGAGTCCCGCACGGCAGAACTGAAAATGATCGCCTCAGCAATTCAAAATAACTGATTTATTACACTCTCAGAGCTTCGCAACAGTCGATATTATTTGCTTATTCTTTCTTATTTTAAAATGGTCCGTGGATACCACGTCTGGGTAAAACAAAAAAACGTAGGATTCATGCGGAGTTCCGCAATCCTACGTTTTATTTCTTTCCCAGCGATTACAAATCGGCCGCCCTACCAACCGGGCTGCATCGGCATTTTTATCGTTTATCATTTCAAAAGCGGCTTGTCAAGATTACGATGCAAAAAAATGTCTCTTTCGGCGAACTTATCGGGAGTCAAAGAAAAAGCGCCGGACTGCTGGGCAGCCGGCGCTTTTGGATGGGCGCTTCAGATGGCCTGCACGTTCACAGCACGCATCTTGCTGCTGTTCTTGGGATCGGGCTCGACATCGAAAGTGACCTTCTGGCCTTCAGCCAGCGTACGGAAGCCGTTGCCGACAATGCTGGAGAAATGGACGAACACGTCGTCTCCGCCTTCATCGTTGGAAATAAAGCCATAGCCTTTGCTCTCGTTAAACCATTTCACTGTACCGTTCATTCTTGAAAGTACCTCCTGAAAATTTTTTGCCTTTGATGTAAAAAAACACATGCACTGTAATCATGTAAACGAAACCATGATTTACAAGTACATGTGAATCAATTCGTACACTCAAAGCAAGGTTATTATACCATCATTCGGCGGAAATGTAAAGAGATTGGGAAGAAATATCTTTGACGGGTTGTGAATGGCCGGCGCATGGGCGCTCCATGCCTTGTGTTTTCGACGTCATTTTACCGATTCCAGTTTTGTGACAAAGGCGCGGGACATATCGTTCCCTTTGATCACGCCGGTATATGTCACTCTGATCTTATTCCCAATGGCCAGCCCTTTCAGGCCGGAGGTGTCGATGCCCAGCCTGCGGACCGAAAGCTCCCTGCCGTCTTCGGTCTTGATCAGCACGCTCATCATGGCCGCATCGGTTACGGTTCCTGTGATGGTGTGGGGCGTTTTGTCGAACGCTTTGTCCTCGGAGGCCGGAACAGGAGCGGAATCCGTTTCGGTCCAGGTATAAACCTTTCCGTCGTCCGGGTCGACAAGGATCGTGGGCCCAACCTGATAATCCTCGTCCCACATGATGAAAGTCTGGTACTTTTTCCCGTTTACGGTTTTCTGCTCGGTCTGTGAAGCGGATTTTACGCTGTATCTATTCCAGTCAACGCCGATGGATTGTTTGATCTGCGTGATCGCCTGCTCTTTCGGAATGCCGGAAGCGGCTGCAGAAGAAGCTGTTCCGGTTGGGGAAGAGACCTCCGGTGCTGACGAAGGAGCCGAAGAGGCGGACGCGTTGGAAGAAGGAGTGGAAGAGACGGGGCCTCCGGCCGGCTGTAACGTACCGTACTGCCTGAAGATCAGATAGCCGGCCGCCGCGACGACAGCCGCGACAAGAACTGCAAGTATTCCTTTTTTCATAGTATGGCCTCCCTTCAAAGGTTCCGTTCTGTTTCACCCTTAATATACCGCTTTTTCTCGGAAATCGCAAGGAACAATTCTGTAAAGGCCGCCCGGTCCGTTACAATTGAAAAATGTGCGGCCGCTTGGTATAATAATACTGGCATGATTTCATTCAGACAGAATCTTTCGGGCGCGGAGCAGGGCCGCACCGATTTTGATATGGGGAGTTCAAATGAAACAGACAAGGCAATATCCTAAGATCACCGTTACCCAGAAAGCGGAACGAAGTGTCCTTGCGGGCCATCCGTGGATTTACGACACGGAGCTTACAGATGCCGAGCCTTACCGCAACGGCGGGCTGGTCGATGTGCTGAACCGGAAGGGCGGGTACCTGGGTACGGGCTTTATCAGCGAAAAATCCAAGATCCGCATCCGGCTGATCTCGCGCAGCGCGAACGACGTTTTCGACGAGGCGTTCTTCGAACGCCGCCTGCGCTATGCCTGGGAATACCGCAAGGCGGTCATGGGCGGCGACGCTTCCTGCTGCCGCATCGTTTTCGGCGAGGCGGACCAGTTCCCCGGCCTGACCGTCGACCGGTTCGGTCCCATCCTTGTAACGCAGACGCTCTCGCTTGGGATTGAAACGATCAAGCCCATGCTGTTCCGCTTGCTATATAAAATCCTCACGGAGGACGGCCAGAAAATAGACGGCATCTATGAACGGAACGACGTCGGCATCCGCGCGCTGGAGGGGCTGGAGCAAAACAAAGGCTTTTTCCCGCTGGAAAGCGTACCGCTGCCGCAGAGCACCAAAACCGGCATCACGGAAAACGGCATCCGGTATACGGTGGATTTTGAGAACGGACAGAAGACGGGTTTCTTCCTTGACCAGAAATATAACCGCCTCGCCGTCTCGAAACTTTGCGCCGGGCGGCGCGTACTGGACTGCTTTACCGACACGGGTTCCTTTGCTTTGAACGCCGCAAAGGGTGGAGCGCAGCGTGTGCATGCGGTGGATATTTCCGCCGGAGCGCTTTCCGTCGCTGCGGAAAACGCCCGCCTCAACCGTTTTGACGGAATGGTGGATTTCGAGGAGGCCAACGTGTTCGACCTGCTGCCGCGTCTGACGGAGAGCAGCCGCGGGGAATACGACCTCGTGATCCTCGACCCGCCCGCGTTCACGAAGTCGCGCCAGACCGTGAAAAGCGCGGAACGCGGCTACAAGGAGATTAATTTCCGGGCCATGAAGCTCCTTCCGCGCGGCGGATATCTCGCGACCTGTTCCTGTTCGCATTTCATGACGGACGAGCTGTTCCGGGACGTGCTGAGATCCGCGGCGGCGGACGCGCAGGTTTCTCTGCGCCAGGTGGAAGCGCGGCAGCAGGCGCCGGATCACCCGATTCTATGGAACGTGCCGGAGACAAATTACCTCAAATTCTATATTTTTCAGGTCGTGTAGCAAGAACCGGCGACTGGTGATATTTCCCCCAGGTTGCTTTTTGCACGGATAAGCGCTAAAATAAGCTTATCCTGTAAAAAATCGGGGAGAATTGTCATGAACCGTTTTTCCGCCGCGCTTTGCGCGGTTGGCCTCGCGCTTCTCTGTGCCTGTTCGTCGGCAAAAATATCGTCGTCTTCCGCGGCATCCTCGGCGGCTGTTGTCTCGTCGGACGTTTCTTCCGCGGCGCCGCAGAGCGAAGCTTCCGTTTCCTCAGCGGAGAGCGCAGTTTCCTCCGGGGCCGCGGCTCCGTCCAGCCGGACGGCCTCGTCCCGTGCGCCGTCGTCGCCGGCATCCGCTGCACCCGGGCAGGATTCGCAGCCGGAAACGGCCAAAACCGTGACGCTGACTTTCCCGGAAGGGTTCACGCTGTCGCAGGTCGGCGACAGGCTGGAGGCCCACGGCGTCTGTAAAAAGGCGGATTTTGTCAAAGCGGCCCAGACGTACGATTTCAGCTATTATTCCCTTGTAAAAGCCGTCCCGTCCGATCCGCACCGCGCCTATAAACTGGAGGGATACCTCTATCCGGATACCTACGAGCTTTACACGAATATGAAGCCGCAGGACGCGGTCGGGCGTTTCCTTCGCAACGCGCAGAAGAAACTCGCCGGATACAGCTATTCCGGCATGACGACGGATCAGGTCATAACGCTTGCGTCCATCATTGAAAGGGAAGCGGACGACCCGGACGATATGAAAAAGGTTTCCGCCGTGTTCCACAACCGGCTGAAGCAGGGGATGATCCTTCAGGCGGATTCCACGCGCGATTACTGCAACAATTATCTCATCCCCGTGTTCGGTGACCAGTACAAATATTATTACAACACATACCCCGGCCGGGCGAAGGCTCTGCCGGCGGGCCCCATTTGCAATCCCGGCGCAAACGCGCTGCAGGCCGCGGCGAACCCGGCGGATGCCGACTATCTCTATTTTGCGACGGGCACCAATCACAAATATTATTATGGCAAGACGCAGGCGGAGCGCGATGCGCAGATGCAGGCGGATGGCGTGACGCCGCTTTATAAAGATTAAGCACCTTTGGCAGCCTTTGGCCCCCGGAATTTCCGGGGGCTTTTTTGCAGGCTTAGCCTGCCAAAAAGCCTGCCACTCAGCGAAAAGATCGAAAGGGCTTTGTGTGGCGGGGCAGCATAGGGGAAAAGCCAAAGAAGGGCGGTTCCGCGGCATGTAGAAAGCATGACCGTGCAAAAGGGAAACCGCATCTTTCATAAAACCGCAGCCGCGGCTGCGGAGCCTGCAAAGCGCTGCGTGCCCGTGGATAAAACCGGTATTTTGGGAAAACTGATAAACAGAAAGATTGCGGATGGGAGCCGGACAGGATGGAAGAACGCGACTCGGAAAGGCAGCTTGCCAGAATGACGGGGGCCCCCGTCCCCGGGCTGGTCGGTTCCCTTGCCGCGCCGGCGATTACCGGGATGCTGGTATCCGCAGCCTATAATCTTGTGGACGCCTACTATGTCGGCCGCGTGGGGACCGGCGCTTCCGCGGCCGTGGGGGTCGTCTTTTCCCTGGAAGCGTTCATCCAGGCGCTGGGCTATACGCTGGGGATGGGCGCCGCGGGGCAGCTTTCGCGCCTGCTGGGGCAGAAAAAGAACCGGGAGGCGGATACGGTCATTTCCACCGCGGTGTTTTCCTCCGTCGGGGTGGGCGTGGCGTTCGCGGTCTGCGGCCTGCTTTTCCTGGAGCCGCTGATGCGCTTTCTGGGCGCAATCCCGTCCGTCCTGCCGTATGCGAAGGACTATGCCGGGCATCTTCTGCCCGGAGCGCCGCTCATCTGCGCTTCGTTTGTCCTGAACTGCGGCCTGCGCGCCGAAGGGAAGACCAAACTGGCCATGACGGGCGTGCTTTTCGGGTGCCTCATGAACGTGGCGCTGGCTCCGCTGTTCCTTTTCACACTGCGGATGGGCATCGCCGGCGCGGGTCTCGCCTCCGCGCTAAGCCAGGCGTTCTCCTTTGCCGTTATGATGTCCTGCTATCTGCGGGGGAAGACCATTGCGAAGGTCAGGCTGAGAAGCTTTTCGCTCCGCAGGCAGGCGCAGACGGCAATCTGGAGGACCGGTGCGCCTTCGTTCATCCATCAGGGACTCAACAGCGCGGCGTCGGTCGTCCTGAACGTCGTCACGTCCGCTTTCGGCGACGCGGCGCTGGCGGCCATGTCGATCGTCAGCCGGTCGTTCTATTTCATCCTGGCTGCCCTCATCGGATTCGGGCAGGGATTCCAGCCCGTGGCGGGTTACAATTACGGGGCGAAACGGTTCGACCGCGTGTATCGGGGCTTCCGGTTCTGCGTCCTGGCGGGCACCGCCGGCATGCTGGCCCTGTGTGCCGCGGCATTTCTGTTCGCGCCGCAGATCGTCGCGCTGTTCCGCCGCGGCGATGCCCGCGTGATCGCGGACGGGACGCTGGCGCTCCGCGCGCAGTGCGTGACAGCTCCGTTCCAGACGTTTGTGGTTTTGTCCAACATGATGTTCCAGTCCATCGGGCGCACGAAGCGCGCTTCGCTGATCGCCGCCATGCGGCAGGGAATCTGTTTTCTGCCCGCGATCCTGATCCTTCCGCGTTTCCTCGGATTCCTGGGAGTACAGCTTGGGCAGTCCGCTGCGGACGTCCTGTCGTTCCTGCTGTGCCTTCCGGCCGCGCTGCCGTTACTGCCGCAGCTGAAAAGGAGCGCACGCCGCGGCGAGCCCCCGCAC
>JAEZRH010000006.1 GCA_023412845.1 Bacillota bacterium
GTCCTGGGTTGCCTGGGGCTTCGGCTATACGAAGGTCAGCCCCCGCGATTACATGAAGATGTCCATTCCGACCGGGTGGATCGTCGGCGCGATCCTTTGCATTTCGATCTATTTCCTGTACGGCGGCCTTGTCCATTGATGCGGCAATTCTTTGCCGTTAGCGAAACCCGCTGATCCATAAAATCAAGAAATGGCCGGATTTTCCGGCACAGAACGCGGAATGCGGCTATACAGGTGCAAGCGGGCAGGCTTACATGAATGATCATTCATAGACGCCTGCCCTTTTATTTGAAACCCTAGGATGAAAAAGGATGGGATGATTCGTGGCGAGATCCGTTAGAATGGGTATCGACGTAGGCGGTACCTATACCAAAGCAGTAGCGATCGACAATTTGACACATGAAATCATCGGAAAATCATCGGTAAAAACGACCCACGATGACCCGAGAGGCGTTGCCGCAGGCGTAGTAAAATCGTTTGTCAATTGTTTAAAGGAAAACAACATTCGTCCGGAGGACGTTATCTTTGTGGCCCACAGCACCACGCAGGCGACCAACGCCCTCATCGAAGGCGACGTTGCCAACGTCGGCGTGATCGGCATGGCAAAAGGCGGCTTTGAGGGCTTTCTGGCCAAAAGGCAGACGCGTCTGGACGACATCGACCTGGGCAACCGCAAAAAGATCAAAATCCTCAACGCGTTTATCAACACCAAACAACTGACAAAGGAAACCGCCGAGCAGACGGTCCACGAGTTGCAGAAGCAGGGTGCCCAGGTGATCGTCTCCTCCATGGCTTTCGGCGTGGACGACTGCGGTCCGGAAGAATTCGTGTACAAAGCGGCCGACGAAAAAAATATCCCCACCACCATGGCATCCGACATCACCAAGCTGTACGGCCTGACGCGCAGGACGCGCACCGCCGCCATCAACGCGAGCATCCTGCCTAAAATGCTGGACACCGCCACTTCCACGGAGGCTTCCGTGCGCGAGGCGGGCGTCGGCGTGCCGCTGATGATCATGCGCGGAGACGGCGGCGTGATGGAGATCAAGGAAATGAAGAGGCGCCCGGTGCTGACCATGCTTTCCGGCCCGGCGGCGTCGGTCATGGGCGCGCTGCTCTATCTGCGCGCTTCCAACGGCGTATACTTCGAGGTGGGCGGCACGACGACAAACATCGGCGTCATCAAAAACGGGCGGCCGGCCATCGACTATTCCATCGTGGGCGGGCACCCTACCTATATCAACTCTCTGGACGTCCGGGTGCTCGGCGTGGCGGGCGGTTCCATGGTGCGCGCCAATAAGGACGGAATCGTGGACGTCGGCCCCCGTTCCGCGCACATCGCCGGAATGGACTACTCCATTTTCAAGCAGCCGGAAGACATCGTCGACCCCAAGGTCGAGTTCTTTTCGCCGAAGCCGGGGGACCCGGACGATTATGTGGCGATCCGGCTGGCGGGCGGCGAACGCGTGACGATCACCAACACCTGCGCGGCCAACGTACTGGGGCTCGTGAAGCCGGAGGATTTCTCCTACGGCAACCCGGAGGCCTCCCGAAAGGCGATGCAGGCGCTGGCGGACTACTGCGGAACGACCGTCGACGACATTGCCAACCAGATCATGGAGAAATCATACGCCAAGATCGAGCCGGTCATTCTGGCTCTCGCCGAAAAATACAAGCTGGAAAAAGACCAGATCTCGCTCGTGGGCGTCGGCGGTGGCGCCTCCGTGCTGATCGTCTATTTCGCCAGGAAAATGGGGTTGAAATACAGCATCCCCAAAAATGCCGAGGTCATTTCCTCCATCGGCGTCGCGCTTTCCATGGTGCGCGACGTGGTCGAACGCATCATTCCTTCGCCGACCAAAGAAGACATCCGCAGCATCAAGGCGGAGGCGATGAACAAAGCCGTCGAGAGCGGCGCCTCCCCCGACAGCGTGGAAATCCATATCGAGATCGATTTGCAGACCTCGAAGGTCACCGCCATCGCGACCGGCTCGACGGAAGTCAAGACCACCGACCTGCTGCAGAAATGCTGCGAATCGGAAGCGCGCGAGCTGGCGGCGGCCGACATGCGCACCGCCGTGGAAAACACGCGGCTTCTGGAAAAGACGGATCATTTCTTTGTATTCGGCGCTGCAGCGGAACAGCCCGGCCGGCCCGCCCCCGTGCGGATCGTCGACAGCAAGGGCTTTATCAAGGTGCAGCGCGGCTATGCCATGGTCTCCAAGGCCAAGGTAAAGGACTACCAGGAAGAGGTCAAACGGCTCTGGGAAGAAATGGCCGTCTATCAGAGCGAAATGATCGCCCGGCCGGACTACTACCTGTGCATGGGCGCCCGCGTCATGGACTTTTCGGCCACGGAGTTCAGCCAGCTGGCCCTGCTGATGGAGATTGAAACCTCGGCGATGGACCCGGAGGACGAGATCATCGTGATGGCGGCCAACATGAAGCAGACCTGATCCGCGGTCCCGGTTCCTCTCGCGGCAAAGCGCCCGAAAAAGTGCGGAAAGGCCGGATACGAAAATGGAACTGTCAAAGAATGATCGCCCAACTCTTGCGCAGATGGCGTCGGCTCTGCGCGAAGTGGACGACGAAAGCTGGGGGGCGTACCTCTTTTCCCGTGATATCCTGCGGGACCGGGTCACGCCGGAGCGAAAATCCGAAATGATCGCAAAATCCACTCACTGCGGTCAGGAGTATGCGGAGCGGATCGCTGGCGAAACGGGCGCGCGTACTCCTGACGAGCTTCCGTCTTTTTTCGGCCTGCGTGTCGCATCCGGCGATGTGCCCATGACGGAAAAAAGGGTCCTGTTCGCCAGTTTCACCCCGCCGGACGGGATCACGGTCATGAAGGAGCCTTTAAGAAAATACGGCGGCGTGCTCGCCGGCCTGCCGCCTGAAGAGGCCGCCCTGCTGCCCACGGAATCCGAGGTCTACAGCATTCTTCTCGGGCACGAGCTTTTCCACTTTGTCGAAGAGCGGCATAAGGACGAAATCTATACCCGCACGGAAAAGATCCGGCTTTGGAAAATCTTCGGGTTCGAGAACGACTCCACAATCCGCGCTTTGGGGGAGATCGCCGGCATGGCCTTTACGAAAGCGCTCTGCCGGGTCCCCTTTTCCCCCTCCCTGCTTGACGTGCTTCTCCTTTACAGCTATAATGAAAACTATTCGCGGGAAGTGTACGGAAGCGTGATGGATATCTTCGCCCATCAAAGAGTTGACAGAGGTTAGGTATTATTCATGGAACAGGACGGTCTGCTGTACGACGTGACCTATCAGCAAATACGCAAAGACATCATGGACCTTTCGCTGGAACCCGGAGCCGCTCTGAGCGTCCGGAAGATTGCGGACAGGTATCAGGTGGGCCGCACGCCGGCGCGCGAAGCGATGATGCGGCTGCAGAAGGAAAATCTTGTCCACATCTACCCGCAGTCGGGGACCGTCGTTTCCAAATTATCCTTACGGCAGATCGAAGAAGAACGTTTCATCCGTGAAACCCTGGAGCTCGCCTCGGTGGACGATTTTATCAAATACAAGGGGCCTCTGGTAACGGACGCCATGGAATATATCGTCGGACTGCAAAAAAAAGCTCTTATGATGGATGCAAGGAAGGAATTTTTTGCCCAGGACAACAATTTCCACCGTTTGGTCTTTGAAACGGCGGGCAAAAATCTGGCGTGGAAAACGATCAATATGATATCGTCCCAATATAACCGGTTCCGGTTTCTGACGACCGGCGTCGAGGGGCTGAACTGGCAGATCCTCGACCAGCACGGGCAGGTCCTGCGCGCGGCGAAATCAGGCGCCGCGGAAGAGATGAAGCGCGTTCTGGAGAAGCATCTGGACTGCATCAAAAACGAGTATGATAAAATACTTGCCACGCACCCGCAGTATTTCGTTGCTGAAACCCACAAACAGACCCCGCTGGCCGAACTTGACGCCAACAATTAAAACCCGGGCCGCATGGCCCCGGGCACATAAAAATTTTGCAGCCGTTTTGCTGAAGAAAAATGCGGGAAACCTGCGAGCCGCTTCGCCCGCGCCGCTTTTCTTCAGCTGTTTTTTTGCCTGTGCCCGCTTCTCAGTTCGAGCTGTATTTGGAAAACCGTTTGGGCGGCATGCCGACCTTGCTGGTAAAGCTCTTTACAAAGTTTACATAGTCGTTGAATCCGCTGCCCTCGCAAGCTTCCGCCACGCTGGCGCCGTTCATCAGCAGCGCCTTGGCGATGCTGATGCGGCGGGCCGTGATGTATTTATTGATGGTGGTGCCCGTCTCCAGCCGGAAAGCGCGGCAAAGGTACGATTCACTGACGAAAAAGTGCTCCGCCAGGAATCTGACCGTCAGCTTTTCCCGGATGTTTGCGTTGATGTACTCCATCAGTTCCATCACCAGACTGTTGTATTGGTACTGAAGGGCGGCCGCGGGCCGGCGCTCTTCAAGAAATCTGCGGTTCAGCATCACCATCAGCTCCACAAAGGTGGTGCTTTCGATCAGATCGGCACCGAAGCCGGACGCGCTCGTGATCTTCCGCGTGTAAAAGACAAGGCGCTGCCGGCTCTCTTTGTCAAGCCGGATGCGGTTTCTTGCGGCACCCGCGCGGTCGTGGAAGCAGGCGGCGAGGTCCGTCTCTGGGGTCGACAGCGAAGCGAGAAAATCGGGATAAATGGAGACGACTATACGTTCGTGTGCCTCGGTGTCCTTCGGCGTGACGTAGTGGGTCTCGTACTGGTTGATGACAAACGCATCCCCGGGCTCCACGTCGTAGCATTTGTCGCCGATGAGAAAATGCTTGCCGCCTGAGATGGAGTAATAGATTTCATAGCAATTGTGGATGTGCATTTCCATGGTCTTTTCTTCATTGTACAGGTAGGCGACGGTGAATTTTCTGCCCGCGATGCAGTCCTGTACCGCCATTTTGCAGTTGTCGTAGCTTTTCATGGAGCGCCCTCTCCTCCGAACGGCATTTTCCGTACGGTCTACAGTTTACACCGGCGGTTCAACTTTTGCAAATATTCGCATAAAAATTGCAAAGAATTTGCATATACAAGATGTTATACTTGAAATATAGCATTTTCCCTGTGCCGGAAGGCGAAACATCGTTGGATTTTAACTGTTCCCCCGCTTTCCGGAAGCGCGGGGCAAGGCTGCAAGGAGATTTCAAGCATGGATATCCGTTATTCCGTCAACCAGAGGGATTTCAAGCGTTACACCACCGAAGAGGTGCGCCGGGAATTCCTCATCGAAAATCTGTACCAGCCGGACCGCGTCGTTTCGGTCTACAGCTATGTGGACCGCATGGTCGTGCTCGGCTGCATGCCGGTCAAGAAGGCCCTGCCGCTCGACGACGGGCTGGATGTATGGAAGAACTTCGGCACCCGTTTCTTCCTGGAGCGGCGCGAGATCGGCATCTTCAACCTCGGCGGCAGCGGCCGCATCACGGCGGACGGCACCGTCTATCCGCTCGGGCACAAGGATTGCCTGTATGTCACGCAGGGCACGAAGCAAGTCGAATTCGCGAGCGACGACGCCGCGGCCCCCGCCAAATTTTATATGGTTTCCGCGCCGGCTCATTGCGCCTACGAGACGCGGCTGATCACCATCGCCCAAGCCGCCAAGCGGCCGCTCGGCTCTGTGGAGACCGCCAACAAGCGGGTCATCAACCAGTTCATTCACCCGGATGTGCTCAAGACCTGCCAGCTCTCAATGGGCCTCACGGAGCTTTCCCCGGGCAGCGTCTGGAACACCATCCCCGCACACACGCACGAACGCCGGATGGAAGTCTACACCTACTTCGATATCCCCGAAGGAAACGTCGTGTTCCATCTGATGGGCGAACCGACCGAGACAAGGCACGTCGTCATGCAGAACGGGCAGGCCGTCATTAATCCCTCGTGGAGCATCCACGCAGGCGCCGGCACCTCGAGCTACAGCTTTATCTGGGCGATGGGCGGAGAAAACCAGGCGTTCGACGATATGGACAACATTCCCACCACGTCGCTGCGCTGAGCGGCGCGGGCACAGCCGTTTCGCCCCGCCGTTCAGCCCGCAGCAGACCGATGGCGTGTTTTGGCGGGAGAGTCAATAACATCTCCCGCAGGCACAATGAATCATTGAAAGAAAGGAAGCACTATGATGGAAATTCTGGATTCGTTTTCCCTGAAGGGCAAGGTAGCGCTGGTCACGGGCGCATCCTACGGCATCGGCATGGCCATCGCCACGGCATTTGCGTCCGCCGGCGCGACCATCGTCTTCAACGACATCAAGCCCGAGCTCGTGGAAAAAGGTCTCGCGGCCTACAAGGAGCGCGGCATCGAGGCTCACGGCTACGTCTGCGACGTCACCGACGAGGAGGCCGTGCAGAAGTTCATCGCCACGGTCAGGCAGGAGGTCGGCGTCATCGACATCCTCGTCAACAACGCCGGTATCATCAAGCGCATCCCCATGCTGGAGATGAAAGCCTCCGAATTCCGTCAGGTCATCGACGTAGACCTGAACGCGCCTTTCATCGTCTCCAAGGCCGTTATCCCCGACATGATCAAAAAGGGCCACGGCAAGATCATCAACATCTGCAGCATGATGAGCGAGCTGGGGCGCGAGACGGTCTCCGCTTATGCGGCGGCCAAAGGCGGCCTCAAGATGCTCACGCGGAACATCGCTTCCGAGTACGGGCAGTACAACATCCAATGCAACGGCATCGGACCCGGCTACATCGAGACCCCGCAGACGGCTCCGCTGCGCACGCCGGAGCATCCGTTCAACAAATTCATCATCTCAAAGACCCCCGCCGCCCGCTGGGGAAAAACGGACGACCTGATGGGCCCCGCCGTGTTCCTCGCCAGCGACGCCAGCAATTTTGTAAACGGACATGTTCTGTATGTCGACGGCGGCATCCTCGCCTATATCGGCAAACAGCCGTAAAGCGCAAAGCACCGTTTGCCCTTGCGGATGACAGTCAAAAACCCGTGCAGCTATCGGTTCGACCGGTATCTGCGCGGGTTTGCTTTGCCCGCATGGCGGCTCCCCTGTTCATCGTCGTGAGATTGGCGGCGCTTGATCGCGCGGCAGTTCCCCGCAACCGGAATATTGCGCGGCGCGCCCCGGGATCCGCCTCAAACCGGCACGGCTTCCGATCCGCCTGAAAATTCAGCCGGTTCGTCCCTTGTCTTTGCAGGAAGAATCCGGGATCTGCTCCTTGCCCCATTCGTTGATGATCTCCAGCGCCGGAAGCAGTTTCTTACAGCTTTCGGTAAGAGAGTACTCCACGCGGGGAGGTATCCGGCTGTATTCCATCCGGCGAACCAGCCCGTTTTCTTCAAGGCCCCGCAGGGACCTTGTAAGCATAATATTGGTAATTCCGTCGAGATGCCGCTTCAGCTCGTTGTACCGCATGCTTTCCTGCGAGGAAAGCTGCCAGATGATCGGCAGCCTCCATTTTCCGCCGATAATTTCCAGCGCCCGCACCACGGCGCACTTTTGGTTCTGTACGGGATTTGTCCTATCCGTTTTCTCCGGCATAAAAGTCTCCTGTTCAAGGCACAAAAATGTGCGCGCTTGTAAATTTGTTTCCATGAAAATATACTTAGTATAGTGGATCGCTCATAAAAAGTAAAGCACGTCCACCGCATATACATTCCAAAAACAGATTTTTGATGAAAGGCGGAGTTTTTTTATGGAGTTTGTGGAGCTAGCAAAACAAAGGTATTCCCTGCGTCAATTCAGCCCTCGAAAAGTGGAAAAAGAAAAAGTAGACCTCATACTGCAAGCCGGCCGGCTCGCCCCGACCGCCTGCAACAATCAGCCGCAGCGGATTCTTGTGCTGGAAAGCGAAGAGGCGCTTGAAAAGTTAAAAAAATGTACCCGGTACCATTTTAGCGCGCCTTTGGCCCTGCTTGTCTGCTACGACAGCAAAGAAAGCTGGAAGCGCGGCTACGACGGCAAGGAATTCGGCGATATCGACGCCAGCATCGTCGGGACCCATCTGATGCTGGAAGCCGCAGACCTTGGCCTTGGAACGACGTGGGTCGGCTCTTTCGACCCCGCGGCGATCATAAAAGAATTCTCTCTTCCTGAAAACATCGTCCCTGTCGCGCTGTTTCCCACGGGGTATCCGGGGGTGGGCGCGGGCCCGAACGCGCAGCGCCACTCCGACAGGAAGCCGGTCGGGCAAACGGTATTTTACAACAGCCTTGAAGGCTGACGGAGGCTTCAGATGGGGAAAAACATGATTCAAAACGAAGTGCTCGACTGCATCCACGCGCGCAGGAGTACCCGCAGCTTTCTTGACCGGCAGATCGAACCAGAGCAGCTTGATGCTTTGCTCGGCGCCGCTGTCTGGGCACCCAGCGGCGGAAACAGTCAGACCTGGCTGTTTACCGCCGTACAAAATAAGGAAAAGCTGCTGGAGCTGAACGAGCTGGTGAAGGAAGGATTCCAACGCTGGGTCCCGGACGACGACTACCCGGGAAAACTTGGAATGAAAGCTTCCTCGCAAAAAGAAGGCTTCAATTTTTATTACCACGCCCCGACTCCATCATTGCATCGAACCGGCCGAACTATGAAAATGCGATGGCCGACTGTTCGCTGGCTCTTGAAAACATTTTTCTGTCGGCGCAGTCGCTGGGTCTGGGCAGCTGCTATATCAACCATCTGCACTGGCTGCGCAGCGATGCCGGAGTGCGTGATTTTCTCTTCGAGATCGGGATCCCAAAAGAGCACGTCATCTGCTCCTCCGCCGCAATCGGCTATATCAAAAAGGAGACCCCTCCCCAGCCGCGCAGGGAAGGGACCGTCCGCATTGTCAAATAGAAGGACGCCGGATCGACGGATATCCGGCGGGAAAAAGACCGCATCGGGCAGCTGAAAAGCTGGCGCCCGGTGCGGTCTTTTGGGTCTCATGCAAATCGTCGCGACGGCCCTTATGGACAGTCCGGGGATTCTCGCTTTTTCAATGTGAAGGAACGCCGTTAATGGCCGTTTTTTTCAGCACACCTATGATTTCGGCCTCATGGTCCAGAAAAATCTCCGTCAGCATCGGGTCGAATTGGGTTCCTGCATTTTTTTCAATCTCGCGGCGGGCGAAGGCATGGGAATTCGCTTTCCGGTAGACCCGGTCGCTTATTATGGCATCGTAAGCGTCGCATATCGAAGTAATCCGCGCGACAAGCGGGATATGTTCCCGGCTGATCCCAAACGGATAGCCCTCCCCGTTCCACCATTCATGATGATAAAGCGCGCAGTCCCGGGCAAAAGGAATAAGCGGTCCGGGCATGCCGCGGATCTCCCCGTCGCTGATCCGGCGGAACAGGTCCCCGGCGGCCACCGTATGTCTGTGCATCATGCGGACTTCTTCCTGTGTAAGCTTGCCCGGTTTACAAAGGATCTCCGGCGGAACGTACACTTTCCCAATATCGTGATAGAAGGCCGCTCTTCCAAAATATTGATACGACTCTGAATTCTCCTCAGACAGTCCCGTATCGATGCCATTGCAGAGGAGCTCTTTCGTCATGGAATCGACAAGCCTTTCCACGTTCAACATGTGTTTGATCTGATCCGCAGAAAAAAACCGGATGATTGTTTTGATATCGTTTCCTTCGTAAAAAGCAGACGACATTTGGTTTTACCCCCTATGCGGCCGCCAAAAGTCAGACGGTTTTTCGAGCTTGTTTTTGTCCATAAAACAATGGATCTTCCGGCAAACTGCGGGATAAAGTTCTTCTGCGGACCGGTTCTTAACGATGGTCTGTCCGACGTCTGTGCGGGTCAATTGCAAACATGATCCAAGATGTTTTTATCGGATTCCGGGATGGATGGATCACGGCTGCGGCATCCAGGTTAAGCATCCCGATGACCGGCATATATGATGTATATATTAAAAGCAACAATCTATTGATTTTGTTGCTTTTTAATATCATGAATTTCTCAATAAATACAGCACAAATCTTTACTTTTTAATTTATATTCTTGTTTTATATGTTTTCAGATAGCTGCTATTCCTTATAATATATTAATAAAAAGTTTCATTTTATGGGAGTAGATGAAAGCATGACAGTGGAACCTATTCGCGACAAGGCGAAAATCAAGCAGCTTTACAATTATCTAAACGGTATCCACCCGAAATACGGCTTGATTTTTAAATTCGGTATCAACACCGGCCTGCGGATCAGCGACATTTTGCCGCTTCGGGTATCGGATGTTTACAGCGAGAAAGGGACATTCCGGGAACACCTTACCGTCAGGGAACAGAAGACCGGCAAAGAAAAACGTATCAAACTGAATGAAACGCTCCGAAAATGCCTGAACGCTTATGTGAAAGGGCAGGGGCTTGCATCCGGAGATTATCTGTTCTTCAGCCAAAAAGGGGGCCACCTCGGGCGGATCCACGTCTACAAAAAGCTGAAAGAAGCGGCCGACGCGCTGGGGATCGAGAATGTAGGCACACATACGCTCCGAAAAACATGGGGCTATTGGACTTATAAAATATCCAAATATAACATTGGACTTATTATGGATACGTTCAATCACGGATCTTCTGCGATCACGCTGCGTTATATCGGAATCAATCAGGACCAAAAAGATGAGTTGTATTCAATTGTGCAATTATAGCGAATAACTCGACTTACCGTATCCGTATTTTATCAGTTTCGACATGTTTCGCCACTATCTTGACGCACTTTTGCAAAAATGCTATTATAATTTTAAATCTGGTGATTTATTTAAATCTGGAAAGCAACAAAATCAATAGATTGTTGCTTTTTATGGTAATATTATCTATTTAATTCCACTTGATTCCTCCTTCGCCCTGAAGCCTTCCCATCCAAGACCGCGGATGATGAGACACTGTCGCCCCCCGGGACACAACAGCAAGCCGCGCCGGGGGGGCGGGTTGGGGGGGGGGGGGGGGGGGTTT
>JAEZRH010000043.1 GCA_023412845.1 Bacillota bacterium
CATATCATGTCCCCCTGGCGGAAATCGAAGCGGTCAACGAGCTGCCCAACCCCGACCGGCTTGTCATCGGGCTGGCGCTGATCATCCCAAGCGAAGATTTGTTCTATACCGTAAAACCCGGGGATACCTTGTGGGAAATCGCTCAAACATATGGAACAACAGTCCAGAATATCCTGCAGAATAACCCCATACCAGAGCCGGACAGAATAGCTCCGGGCATGGTGCTGTACCTTCCCGCCCTTCGGCACCGTGTTCAGCCCGGAGAAACGCTATGGAAGATTTCGCAAAGATACGGCGTTTCGCTGCAATCCCTCATAACCGTCAACAGGATCCGCAACCCGAACCTGATCCATCCGGGGACCATATTGGTAATCCCCCGCAAAGCGAGGCCTGCCGTCAGCGTGAACGGCTATATTTATACCTATGGGGAAGCCGCCGTTCCCATCATCCGGGAAGACGGCAGATATCTGACATACCTGAGCCCGTTTGCGTACCTGATCAAGGAAGACGGCACCCTTCAGTCTATCGACGATGAGCCCGCCATACAGGCCGCCAAGGAAGAAAATGCGATCCCCATGATGGCCATCACCAATTTCACCTCGACGTCCCGGGGCGAAAACCTTGCATCCATGCTGCTGAACGACCCGCAGCTGATAGATCGCCTGCTGACGGAAATTATCCGCCTGATGAAAGAAAAAGGATACCGGGGATTGAATATCGATCTTGAAAATGTACTCCCTTCCGACCGGGAAGCATACAACCGGTTTCTTCAGCGCACGGTGGACCGTCTGCATGCGGAAGGCTTTTTTGTGTCCACGGCGCTCGCGCCGAAAACGAGTGCGCAGCAAAGCGGCTTGCTGTATGAGGCGCACGACTACGCGGCGCATGGCAGGATCGTCGATTTCGTGATTCTGATGACTTATGAATGGGGATTTCGAAAAGGGCCGCCCCAGGCGATTTCCCCTTTGGATCAAATCAGGCTGGTGCTCGACTATGCCGTCACCGTTATCCCCAGAGATAAAATCTATTTCGGCTTCCAGATCTACGCCAGGGATTGGCTGCTGCCGCATGTCGAGGGACAGGAAGCCGAAACGATCAGCTGCCAGGAGGCCGTCACAAGAGCCACGGACTACGGAGCCGTGATCCGGTACGATTCCGTCGCCCAGGCTCCTTTCTTCCGGTATACGGATGAACAGGGCAGGAACCACGAAGTATGGTTTGAGGATGCCCGCAGCGCCCAGGCTAAATTCGATACGGTGAAAAGCTACGGTCTGCAGGGGATCAGCTATTGGGCCCTGGGCTACCCCTTCCCGCAGAACTGGGTATTGCTTGAGGATAACTTTACGATCAGAAAAGCGGGCTCCGGCGCGTGATTCCCGGTCGCCGCTATGGAGGCGCAGGATGGCGGCCCGGGACCGCGGGGGGCGGATCTCTTCAGGTTTGTTCCAGAAGCCCGACCGTCTGTTTTAACGACGCCCTGAATTCCTCGTCGGAAGAATTTCTGAACAGGATCAGGTCGTCTTTGACGTTGGGATCATCCAACGCGACCGGAACCGTAAAATCGCACTTTGAAATATACTCGTCCCAGTGCGCAAGCTTCCACGTATCCCGGTCGGAATTTCTCGCCAGCATCCTTTGCCGGCAGACCTCTATGGAGGTTTCCACCCAAATGACCACCAGGGACGCGCTTTTTTCCTTTAATTTTGCTTTCAGCCCGCCGACGTAGTCCGTATCGCGTATTTCTCTCGTAAACGGCGCATTGATCAACACGATATCGTCGTAAGTCAGCGCCTCCAACGCAAGATCCACGATCGTTTCGTATTCATAATCCCTGATGTTTTTATAAAAGAACTCGGAGCTTCTGTTGTATTCCTGCCCCGCAACGGCAAAAATCTGTTTCGACAACGGAATCAATGTGTCTTTATCAAGATAAACGACATGCCTCAGGGCCGTGGCAAGCTGCTTGGAGACATAGGTTTTTCCGCACGCCGGCGGCGATGTCACGAGAATCAGTTTTTTCATAATAGTCCCCCCGTCCGGTAAAACGATTGGTCGGGCGGCCGCGAGGATTCGGTCGGAACGCCTCAGCGGCCCCCAAAGCGAAGTCTCCGCTTTTTTCTCCGTCTTATGCAGAATCTGCGCCGGCGTGTGCCTGAAAGAGGCCCTGCTCACACAGGGCCTCTTTGCTTTCCCGGACGGCAGCCCCACCGATTTCCTGCCGGATAAATGCGGAATCTCCGGGACGGTCCCGCCTCTTCCGTATCATTATAATACTTCGTAAGGCGGAGCACAATATCCCGGCATGCAAATCCATGTATAACGGGGATTGCGGGAGGGTCAAGGGACGGGCGGCCAGTCAGCGGCTGCCCGTCTTTTATGCCCCCGATCAGCGCGGAGGATTTCGCGGTAAGGTACCGGCTTCGGAACCCGTGCGGACAGCTCCTGCCGTTCCCGGATTGACCTTGCGGTGAGCGCGGTGATATAATGGTCGGGCAGCCCCTATACGGGCGCGGACGGAGGATCCCCATGTTTCAAAAGCTGTTTTCCATTTACCGCGGGCTGCCCCGGGGCGACTACGTCCTGTTTCTGTCGCGCGTTGTCAACAACATGGGCAACGTCGTCATCCCGCTTCTCACGCTGATCCTGACCGTACGGCTGGGTCTTTCCAAGGAGCAGGCGGGCCTTTTCACAACGCTGTTCGTCACCGTGCAGCCGCCGTTTATCATACTGGGCGGATGGCTTTGCGACCGGATGGGCGGCAAACGCGTGGTGCTTCTGTTTAATACGCTGGGCGCGCTCCTCTACCTTGTATGCGCGTGCCTGAGTCCTTCGCTTGCCACGGCGATGCTCATCGCGCTCGCCGCCTGTCTGTATTCGGGCGCGTCTCCGGCTTTCAACAGCATTGTGGCCGCCATCACGCCGGCGGAAAAAATAAATTCCGCCTATTCGCTCAACTACCTTGGCCTGAATCTGGGCTTCACCATTGGTCCTGTTCTTGCCGGTCTGCTGTTTCGCAATCTTTCGCTGCTTTTCGTGCTGGATGCGCTCACGACGCTTGCCGCGACGCTGATCACCGCGCTGTTTCTTCCCGCGACGCCGCGGGGCGCTTCGCCGAAGGGCTCCGCCCAGTCCGATGCGCCGCCGCAGTCCCTTTGGCAGGTTCTGCGGGGCACCCCCGTGCTGCTGGTGTTTGCAGCGGCGCTGCTTCTGTATTCCATGTGCTATATGCAGTGGAACTTTCTGCTGCCGCTGCAGACGGCCGGGCTTTTCGGCAGCGACCGGGGTCCTCTGCTTTACAGCTTCACCGTGAGCATCAACGCCGTCTGCGTTATTCTGTGCACGCCGGTCTTCACTCACGCAACGCGGAATTTCTCTCCCGCGCCCGTCGTTGCCGCTGGGGGCCTGTTCTATCTGGCCTCATTTTTACTGTTCTCGGTCAACATCCAGGTTCCGCTGCTGTTTTATGCGGGGTCGGTCGTCCTGACGCTGGGTGAAATCCTCGTCACCATCAACCTCAATACCTTCGTGGCCCTGCGCACGCCGCAGACCCACCTGGGCCGCGTGAATTCACTGACCACCATCATCTCGGGCACCGGGAACGCGCTTTCTCCCATGCTGATGGGCCGGCTCCTGAAAAGCGTCGATTTCAGCGGCGCGTGGCTGTGCGTCTCGGGCGTGATGGTGCTGGGCGTGCTTTCGATGATCGCCGTCCACCATGTGGACCGCCACACGGAGCCGATTCCGCCGGGAACAAGTACATAAATAGAAATGGGGCTGTTGCAAAACAGCCCCTTCGATATACCGAAAGCCGTCCGGAGTTTTTTCGGGCGGCCCGATCATCGATGCAGTTCCGAAAATTTCCCCCGATAAAGCACTTCCAGCGGGTTTTTGGGAGGCCCCTCAAGCAACTTGCCGTCCGTTGCGTATCTGCCGCCGTGAGCCGGGCAGTCCCATGTTTTTTCTGCGGAATTGAAATTCAGCTCCGTCGTCATATGCGTGCAGGAAATATCGAGGACCGTCACCGTGTCGTCATAATCCCGGTATATGCCCGCTTTTCTCCCATCGAAGCTGATGACGCGGCCTTCTCCCTGCTTCAGATTCTCCAGGCCTTCCGTTTTTTCAAACTTCGACTTGATCAGCTCGCCGACCGGGCCAAAAACTTCCGAAATTGTTTTGCCCAGGGAGCTGGAGTAGTCCCCGCGTTTTCGGGAATATATTTCCTCGTAGCAGCAATGGCCGCCGGCGATGATCTCCGAGATCATATTCCCCGCAAGCGTGCCCGTCGTGAGGCCCCATTTCTTGAAGCCAGCGGCGACATAGATATTGCAGTGATCGGAAAGCCTGCCAATATAGGGGATCTGATCCGGCGTGTCGTAATCCTGCGCCGACCATTTGGCAAGGATCCTGTTTTTCCCCGCGATCTGCTCGGCGAAACGGGCGAGGTTTTCAAAATGGAGCTCGGTATTGTCCTCGCCCCGCGCCGTGGCATGGCTCTCGCCTACGACGATCAGAACGCGCTCCCCCTTTTCCACATGGGTGCGGATGGAGCGGGTGGGCTCTCCGGTGTTGATATAGCTGCCGTCGGGCCAGTCCTTTTCCGCCGATACGGCTATGCCGTAATCCCGTTTCGCATACAGACGGGTAAAGAAGACAGTCGGGCCGTCATAGATGGGATACTGCGTGGCCTGAACGAGGTGCCTGGCCTGTATGACGATGTCGTTTTCGCAATAGACCGTCGGATTTTCCCCGTCGTATTCGACTTTAATGGCTTTCGTGCCGCAAAATATCTTTGCGCCGCCGGCGACCGCCGCCTTCGCAAGCCCACAAACATATCTGACCGGGTGGAAAACAGCCTGATTCCGGAATTCCAGCAAACCGAAGCTGCCCTCCGGGAATTCCGAGCTTCCGTGCAGTTCCGAATCGATTCCAAGGTCCCTGGCCGTTTCGTACTCTTCTTTCAGCGTTCCAAAATTCTCTTCCGACGAAGCGTAAATATAGGCGCTGTTGTTTGCAAGCTGGCAGCCGATTCCACGCTCTTCCAC
>JAEZRH010000130.1 GCA_023412845.1 Bacillota bacterium
CCGTGACGGTCGGTTATGTTTCCGCCCTGAACCGTGAGATCACGAATTCCGAGACCGGCTATACCATGAAGTGCATCCAGACCGACGCGGCCATCAACCCCGGCAACTCGGGCGGCGCGCTTGTCAACATGAAGGGCCAGGTCGTCGGCATCAACTCCTCGAAAATCGTTGCGACCGGCTATGAGGGACTCGGCTTCGCCATTCCGGTCAACACCGTTCAGCCCATCATCAGCGAGCTGAAGGCGTACGGCTACGTGAAAGACCGCGCGGCGCTCGGCATCACGGGGCAGTACCTCGACAGCATGACGGCCCGCTTCTACAATATGCCTACCGGGATGTATATCGCTTCCGTCAGCAGCAGCTATGTTTCCGCCGCGGGGATCCAGAAGGGCGACATCATTACGAAGATCGACGGCAAAACCGTTTCCAGCGAAAGCTCCATCACCGCGGTCGTGACCGCCAAGAAGCCGGGCGATACCGTAACGCTCAGCGTCTCGCGCCCGCTGACGGGACAGACGTTCACGGCGACCGTCAAACTCACGCAGGCGACAGGCAAATCCTAACCGGTACAGCCGGTTTTGGCCGCCATTCGGCGCGATATGAAACTATTGGCCGCTTTTGGCGGGACAGTTTAAGACAAGGCTTCCGCGGATGAAAACGCCGCCTGCATTTTCCATATAAAAATCCCCGCCCGCCCCAGACTGGCCCAGCCTGGAGCGGACGGGGATTCCTCTTGCTATGCGGGAGTTTACCCATCCCCTCCCGCCGGAGCGAGCCTCATTTTTCCGCCGCGCTGACCGGCGGGGCTTGATCGCGCAGACACTGCGCCAGCTTTTCGTAATCCGGGCGATCTTCTTTCGGGAATTCGCCCTCCAGCGAAAATTTTGCTTTCAGCCGGTCGAACATCCCGGGGAGCATCTGCAGAATCTCGTACGGGTCGTCCGGCAGAATGACGATGGCCTGGTTGACGCTTTCCACGAGATACCCGGTCTGTTCCGCGCCGCGCAGCTTCATGATCCCTTTCGGCTCGCCGAGACGGTCGAGCGGCACGCGGAGAGTCCTGAAAATCGGCGCGGCGCAATCCGGCCGCTTTTCCTCGGAAGCGCCGACCGCAAAGACGATCGTTTTATCCTTCAGAAGGTTGGAAAGGCAGCCGTTCAGGTTCTGCGGTCTGGCACAGACGGAGATGCAGCCCGCGTCCACGCCGAAAAAGCCGCATGCGCGGGCGATGGTCCGCTGGCAAGCGGAGGTTCTGTGGGCAAGGTAGAACAGGATTCCTGCGTCCAACTGAGATTCCTCCATTGGCCGGGGAAATTATCCCCGGCACCTTTCGTGAGAATAGGCGGCTTCCTCCAGTCCGCCGAGGTTCAGCACCCGGCGCCGCACCATGTCGAGCGCGTTCGACGCCGCCAGAAAGCGCAGATAGCCGCGCCCCTTGTGAGTGCTGCCGCGCATCTCGCGCACATAGGTCTTTTCCCCGTCGAAGAGTGCGAGGTACACAAGGCCGACCGGCTTTTCCGGCGTGCCGCCGTCCGGGCCCGCGATGCCCGTGATGCCAATGCCGAAATCCGCGCCGGAAAGCTTTCCGATCCCCTCCGCCATCAGACGGGCAACCTGCGGACTGACCGCGCCGTACTGCCGCAGAATATCCTCCGGCACGCTGAGCAGCTTCGTTTTGACCTCGTTCGCGTACGTGACGGTGCCCATGTGGAACACCGCGGAGGAACCGGGAATGTCGGTGATGCGTTTCGCCACGAGCCCGCCGGTGCAGGATTCCGCCGTCGCGACGGTCAGATGCTTTTCGGTCAGAAGGCGTACGACGGTCTCTTCGAGGCTTTCTATATCCACGCTGTAGACATAGTCGCCCAGGCGTTTTTTGAGCTCAGCCACGACCGGTTCGCACATTGCGGCGGCTTTTTCCGCACTTTCGGCGCGGGCGGTCACCCGCACGAACATCTCGCCGTCCTTCGCGTATGTCGCGGAGGTCGGATTCGGGCAGGCGCAGAGGTCTTCGATCTGCTCGGCAACGTAGCCCTCGCCAAGGCCGAACACGTGCACCATGCGGGAAACGATGGCCGCCTGCCCGCCGCCCGCGAGAAACGGCACGGCGTAGTTTTTCAGCATGGGGATCAGCTCCGACGGCGGGCCGGGGAGCATTGCGACCAGCTTGCCGGCGTCCGTGCGGAAGCCGCAGCCGGGCGCGGTGCCGTTGTCGTTCGGGAAGACCGTGCAGCCTTCCGGCAGCATGGCCTGCTTTTTCTGCGTCTCGCCGAGCGTGCGGCCCTGGAAATACTGCCGGATGCGCTCCATGCTGGTTTTGTCCATCACCAGCTTTTTGCCTGCGGCGGAAGCGATGGTTTCTTTAGTCAGGTCGTCGCCCGTGGGACCGAGTCCCCCGGTGGTGATGACGATGTCGCTGCGCTTCAGGGCGGTCTCGAGCGCGTCGCGCAGACGTTCGGGGTTATCCCCGACGGTGCAGGCGTACAGCAGGCCGATGCCCACGTTCGAAAGCTCGCGCGCCACGAAGGACGCGTCCGTGTTGACGGTGTGACCCAGAAGGAGTTCCGTTCCGACGGAAATAATTTCAGCGTTCATAAAAATATCCCCTTGTTTATCAATAGGCGTTTAACGTCCGGGCTCGATTCTTGTCGTTTTCACCCGGTTCAGACAGTCGTCCAGAAGCGCCGGGACGTCCAGCTTCTCCTCGGCGTGCTCCACGAATTTCAGCACGGGCCGGGTGCGCGGATGGCGCGGCGTGAACACCGTACAGCAGTCCTCGTATGGCAGGATGGAGAGGTCGTAGGTGTCGATACGGCGCGCGAGCGCGATGATGTCCACCTTATCCATACCGATGAGCGGGCGGAAAACGGGCATCGAGGCCACGGCGTCCGTGCAGGCGATGGCCTGCAGCGTCTGGCTGGCGACCTGCCCCAGGCTTTCGCCGGTGATCAGCGCGCCGCATTCCTGTTCGCGCGCGATCGTTTCCGCCGCGCGCATCATCATCCTTCGCATAATGACCGTAAAATATTCCTCGGGGCATTTCGCCATGATCTCTTCCTGAATCTTTGCGAACGGCACGGTGAACATCGTCATGCGCCCCGCGTATTCTCCGACTTTCCGCAAAAGATCGGCGACCTTCTGTTCCGCGCGCTCGCTGGTGTAGGGCGGGCTGGCGAAATGCACCGCCGTCAGCTCCACGCCGCGCCGGGCCATCATCCAGGAGGCCACGGGGCTGTCGATCCCGCCGCTGATGAGCACCGCGGCTTTGCCGCCCGTGCCGACGGGGATTCCTCCCGCGCCGCGCAGGGAGTTGCCGTGCACATAGGCCGCGTAGTCGCGGATCTCAACGCGCACGGTGAATTCCGGCTCGTTTACGTCCACGCGCAGGTGAGGGAAGCTTTCCTGAAGAAAAGAGCCGACCTGCGCGCAGATTTCCGGCGATTTGAGCGGGAATTTCTTATCCGAACGCTTGCACTCGACCTTGAACGTCCGTGCTTCGGAGAGGTCGCGGCGCAGATATTCCGCCGCCGCGGCGCAGACGGCGCCGATCTCCTTCTGCGTCTCGCAGGCGCGGGAAAACGCCGCGATGCCGAAGATTTTGGCGACGCGGTCGGCTGCTTCGTCGATGTCGGCCCCTTCGCGCGGGGTCACGTAGACGGTGGACTGTATTTCGCGGATGTCGAACAGCCCGGAATCCGAAAGCCTGCGCCGCATATTGCGCAGCAGCATGTCCTCGAACGCGCGGCGGTTCAGGCCTTTCAGCACGACTTCGCCCAGCTTTACCAGTATGACTTCCTTCATGCGGTTCTCCTTTTACAGCGGTCTTTTTGCGAGGCCGGCAAGCCCTTCCTTCAGGGCGGAGAGGAAGACCTTGGCTTCCTCAATGGTGTTGAAGCGGCTGAAGCTCAGCCGCAGGGAAGAAGCGATGCGTTCCTTCTGCAGTCCCATCGCGCGCAGAACATAGCTTTCGCGCCCCTTCGAACATGCCGAACCGGAGGAGACGTAGATGCCTCGGTCGGAAAGAAAATGCAGCATCGTTTCCGCGCGCACTTCGCCGGCGGAAAAGTTCAGGATATAGGGCAGGCCGTCTTCCGGAGAGTTGACGGCCACGCCGCCGATTTCCGCGAGACCGCCCCGCAGAAAGCCGTTCAGCTCCCGCATCTTCGGCAGCTCTTCCGAAGGGTCCGGCAGGACCGCGACGGCGGCGCCGAGCCCCGCGATGAGCGGGACGCTTTCCGTGCCGGGCCGAATGTCCTTTTCCTGGCCGCCGCCGAACGTCAGCGGTTCGATATGCACGCCGCGGCGCACATAAAGAGCCCCGACGCCTTTCGGCCCGTGGATCTTATGCCCGCTCATGCTCATCAGATCCACGTCGGCCTTTTTGGGATGCAGCGCCAGTTTTCCGAACGCCTGCACCGCGTCCACATGGAGCAGCGCGGGAGCCTTCGCGCGGGCGATCGCTTCCGCGGCGGCTTCGACGGGGAGGATGGAGCCGACCTCGTTGTTGACCTTCATCATGCTGACGAGGACGGTCTCCGGCGTCACGGCTTCAAAAAGCTGTTCGGGCGAAATTTTACCCGCTCCGTCGGGCTTGAGGGATACGACGTCGAACCCTTCCTGTTCCAGACGCTTCATCACGTTCACGACGGAAGGATGCTCGATCATGGTCGTCACGATGCGGTTTCCCCGCTTCTTCCGCGCGTGGGCGGCGCCGAACAGCGCAATGTTGTTGCCCTCGGTCCCGCCGGAAGTGAAAAAGATTTCTTCCGGCTGCACGCCGAGCAGCCCGGAGACGTTCGAACGCGCCCCGCGCATGACCTGCTCGGCTTCGAAGCCTTTCGTGTGCAGGGACGACGGGTTGCCGTAATTTTCCGTCATCGTTTCCATCACCTTTTCGGCGGCCTCGCGGCACACTTTTGTGGTGGAGGAATTGTCAAAATATATTTCAGTCAAAAGAGGTTACCTCCGGCATTCTTTGTTCTACCTGTGAACCTGGACGGCGGGGCCTGACTAAGTCGGCGCGGATTCTGTTGGCCGGGAGTTGCCCGGGACTTTCCCGTCCAAGAAAACTTGAAATCTTCGCTGCGCCCCCGGCGCGGCGAAACAGGCTGTGCCTGTATTATACACCAAGTCCGGTCAGGAGGCAATCGGAAGCCTGCTTGACCGGACGCCGTACCGTGTTATAATGGCAGTAATTGTACTGGGGGAATTTTCATAAAACTCAAATCGAAAGTCGATTGGTGGTACTATCTCGTTACCGCTGTATTTGCCGCGGCGTGCGTCCTTCTGACCGTTCTGGCGGCGCAGGCCGGAAAGGCGCTTCTCATTGCGGAAGCGATATTGTTCTGGGTAATATTCCTATTGATGATTGTGCCCGTGATTTTCATGTCCTGCTGTATTTTTGAAAAGGACTGCCTGCATATCAAATGCGGATTTTTCGGCAATACCCCGTTCGTGGGTTCGCGGATTTTCTACCGGGATATCCTTTTTGTGGAGAAGACCCGCGACCCGTCCTCCTCCATGGCGCCTTCGCTCGACCGGGTGGGCATCGCGTTCCGCACGGGAGGGAGGCACGACGGTTATGTTATGGTCGCGCCGAAGGAAAAACAGCGGTTCATTGACGAGCTGCGCAGGCGGAATCCACAGATTTTCTACAAAATCGGCCATTAGATGCCCGGCAAGGGCAGCAGCTTTACTGCCTGAACTCTTCGATTTTATAACGCGGACGGTCCTTCGTCTCGGCGTAGATTTTTCCGATGTACGTGCCGAGAACGCCCAGGCACAGCATCAGCAGGCCGCCGAGCAGCCACAGCGACCACACGGCCCATACCCACGCCGCAAGCCCGGAGGTGAAATGGAGGATCAGCGTCCAGACAAGGCCCACGAGGCTTGCGAACGACGTCAGACAGCCGAGGCCCGTGATCAGGCTCAGCGGTTTGACGCTGAACGAAGTGATGCCGTCAATTGCGAACGAGATCATCTTTTTGAGCGGATATTTCGATTCGCCGGCAAAGCGTTCGTGCCGGTCGTAATAGACGTAATCGCTGCGATAGCCGATGAGCGGCACGAGGCCGCGCAGAAAGAGGTTTACTTCGCGGTACTCGCTCAGGGCGTCGAGCGCGCGGCGGCTCATCAGGCGGTAATCCGCGTGGTTGAAGACGGTTTCCACGCCCATTTTGTCCATCAGACGGTAAAAGGCCAGCGCCGTAAAACGCTTGAAAAACGTGTCGGTCTCGCGCTTGTTCCGCACGCCGTAGACGACGTCGCAGCCGTCGATGAATTTTTTTACGAATTCGTCCAGCACTTCGACGTCGTCCTGCAAATCGGCGTCAAGGCTGACGGCGCAGTCCGCGAGGGAACGCGCCTGCATCAGCCCGGCCAGCAGCGCGTTCTGGTGGCCGCGGTTGTGCGCGAGCTTTACTCCGCAGATCAGCTCGCTCTGCGCGCAGTATCCGGAGATCAGCTTCCACGTCCCGTCGCGGCTGCCGTCGTCGACGAACAGCATGCGGCTTTTTTTGTCCGCGAGGCCGGAAGAGATCATGGATTCCAGTTTTACCGTAAGCCGCCGGACCGTCTCCGGCAGGACTTTTTCTTCATTGTAGCAGGGGATCACAAAATAGACGATGGGCATGGCATTCAACCTCCGTTTTGGTCAGGCTGCCGATAAAGTCGCGCGACCGCAAAATTGCAGGGCAATTTTGCTTACTGCGTCGGCTGCGCGGTTTCACGGTGCCTGACAGGTTTTACACTTTGGGCGCGGCCGGGAGCTTCACATGAAATACCTTCCGCTTTTTCTTAGGATCGATGGAACGGGTGAGAAGCAGATAGACGAGGAACAGTACGCCTCCCCCCAGCGCCACGAACGCCCCGGCCTTCACGCCGGGAGTCTGATAATTGAAGCGGATGGACGAGGCCCCCGCCGGCACTTCGACGGCCATGAAGCCGACGTTGACCTTGACGATCTGCGCGGACTTGCCGTTAACCGTCGCGCTCCAGCCGTCCTCATACGGCACGCTGAAAAACACAAGACGGTCCTTTGACGACGTAAAGGTGGCGGAGAAACCGCCGTTGTCGCGGCTGAACGAAGAGCTCGAAGTCGCTTTGCGCGCCGTGCAGTCGGTAAAGTAGGCTTCCTGGGTATATGCCTGCGCCTGCGTCGCCAGATGCGAAAGGATGCCGCTGTATTTGACCACGTCGTTGTCCTCCAGCACGACGGCCTTCAGCAGGAGCAGGTGACGGTCGGCTTCCGGCACCGTATTGTACTCGGAACGCGAAACATAGGCGTCGTAGCTGAAGCCCATGGGAATATAATAGTCGTTGCGGTAGACGTTGCAGCCGTTCTGCGTGGCGTAATAGCTCCAGCCCGGCATCAGGGTCTGCCCGGCGGAATCCGTGAACGATTTGCCGTAGTCGAGCGGGTCGAACAGCCAGCGGCAGCTTGTCAGGCCGCGCAGACCGTAGACGGTCGTGTCCGGCCGGGAGGCGACGTCGCGCTGTACGCCGATGGTGGGGTAAAACTCCATCAGCGAGCCGGGCACGATGCTGTGGAACGCCTGGATGGTGGGAATCTGCCAGTACATGGCCTGGTTGTCCATGCCGTCGTAGACGTCGACGCGGCAGTTCGTGGTGTCCGGCAGGCTGATGCCGCTGCCTTTGTTGAGCGAGTACGGGATGACCCAGTTGTGGGTGTCGTCGCCCTGCGTTTTGCCGAGGGCGATGAAGTAGGCGGAATAAACGACGGCGATCAGCGCAATGCCCACCATGCAGTTTTTAAGGAACCTTTCGCGGTCGCGGCGGAAGTTCCGGAAGATTACGACAAGCAGCGCGATGCTGATGAGCGATATGGCCACGTACGGCCAGAAGCGCGTGGGGTAGTCCTCCAGGCCGGAGGCCCACGTCTTGTTGCCGAGCTGGTCGGTCGTGGATTTCGGCATCAAGCCGATCGGCAGGGCGATGCCCAGCGTGATGCCGATCGTCCAGCGGATGGCACGCCGCCAGCTTTCGGGGGTCGCGTACTGCAGCGAGGCAACGGTCGCCATCGACATCATCAGCGTCAGCATATAGTACCAGCGCGCGTAATAGGCCATGTTGAACAGCTGGAACGCCGAGTTGAGGATAGGCACGAGCGCCATGAGGAACAGGATGGAGAGGAAAGTTTTCAGCCAGTGTTTCCGCCGGTTCTGCAGGAAGACGATGACGCCGCTCATGCTGAACAGCGGCAGCCATGCACCCAGCGAAGACCATTTTGCTTCGCTGTCCGGCGTGAAGTTCGGTCTCGCCGGGATGTCCGGCGGGAAGAAGAAACACTCGAGAATATGAACGTACCGCTGGTTATAGTCGTACAGAAGCGCGTTCCAGCCGTTCGGCGGGTCGTTGACGCGCGGATTCTGGATGATGGCCAGCACCGTCGGCAGAAGCAGAAAGCATGAGCCCAGCACGCCGATGACCGCTTCGCCGAACAGAAGCAGAAAGTCCCGCACGCTCATGGTCCAGCTGCCGGAAAGCGTCCGCACCGTCCAGTACAGGATCAGGAAGGTGACCTGTCCCACAAAGAAGTAATAGTTCACCGTGCAGCACAGGAAGACCGTCAGGGCAAAGACGCCGCGCCTGCGGTGATACATGTATTCGTCCATCCCCCAGAGCATCAGGGGGAAGAAAACGATCGCCTCGTGGAAATGGTTGAAAAAGATGTTGTAGACGGAAAAGCCGGAAAACGCGTACAGCAGGGCGCCGACGACGGCGTAGTCCGGGTGGCGGACGTACCGCTCCATCCAGAGGTATGAGGTCAGCGTGGCGCATGCGAATTTCAGAATCAGCAGCGGGCCCATCAGATGAGGCACCATCCAGCTCGGGAAGGGGATGGTCAGCCAGAAAAACGGGCTGCCGAGCAGGTAGAAGGAATAGGAGCCGATGAAATTTACGCCGAGGTCGGTGTTCCAGTTCCAGCCCCAGTTCCCGCTGCGGATCGCGTCGTGGGCCATCTGGTAAAAGGGAATCTGCTGCACGTTGTAGTCGCCGTAAAAAAGAAAATACCCGTTGTCGAACACGATGAACGGGATAAAGATCAGAAACGCAAGCCCCAGCCCGAACAGGAAAGCTTTCAGATAATAATGGCCGGATTTGCCGCTCTGAAGGAGATGAAACTCGGTCACTGCGCCGCCTCCCAAAATTTTCTTGTAACATTATACCATAATGTTTTGTCCAAACAATGTACAAAAATGTTTTCTTTTCAGTTTTTCATCTTGTAATCCGGTGGAAAAAAGATATGATAAAAACACGGGAAAGGGAGCGAAACGACATGTACCATTTTTTCGCTATGCTGTCGCGGATGAAGAATATCAACCGATGGGGCTTGATGCGCAACACGAGAACCGAAAACCTCTGCGAGCACAGCTTTGAAACGGCGGTCATCGCCCACGCGCTGGCCGTGCTGAGAAACACAAGGTTCGGCGGCCATGCCGACCCGGAGCGCGCCGCCACGCTCGCGCTCTTCCACGACGCGAGCGAGATTATGACCGGCGACATGCCCACGCCCGTGAAATACTACAGCACGAAGATACGCTCCGCCTACCGGGAAGTCGAGGCGGAGGCGAGGGACCGCCTGCTCTCTTTCCTGCCGGAAGACCTGCGCGGCACCTACGCGCCGCTTCTGGGCGCGGGGGAAGAAGCGGACGGCGAGCTGCTGGGGATCGTGAAGGCGGCGGACAAGATCTCAGCCGTGATCAAGTGCGTGGAGGAAAAGCGCATGGGCAACTCCGAATTCAGCAGCGCGGAGAGTTCGCTGCGCGCCGCCGTCGAGAACATGCACCTTCCGGAGGCGGACTGCTTCATGCGGGAATTCCTCCCGTCGTACAGCCTTACGCTCGACGAGCAGGAGTGACTTGCAAATTTTCGCAAATTATTCTGTATCCCGACGCTTTTTTCCATTTTACTTTCCCCCCGACTTGATATATAATGAAAACATTGATTTCGGTAATATTAAAAGCAGGCAGAGCCTGCACGCACGGCCGGGCGTATAGCCGGGCGAACCTTTGGCTTTCCGTGCCCGGGCGGTTTAAAAAACTGCTCCCACAGGGCTGCACGCACGCTGTGGCTGCGGCGAAACGCTGCCGGGAGTTGCCCTAAACTCTCGCACCGGCCGCAGCCAGGAATTTTTACGATGCTGAATGGCGCGGTTTGACTGCGCAGACACTGCGAAGGAATGATGTTGTGAAGAAAAGTAAGACTGCGCTTCTGCGCAACCTGGCGATCCTGATCGTCAGCCTTTTGTTTCTGGTTACAGGTTCGGGTTTTGTCTATACCGATCAGCTCCTCAGCAAAATCAACTATGTGCCGGAACCGGCGGGGTCAAAAGCGCAGACGGGGCCGCTGTTCGACGGCACGGAGAGCGGCGGGACCGAAAGCGCCAAGTCCGGCACGGTGGGCGGGCTGTATCATGACGACGCCGTCACCAACATCTTGCTGCTCGGCGTGGACGATTACCAGGCAAACGACACGGGCCGCAGCGACAGCATGATGCTCGTTTCGGTCGACACGCGCCACAAAAAACTGAAGACTACATCTTTCCTGCGCGACATGTATGTCGCCATCCCGGGCATCGGCAGCAATAAGCTCAACGCCGCATACAGCCTCAACGGGGGCAAGGTTAACGGTGCTCTGGGTGTCGTTTCCACCATGGAAGCGAATTTCGGCGTCGATATCGACCGCTTCGTCATCATCGACTTCACCGCGTTTCCGAAGATCATCGACCGCCTCGGCGGCGTCACCATCACGCTGACTTCGGGCGAGGCGAAGCTGGTCAACCAATATTCCGGCGACTCGCGGTACAATCTGACCGCCGGGACCTTCAAACTGAGCGGAAAGCAGGCCCTCTATTATTCGCGCATCCGCGCCATCGGCGACGACTACGAGCGCACCGAGCGCCAGCGCAAGGTTTTCGAAAGCCTCGTGTCAAAAATGAAAACGGCAAGTCTGCCGACTGTCCTTGGCGCTCTTTCCGACACGCTGCCCCTTGTGACCACCAATATGACGAAAAACGAGGTGGTTTCGATGGCGCAGAATTCGCTCACCTATCTCAACTACCCGGTCAGTGAGCACCGCGTCCCCGGGGACAACGAGTTCCAGTCGGAAAAGGTGTATATCGGGAAAACCAAGTCCGACGTTCTGATCCCCGACCTGGACAAATGCAAGCAGAGTCTGGCGTCGTTCCTCTATGAGAGCGATCTGCCGGACAAGACGTACCAGTAAGCCGGGGGCGCAAAGCGCCCCTTACGCGCCTACGGCGGCCACGACTGCAGTTTCTGCTGAAAAGGACATGCCCTTTGCACTGGGCAAGCTCTTTCTTGGCTGCTCTGTAAATTTAGACGGCGGGGCTTGCGCACAATCCCAGTCCGGCTGTAAGCGCAGGAGACTTTCAAACCCGCGGCGGGCCGAAACGGCCTGTGGCCGCGGCTTTTTTTATTTAAAGGAGCTGCAAAGTTTGTCCACACCGCTTTATTCCGCCCTACTGCGACACCGGGAAGGGGGCCGCGCTTCGTTCCACACGCCCGGACACAAAAATAGCCTGTCCGCGCTGCCCGCGGATCTGTATTCCCTCGACTTCACAGAGCTGCCGGACACCGACAGCCTGTTCGAGGCCTCGGGGCCGATCCTGGAAGCGGAGGAGCAGGCCGCGGTCCTGTTCGGAACGAAGCGAACCTGCCTTTCGGCGGGCGGGTGTACCTTATGCATCCAGGCTATGCTGCGTCTGGCCGCGCCGTACGGCGGCAAAGTCCTGTGCGGCCGTGTGGTGCACCGCTCGGCGGTCAACGCCATGGCGCTTTTGGGGATCGAACCGGTCTGGACAATGCCCCGCGGCATCGCCGCAGAGGTCGGCAGGCATCCGGAAGTCCGTGCGGTGTACGTCACAAGCCCCAACTACTACGGACAACTGCTCGACATCCCCGCGATCGCAAAGGAATGCCGGGCGCGGGACATCCCCCTGCTTGTGGATAACGCGCACGGCACGCATCTGATGTTCACCCGCCCGAAGCTGCACCCGCTCTCTCTCGGCGCGTCCATGACCGCCGATTCCGCGCACAAGACGCTCGGCGTACTGACCGGCGGCGCGTGGCTGCAGATCGGCGACAAAGCGTATGCGGACGAAGCAAAGAGCGCCATGGCCCTGTTCGGCTCCACGAGCCCGGCCTATCCGGTCATGGCTTCGCTCGACCTGGCCCGCGAATGGCTCGAAACGCATCCGGACGCGTTTGCAAAGCTGCAGGACACCGTGGAGGACATCCGCCTGGCCGCCGTTTCGCGTGGCATCGCGCTCCCGGAGGGGCCGTGCGATCCCGCCCGCGTCACGCTTGACGTTTCCTCCGTCGGCCTTACGGGCGCGCAGGCCGCGGAACGGTTCCGGGCGGCGGGCGTTGAGCCGGAATATGCGGATTCTTCCTATGTCGTTCTGATCCCGTCGCCGTTTAACACCCCGGAGGATTTCGGGCGGCTCAAGGTGGCCGTGCTGTCGCTCCCCGCGGGAAGGCCGCTGCCCGTAGCGGATACAGTCCGGTTCGCCATGCCGTTCCCGGAGATCGTGCCTGCCGCCGTCCCTCTGCGCGAGGCCCTGCTTGCGGAGACGAAGACCGTCCCGCTCGACGGGGCCTGCGGCCAAATCGCCGCGGAGGCCGCCTGCCCGTGCCCGCCCGGCGTGCCGGTCGTGATGCCGGGGGAACGCGTCACAAAAGAAGCATCCGACTTTCTGCGCAACTATGGCTTTTTGCAGATAAAAGTGTTAAAATAAAATTATCGGAATACAGCATATTATATATAGATAGCGAAGAACCGGAGAAAAGCCGCCTCCGCCGAAACGACAACGCGGCGCGGCCGGAACCGGACGTGCGTCAGGGGGGATTTTTCCATGAAACTTGTAATGGCCATCGTGAGCAGCGAAGACAGCGGTCTTGTTTCGGCAGCCCTTACGAAAGACGGGTTTGCCGTGACGAAGCTCGCCACAACGGGCGGGTTCCTGAAATCCGGGAACACCACGTTCATCGTGGGCACCGAAGACGACAAGGTGGATCAGGTCATCGACATCATCAAAAAGCAGAGCCGCAGGCGCACGCAGCTTGTTCCGAACAACACCACCATGGATATGGGCATGTTCAACGCCTATCCGGTGGAAGTCACGGTGGGCGGTTCCACCGTATTCGTTCTGAATGTGGAGCGTTTTGAGAAAATATGAACCTGAGACTGGAAGGCCTTGACCTGCCGCGGGAAACCGAAGAGACCCTTTGCCGGGCATTCGAGCGGGAACACCTGCCGCACGCGCTGATTCTGGAATCCTCGCCCGGACGGGCGAAGGCGCTTGCCGGGACGCTTGCAAAGGCCGCGGTCTGTCTGTCGCAGGAGGAACGGCCGTGCGGCGTGTGCGCCGGGTGTATCCGGGCGGACGCCGGTTCGCATCCGGATATTCTGACCCTCGACGGCGACGCGGATCCGCGCGCGTTTCCGGTGGACGCAGTACGCGGCATCCGCTCCGCGGCGTACGTAAAACCGAACGAGGCCAGGTGTAAAGTCTTTGTCCTGCTCGGCGTGCAGAACATGTCGGAGATTTCGCAGAACGCCCTGCTGAAGATTCTGGAGGAGCCGCCGGAAAACGTGCTGTTCCTCCTGACGACGGTGAGCGCCGCGGCCCTTCTGCCGACCGTGCGTTCCCGCACACAGATTTTTTCGCTGAAGGATGAGCCGCTCTCCGGCGACTGGGAAAAGGCCGAGCAGATCGCACGGGCCGTCACGGCTTCCGGGGAAGTGGAACTGCTGTTCCTCACGGCGGACGGCGCCAAGGACCGCGCGCAGCTGCAGGGCTGGATGCGGCAGTTTTCCGTCCTCCTGCGCGATGCGCTGGCGCTGCGCTCCGGCGGGGAAACATACCTTTCCGGACGCAGGCAGGCGGCGGAGACTCTCGGTTCCGGCCTGACACGCAGGGGCCTTGCGGCGATGATGGACAGGACACAGGACGCTCTCGACGCGCTGGAGCACAATGCGAATACTGCGTTGCTGGTCACCTGCTGGTGCGCGCAGCTGCGCGCGGCGGCAGGGCGGTAACGTTTGAAATTCCTGAAAAGACAGGGAGGGGAATATGGCTGAAGTTATTGGAGTAAGGTTCAAAAACGTGGGCAAGGTCTACTATTTTGACCCGGATGGGAATGTTCTCAAAAAAGGCGATAAAGTCATCGTCGAGACGGCCCGGGGCGTGGAGTGCGGCGAGATTGCGATGGAAAACCGCCAGATCGGCAACGAGGAGCTGGTGCAGCCGCTGCGCAAGCTGATCCGTGTCGCGACGGAGGACGACCTTAAAAAAGTCGAGGAAAACCGTAAGAAGGAAAAGAGCGCGTTCCAGGTCTGCCTGCGCAAGATCACGGACCACAAGCTGGAGATGAAGCTTGTGGACGTGGAATATACGTTCGACAATTCGAAGATCCTGTTCTATTTCACCGCCGACGGGCGCGTTGATTTCCGTGAGCTAGTCAAGGACCTGGCTTCGGTTTTCCGCACGAGGATCGAATTGCGGCAGATCGGCGTACGCGACGAGGCGAAAATGCTCGGAGGCATCGGCATCTGCGGCAGGCCGTTCTGCTGCGCCACGTTTCTCGGCGGCTTTCAGCCCGTCTCCATCAAAATGGCGAAGGAGCAGGGCCTTTCGCTCAACCCCGTCAAAATTTCCGGCATCTGCGGGCGCCTGATGTGCTGCCTGAAATACGAGCAGGAAAGCTACCAGGAGCTGCTGCGCGTCGAGCCGGGCATCAATTCCATCGTCATGACGCCGAAGGGCCGGGGAATGGTCACCGACCATAACCTTCTGACAGGCAGCGTCACCGTCCGTGTCGATTCCGCGCCGGACGCCGCGCCTCTGGTGTTCAAGGCCAAAGAGGTACGCGTGCTGAAAGGCTCGCGCTCCGGTGTTACGCAGGCGGAGCTTGAACAGCTCAAAGATCTGGAAGGGGAATAAAAATCAAAAAGGCGCACGGGACGGAAGTCCTGTGCGCCTTCTCTTTTGTTCCGCGCCGCGGGCGCGGGCCCGATTCCTGCGTCCGCGGCGCGGAGAGGGTAAGGGGGAAAATTCAACGCGACGAGCAGACCGGGGGCACCATATCCGGGCACAGCGAGAGCAGCAATTCCCGCTGTGCCGTCGTCAGGGCCGCTTCCGGTGAATTTGCGTCGCAGGTGCTGTCATTTTCAACGATCAGTATGCAGGAGCCGGGGGACAGCGTATGGGAATGCCATGTCCCCTTCTTAATGTTGTAAACGGTGAGCGGAAGCATCGGCTGTGCGTAGATTTCGCCGGGCGCTTCTGAGCCGTCCGCAAGGAAAAGCGTGCAGCTGCCCTGCGCGAGAAAAAAGAGTTCATCGCTTTGAGTATGCTTCTGAAATTTATAGATGTTTTTTGGCAGCAGTTCGTCGCAGTAGCACAGCCGCGCCACGCGCCAGCTTTCGAAGCGGATCAGAGGGGAGTAGCCTTCGCCCTGTGTGTTTTGAATTTCCAGCAGATTGACCGGAATCATACGGAACGCCTCTTTCCCAATAAAATTTCAACGGTATGGATTTTGCCGGAGTCGAGTGATTTGAGCTTTTCTATGCCGATTCGGGGGCTGCCCAGCGTCCGGCCGTCAAGGCTGGCCGATTGTACGGCGTATTCGCCGGGTTCGAGCTTTTCCGGGTTCCGGAAAACCGTGCGGAAGCGCTTCCCGGCAAAGATCAGTTCGCAGGCGGCGGTGCCGTCCGAACCGAACTGTTCCGCGGTGAGCTTCGGGTCGAACGTGAGGTCGCCCCATTCGCCCCGGATGCCGAACGCCTGTGTCGTCAGGGTCAGAATCAGCCAGCTTGCCGCCCCGGTCAGGTAGGGGTACATGCCCCGACCGCGGGGGTTGAAATATTCCGGGATGCCGGGGTAAACACGGCTTTTTGCGATGGCCATGCTCTGCCTGCACAATGCTTTCAGCGCGCGGTATCCTTCGCGCGCAAAGCCTCTTTGATACAGCGCGTAGGCGAACATCACAGCCATATGGCTGAAGACGGCACCGTTCTCCTTGTGGCCGAACGCAAAGCCGAACTGGCGGCCGAGGTCTGTTTTCAGCTCGTGAAAATCCGTGTTCAGGCGGTAGCCGCCGTTCGGCGCGTCGAACAGATATTTTTGCGCCGAGCGCACGAGCTCTTTTGTCAGAGGCCCGTCCGCCACGCCGGACATGATGGCGAACACCTGTCCCGTGAGTGTCATGCGCACGCCGCGCTCCGTTTCGCCCTCCACGGGATTGCCGCCGTTGTCGTAATATCCGTTCAGCCAGACGTATCCCTCGCGGGAAGAAACGCGTTCCTGCCGGACGATCTTCTCTGCAAGACGCGCCGCTTTCCGCCGAAGGACGGCGGCGAGCCATGAAGGGCTGAAAGCGGTTTTCCGGCCGGAGACGCCGTGCGCACAGCTTTCGCAGAACGCGTCCAGCCGCTTTTGCATCTCCTGCGGAGAGAAATCGTCCTCTTCCAGCAGGATGGCTGCCTCTTCCGCGAGGAAAACGGGGGCGCAGCCGTTTTTTTCCTCCAGCTTTTTCAGCAGTTCCGCAAGGGCCTTGAGGTTGCCACAGTACATGGAGGAGAATGCGACGCTTTCTCCGCGTTCCGCGGCCATGTCGAGCGCGTCGTTCCAGTCGGCGTTGTGCAGGCGCAGCATGCCGTGTTCCCCCACGTCGAGGTATGCGGCCAGGGTTTCGATCAGCAGATGCTCGAGAACGGTCCCGCGGTACACGCCGCCGCTCCGGTCGGTCAGGGCCGTGCCGCGGGTTTCGTCATATTCAGGGTCGATTCGCTGGCAGCGGTACAGCCGCGCGTCGCGGAAATAGGTCTGCTCCTTCAGAAGGAAATCAAAGTCGCCGCTCTGCTCCAGGTAGAAGGCAACCGTATTCGTCGGCCAGGCCGCGTGGTCCATCCAGACGCGCACGATCTTGTCGCGGTCGGCAAGAAAACTGGTCCCGTCCGAACCTATGATGGTGGCGTTCGTGCCGTCGAAGCGGATGCCGGCGCAGCTGCCGTAGAGGATTCCTCGCGCTTTTTCCGGCTCCGTCATCAGCAGGGCGATGCAGTCCTGCCAGAGGTCGCGCCAGCCGCGCCCTCCCCGGCCGTAATCGTGGTACGGCAGGAACGAGCATCCGCAGATCCTGCGCAGGATCGGTTCGCAGCCGACCCAGTTCATCCACCGGTCAAAATCCTCGGAAGCGGTGTGAAAACGGATGGTGAGCTTTTTTTCCCATGCTTCCCGGTTCTTCCGGAAAAACGAGTCGAACCTTTCTTCCGTAAGGTACTTCTGCACGACGCCGTCCGGATTGATGCACAGCGCCAGTATGTACGCGGCCCGCTCGCCGGGCTGCAGCGTGACGTCGGGGAAGCGCAGGCCGCCCATGCTTTCCCAGCCGTTCAGCACGGCACTGGCCCGCTCCGTGGGCGGCAGGTTTTCCGTGACGGCCTGCGGCCAGTCCAGCGCGCCGCTTTCCCCGGTGAAGCGCTCCACGTCGGGGAAGAAGCCGATCGGCGGCCCGCCCTGCGCGTCGGCGCCGAAAACGGCGTACGATGTATGGTTGACCGAGTGACCTCGCTCGTCGAAAAGCAGCGTCGGCATGACGCAGACCCCGTACGGGAGCGTTTCCGTGCGGTTCAGCAGCGAGGTCACGTGCCTGTGGCCGCGGATGTTTTCCGCCGATCTCGCGTAGATGGGTACGGCGGCCGTCGGAGTCAGCACAACGGGGTCATCCGAACAGTTTGTCAGTGCGACTTTCATCAGCTCCACCGTGTCGTCTTCGCTCGGAACGAACGAGGTGATCTCCGACCGTAGCCCCAGACGCCGGGTCTCCCGGATGACGCGGTGCCAAAGGAACCCGGCCTCCACGCGGGACGTCTCGCGCCCCTCCGAACGGTCGGCGGCCTGCGCCGCACCCTCGCCGGACGCCGACCAGGCGCCCGCGCCATGCACATACGCCCAGAAATTTCTCGTGGCGCGCGACTCCGGAAGATCTTCCGCACAGGAAGGCGTCAGAAGAAAAGAATTCTGGCCCGTTTTTGCATCCCCGCCAAGCTGGGGGGTGATGCTTGAGATCATTCCGGCTTCGTTTACGAGGGGAAAATATAGGTATCGGCAGGATTCCGGATTTTCGAGTGAAAAGCTGCCAAGCGCGTCAAGGTATTGGAGCATGGGTTCCCGTGCCATGGCAAATCTCCTTTCCAAATCGGGACTGTTTTATGAACACGTGTTTACAAATTTCCCTATCACTATAGCTCAGTTGGGAGCAGGAATCAATATTATTTTGCATAATATATATAATAAATAAATAAATTCAATATTTTTAATAAGATTGTTCCAAAAAATCTTGATTCCTGCCGCAAACAATGCTATATTAGCAATAGAGAATTGTAAAAGCGTGTTAACTAAAAGAGGGGAAAAACCATAAACAGCAGAGAAATCGCCAAGCTGGCGGGCGTTTCGCGCAGCACGGTCTCCCGCGTCGTGAACAACTACAGCAACGTGCCGGAAGAAACGAGAAAGCACGTGATGGAAGTCGTGGAAAAATACCATTATGTGCCCCACGCTTCCGCAAGGATACTGGCCGGCGGCCACAGCAGGATCATCGGCCTGTTTATGGTCGACATGAAGCGGGGCACCGAAGGCCGCAAGCTTTCCATGAGTTCCTACTTTCTGCCGTTCCTCAGCGGCGTGATCGACGCCGCCAACCGCAAGGGCTACCAGGTGCTTGTTTCGTCAGTCGGCAGCCCCGCCGGCTACCGGAGCGTGGAGGAAGTCTTCCGCAACAAAACGATTTCGGGAGGAATCTTCATCGGCCAGCAGGGCGATAAAGAGATCGAACGCATCAACGCCGAGGGCCATAAAACGGTGATGATCGACCGCGCCTGGGACGAGACAAAGCGCAGCCCGAACGGGATCATCATTAATCCGGATAACTTTGCCGGCGCCTACGAGGCGACGCGTTACCTTGCGGAACTGGGACACGCGCGCATTGCCCACGTTACGGGGTATGCCGGCCAGTTTGCGACGAGCGAGCGGTTCGACGGCTACAAAAAGGCCCTTTCCGACAGCGGGCTTGTTTATGACCCGGCTCTTGTGGCGAAAGGGGATTTCATGAATGACAGCGGCTACACCGCCACACGCAGGCTCCTCCAGGGCGAAGAGCGCCCCACCGCCGTATTTTACGCCAACGACAGCATGGCGCTGGGCGGCATGAAGGCGATTAAGGAGGCCGGCCTTTCCATTCCCGGAGATATTTCCGTCGTGGGGTTCGACGACATCGAAGCGGCGGCAAACGCCCGTCCGCCTTTGACCACGGTCCGCCAGCCGATGCAGGAGATGTCGGCCAGCGCCGCGGATACGCTGATTTCGTTCATTGAGGACGGAAGCAACTACTTTGCCCACTATGTCATGCCGGTGCAGCTGATACGCAGAGAGTCCTGCGGCCGGCCGGGAGGCTGAGAAGGGGGAGAGCGCATGGCGAGGGTCGCGCCGCTGAAATCGGTTTTTCAGAAGTACCGGCAGGCGAACATCAAGACCAAAATCAACGTCTACTATCTCTCCGTCATGATGGTTTCCATCCTCGCAGTCCTTCTGGTTTTCAACAGCATGAGTTCCTCCTATCTGGAGCAGAAGGTCAAGGTCAGCGCGCAGCAGACCTCGCAGGCGCTGGAGCAGAACATCAGCAACGCCGCGCAGAACGTCTCCCAGTGCTCCGACTATATTTATTTTGACGATTCCATCCAGACGGCGTTGCGCCGGTCGCGCGGAAGCGGCATAGACCCCGCCATCCAGAGCACCATCAACAAGCGCCTGATGGATATGATCCTGCTCAACAGCTACATATCTTCCGTTTATCTGTTTGACAACTACAATAACGTCTATGGGACCAGCAAGCAGAACCTGGCGCCCGTCGTGAATGAAAACGTCAGCCGCGCGCCTTGGTATTCCGCGGTGGAAAGCTCGCGCGGCAGCCCCGTATGGGTAGCGGACGACGGCAGCGTTGTGCGGAAGCCCGACACCGATCTGCCGGTCTCGCTGGTGCGCGTCATCTATGACGTGGACACTTACAGGCAGGCCGGCATTCTGATGATTAACCTGAACCGGGATTTCCTGCACGATATTCTGCAGAAGCTCAACAGCCAGGACGGCTCCCAGTTCTTCCTCATAGACGACAAGGGCCGTTACATCACCGAGTCGGCGGACTGCCGCAGAAAAGAGACGGCAAGTTTCATCTCCCTTTCCGCCCGGCAGGCGGACGGCTGCCAGACCGGCAGGCTGAGCGGCGGCAAGGTCGTTTTCAGTTCGACAAAGTCGAAGACCCTGAACTGGCGCATCATCGGCATTCTCCCTTTGAAGGAAGTGTTCGGCCGGGCGGAAGGCACCGGCACCATGATGCTGGTCGTGATTTTGCTTGACGTGGTGCTGTTCCTGCTGGGACAGAACTACCTTGCCAACCTTGTGGCAAAGCCGCTTGTTAAAATGGGCGGGTACATGAAAGGCGTGCAGAGCGGCTGCTTCGGGCCGATGCCCGTCGAATCGGATCGGGACGACGAGATCATCCGGCTGAAAAAAGTCTTCAATATCATGGTGGAACGCATCCAGAACCTGCTGCTTGCCGAGAAGGAGGAACAGACCCGCCTGCGCCTGAGCGAGCTGAATATGCTGCGGGCACAGATCAATCCGCATTTTCTGTACAACACGCTTGACGCGGTCAGCGCCCTCACGCTGACGAACGACTGCTCCGGGGCATACACCCTGACAAGGGCGCTTGAGAATTTCTATCGCATCAGCCTCAGCAGCGGGAAAGACGTCATCACCGTCGGCGACGAGATCCGATGCATCAAAGATTATGTGACCATTATGAACATCCGCTACAATGGAACGTTCAGCGTCCGCTACCAGGTCGGCGAGGAGATCATGGACTGCCGCATCCTCAAGCTGATCCTTCAGCCGTTTGTTGAGAATGCGATTCTCCATGGCGTCCACAACAAACACGGCGAAGGGGAGATCACCCTGAGCGGTGCTCTGCAGGAGGAAATGCTGGAATTTCGCGTGGAGGACAACGGCGCGGGGATCCCCGCCGGACGTCTGGCTGAAATCATGAAGCGGACGGAGACGGCGGCAACAAAGGGTTCGTTCGGCATCCGCAGTTCCGTCACCAGAATCTCGCTGTTTTACGGGGTGGACTCCCCTGTCTCCATCAGCAGCGAAGAGGGCAGGGGCACGGCCGTGACCGTTAAAGTGCCGATGATCGGCAGGGAGGAGAGCTATGGAACAAATCAGAGTGGCGCTTGTGGACGATGAACATCTGGAACGGACGCTGATCCGCTACAGCTTCCCCTGGGAGGAAAACGGGTTTGCCATTGTCGGCGAGGCGGATTCCGGCGAAGACATGATCCGCCGGTTCGACGAAATGAAGCCGGACGTTATTTTTGCGGATATCTGCATGCCCTTTATGAACGGCCTCGAGATGTCGCAGACGATCCGCCGCATGAAAAAGGACGTGGAAATCGTCATCCTGACGGGCCATCGGGACTTTGCGTTCGCACAGCAGGCCATCCATGTCGGCGTGCTGGAATACCTCATCAAGCCCGTTCAGTTCGAGGAGCTTCAGAACGTCGCGCGAGCGGTCAAAGGACGCGTGGAACACAGGCAGGCGGCCTGCCGCGGTGCCGCGCCTGGGGAAAAGAAGTACAGCGACCTGGTCAGCCGCGCCATGCAGATGGTCGGCGAGTCGCTTTCCGACTGCGAGCTCTCGCTCAAGAGCCTTTCCGAAAAGCTGTATGTCAGCCCGGGATATCTGTGCCGCACCTTCAAGAAGGAAACGGATGAAAACGTGACGAACTACATCATAAGGATGCGCATCCGGCAGAGCCTCGACTACCTTGACAATACGTCGATGAAGGCGTACGAAATCGCGGAAAAGGTCGGCTTTGAGGACCCGCATTATTTCAGCATCCTTTTCAAAAAGCAGGTGGGCAAATCCATACAGGAATACCGCCGCTGCGGGCCCGGTGTGTTGGATAAGGCGCTGGCGAAAAGCGGCTGAACACGGCGAATGCAGCAAAAACGTCCAATAACTTTCTTATTGAGGACAAAAAAATATACATTACAGGCAAAATATTGACTGCCATTTTTTCCGTCCGACCGGTATAATAAAGTCAGAAAAATTCAAAACGGCCGTTTTAGAATTTTGAATTTGAACGAAAGGGAGAGTTAAGTTGAACAGTGCGCTGAAAAAAACAGTATCTTCTGTTCTGGCGGGCCTGATGCTGCTGAGCGCTGCGGCCTGCAGTTCTTCTTCCGGGAGTACGGCGCAGCCGGCGGCCAACACCGCTTCCGCAGCTTCCGCCGCGGACACAGGCTCTGCGGCATCGGGAGAGAAAATCACCTTGAAGGTCTGGCACCAGTGGTCCGACGATTCCAACACCCTGCGGAAGGATTACAGCGACGCGGTGGCCGCGTATGAAAAAGAAAATCCGAACGTTACAATAGAGTCCGATTCCCTTGCGACGGAGGCGTATAAGAACAAGCTCGTTACGGCCTTTGCCAGCAATGCGGCCGACGTGGACGTATTTTACGACTGGAGCCCCGGAAAAACAAAGAGCCTTGCGGACGCGGGCAAGCTGCTTGCCATCGACGACTATGTAAAGGACGACGTTTTAAGCCAGGTGAAAGACGGTTCGCTGTCCGCATTCAAATTCAACGGCAAACTGTACTCGCTTCCGATGTTCTCCTGGTACATGATGCTTTACTGCAACCGGGATCTGTTCAAGCAGGCCGGCGTCAGCGAACCGAAGACATATGACGAACTGCTGACCGCGGTCAAGGGCCTGAAGGCAAAGGGAATCCTCCCGATCTCCAACGGGACCAAAGACGCGTGGAACGCCTGCTTTATCTATGAGTTCCTCGCCATGCGCGAAAACGGCGCCGACGCCGTCAACAATTACCTGAACGGCAGCACCAAGATGGACGCCGGTTACGGGAACGCGGCGAAAAAGGTCATGGAGCTTGTCAATGCCGGGGCGTTCGGCAACGGCACGCTGGGCACCGGCTCAAACGACGCCGATACGGCGTTCACCACGGGCAAGGCCGCCATGCGCATCATGGGCAGCTGGTTCGCCGGAAACTGCTACGCCGACGGTTCCACGGTCAAGGGCAAAGTCGACGCACTGCCTGTGCCGCTCGTCACGGGAGGCAAGGGCGACGAGACGAACTTCTGCGGCGGATTCACGGAGTCCTTCCTCGTGAACAGCGCCACCAAGCATCCGCAGGAAGCTGTGAAATTCATGGTTTACATCAACCGCACCATGGGCAAATATGTCGCCGAGACGAGCCAGGGCTTTGACGGATGGAAGGATCAGGTCGACCAGAGCGGTTGGAACGACGTATTTAAACAGATCAACGACGCGACGGCCAAGTGCAAGACCAGCGTTCTTGCATGGGATACCTTCCTCGACAGCGCTAAGACAAAAACGCATCAGGACGACGTTCAGTCCCTGTTTGCAAACAAGATCACTGCGGATCAGTTCATTCAGAACGAAAACGCTTCCTGGAATTAACAAAAATCCGTTTTGCGGGCCGGAAAGCCGTCATCTCGTCAAAATACATGATGGCTCCGGCCCTCTTTTTCAAAACGGAGTTCCCTTTGGCTCTGCATTCACAACGGAAAGTAAAAGCCCCGCGTAAATCGGGCCGCTTCGGCAGTTCAGCATCGAAATAAGGTGATTGCATTGAATAATCTAATGTATAAAAAAAGATCCATTGCCGTTTTTGTACTGCCTTCCGTCTTGATCTACCTGCTCATCGTCGTTGTCCCCATTTTTATGACCGCGTATCTCGGCTTTTTTAAATGGAACGGCGTTGGAAGCATGTCGTTTACAGGCTTTTCCAATTATGCCAAGCTGCTGATGCAGGATCAGGTGTTCCGTCAGGCGATTCTCAATTCGCTGATCCTTGCGGCCTGCTCGGTCTTCATTCAGCTTCCCGTCGCCTTTTTGCTCGCCCTTACCCTCTCGCGCGGAGTCAGATTCGAAAAATTCTTCCGCACGGTTTATTTTATTCCGGTTATCCTTTCCAGCATGGTAATTGCGCAGCTCTGGCTTCGAATATTTGATGCCGATTACGGCCTTTTGAATTATATTTTGAAAGCAGCCGGTTTTTCTTCCCTTGCCCAGCCTTGGATGGCTCAGACGCAGACTGCTTTCGCGTGCACGGTGATTCCGGCCATTTGGCAGTATGTGGGACAGTACGTGCTGATCCTTTACGCGGGGATGAAGGCGATCCCTGAAGAACTGTACGAGGCGGCTAAAATCGACGGGGCGAACGGCACGCAAAGCATGTTCCGCATCACGATCCCGCTGCTCTCTCCGGTTATCAAGGTCTGCATCGTCTTCGCGCTGACCGGCTCCTTCAAATCCTTCGACCTTGTCTATGCCATGACGAACGGCGGCCCGCTGCACAGCTCCGAACTGCCGAGCACCGCCATGTATGCGAACCTTTTCGGTGCCGGAGCCTACGGCTACGGCAGCGCGCAGGCGTTCTTCATCGTCGTCGAGTGCCTGCTGGCCACGCTGCTAGTGGGGCTTGTGTTCCGCAGGTCCGAGCGCGAAGTTTCTGCAATTTAGGGAAGGGGCGGTTGCATCATGGAAATGACAAAACGCAGAGCCGGCTCGGGCCCGGTGGTAAAACTGGCCGTCCTGTTCCTGATTGCGGCGATCCAGATTTTCCCCCTGTTCTGGCTGCTTGAGTTCTCGCTGAAAGACAACAATGAAATCTACAGCAGCAACGTGCTGGGTTTTCCGCACGTGTGGCGATGGGAGAACTACTCCAACGCGCTTTTGACGGGCGGCCTGCTTCGGTATTTTTTCAACAGCGTGTTTTACACCGCCGTGGCCATCGTACTGGCGGGCGTGCTGAGCACCATGGCCTCGTACGCCGTCACGCGCCTTCGCTGGAAGGGCAGCGGCGGTACCTATACCCTGTTCACGCTCGGCATCATGATTCCGCTGCAGGCAGTGCTTCTTCCGCTCTTCCTCGTGCTCGGACGGCTGAATCTGCTGAATTCCTACTGGGCGCTCCTGATCCCCTACACCGCGTTTGCCATCCCGATGAGCGTCATCATTCTGTGCGGCTTTTTCGGTTCGATTCCGCGGGACATCGAAGAGGCGGCCTTCCTTGACGGATGCAGCATCTACGGCGTGTTTTTCCGGATCATCCTGCCGATGATCCGCTCGGCGGTTGCCACGGTTTCCATTTTCACTTTTCTGGGGACATGGAACGAACTGATGTTTGCAAACACGTTTGTCAACAGCGCGGCGTACCGTACGCTTCCGGTCGGCATTTTCTCTTTCGCGGGCGAGTTCCAGACGAACTGGGGCGCCATCGGCGCCGGCATGGTGGTCGCGACCATCCCGACGATCCTGATCTACTGCTTCCTCAGCGATCAGATCCAGTCCAGCGTGATCGCGGGCTCGGTCAAGGGCTGAGCCCGTCTGTAACGAAGATCCCACCCGCGCGGGGCGGGATCTTTGTGCGCAGAGACCGGAAAAATCTGTTGCAATTTTGCCGTTTTATGTTACAATGTGCTTAGATCATATGAGATGGAGGTGTATCCTGAATGGCATATGTTATCAGTGATGATTGCATTTCCTGCGGTGCCTGTGCGGGCGAATGCCCGGTAGGCGCAATTTCCGAAGGCGACGGGAAATTTGAGATTGACCCTGAAAAATGCACGGAGTGCGGCTCTTGCGCGGGCGTCTGTCCTGTCGGTGCGCCGAAGCCGGAATAATCTCAGCAAGAAAGCCAGGGAAGGGCGGAGCGCGGGGCGCCCCGCTTTTTTCTTTGCGGAGGGAAACAATGACGAACCTTGACTCCGCCTGCGCGCTTTGCGGCGGTGAAAATCTGGAGCCACTTGCGCGCGGCGTCTCGGTGGTCGTCGGCAACGGCCACACGTTCAACACTGACACGATTCTGCTGGCCGCTTTCTCCATGCCCCGGGCGGGCGAGGTCTGCGCGGATTTCGGCACGGGGTGCGGAGCCATCCCGCTGATCTGGTGCGCAAGGGCAAATCCGGGCTTTGTGTACGCCGTGGAACTGCAGCCGGCGGCCTGTTCCATGGCCCGCCGTTCGGTTGAACTGGGCGGCATGGCCGGGCGGATCGGCGTGGTGGAGTGCGACATCCGCAGGCTGCGGGAGGAGCGGGTGCTGCCTGCCGGCGGCCTCGACGGCATCGCCTGCAACCCGCCCTACAAGCCCGTGGGCGCGGGCGTCGAAAGCTCCGCCGAAAGCGGCAGGATCGCCCGGCATGAGACCGCGTGCACGTTTGCGGAGATCGCCGCCGCCGCGTCGTATTTTCTGCGCTGGGGCGGACGCTTTTTCTGCTGCATGCGGCCGGAACGCCTGTGCGACACCCTGTTTGCCCTGCGGCAGGCGGGCCTTGAGCCGAAACGTCTGCGCTTTGTGCAGCAGCGTGCGCAGGCGGCGCCGTTTTTGTTCCTGCTGCAGGCCGGCCGCGGGGGAAAACCGGGAATGACGGTCGAACCGTCGCTGCTGGTCGAGAACGCGGACGGATGCCTGTCGGAAGAAATGCTTGCCATATACGGCGATTACAAGGAGGGGCGCAGATGAGCGGAAAACTGATCGTTGTCGGCACGCCGATCGGCAATCTGTCGGATTTTTCGCCGCGCGCGGCGGAAGCGCTTGCCTCCGCCGACTTCATCGCCGCGGAAGACACGCGCGTGACCCGCAAGCTGCTGACGCATTTCAATATCCACAAGCCTCTTGTCAGCTATCATGAACACAATAAGCGGGAGCGCGGCGACGCGCTGTGCGACCGCATGGCGGCGGGCGAAGTCTGCGCCCTGGTCTCAGACGCTGGGATGCCTGCAATCTCGGACCCGGGGGAGCTGCTTGTCGAGCAGTGCGTCGGGCGGGGGATTCCCGTCAGCGTGGTGCCGGGACCGAGCGCCGTCGTTTCCGCGCTGGCGGTCTCCGGTTTGCCGCCCGGGCGCTTTACCTTCGAAGGATTTCTGAGCGTGA
>JAEZRH010000129.1 GCA_023412845.1 Bacillota bacterium
ACGAGGGAAATAAAATGTCGAATGTCAAATCGGAGCTTCTTGAAAAAATCAGGGACCATTCCGCAGTCGTCGGCATCTTAGGGCTTGGTTATGTAGGTCTGCCTCTCGCGGTGGAATTTGCGAAGGCGGGTTTCCGCACCATCGGTTTCGACGTGCAGGCGAAAAAAGTGCAGTCCGTCAACGCGGGGCACAACTACATCGGCGACATTGTGGGCGATACGCTCAAGGTCATGGTGGAAAGCGGAAAGCTTTCGGCGACGTCCGACTTTTCGTTCATCAAGGACGTGGACGCCGTCGCCATCTGTGTGCCGACCCCGCTGGACAAGTACCAGCAGCCGGACATCAGCTACGTGAAAGGCTCCACGGAATCCGTGGCGAAATACGTCCACCGCGGCATGGTCGTCATCTTGGAGTCCACGACTTACCCCGGCACTACGGAAGAGCTTCTGATGCCGATTCTGGAATCCACCGGCCTGGAATGCCGCGAGGACTTTTACCTGGCCTTCTCGCCGGAGCGCGTCGATCCCGGCAACAAGCAGTACAAGACGAAGAACACCCCGAAGGTCGTCGGCGGCGTGGGGCCGGATTCGACGGAGGTCGCGGCGGCTTTGTACCGCAGCGTGCTGGCCGGCGGCGTGTACGAGGTCTCTTCCCCCGCCGTGGCGGAGATGGAAAAGTTGCTGGAAAACACCTACCGCAACATCAACATCGGCCTTGCGAACGAAATGGCCATCATCTGCCACCGCATGGGCATCAACGTGTGGGAGGTCATCGAGGCAGCCAAAACGAAGCCGTACGGCTTCCAGGCGTTTTATCCCGGCCCGGGCCTCGGCGGGCACTGCATCCCGCTCGACCCGTTCTATCTTGCCTGGAAGGCGAGGGAATTTGACTACCATACCCGCCTGATCGAGACTTCGGGCGAGATCAACACCGGCATGCCGGAGTATGTCGTACAGCGCGCCATGGCGGTGCTGAACCGCGATAAAAAGTCGCTGAACGGCTCGAAGGTGCTCGTCCTCGGCGCGGCCTACAAGGCGGACATCGACGACTACCGCGAAAGCCCGGCGCTGAACGTGATCGATCTGCTGATCAAGGACGGCGCGGACACGACCTATTATGATCCGTATATCCCGGAATACAGGCATAAGGGCAAAGTCCACACCGGCGCAAAGGATTTGACCGACGATATGCTGCGCGAAGCGGACATTGTCATCATCTGCACGGCGCATTCGTGCTTCGACTATGACAAGATCCAGAAGCTGTCGAAGGAAGTATTCGACACGCGCAACGCCATGAAGGACGTCAAAGACCGTTCAAAGGTGGAACTGCTGTAAGCGTGCCTTTTTCCCCCGTTTTCACCCCGAAAACGGGGGAGCTTTTTGGCAGCGTGACGCTGCTTCCACGGCCCGCCGTCCAGGTGATCGGAAACCGTTGACCATGTGTGGCTGGACGGTATGAAGCCGCTCCCGGAAAAGTCCGCGCGAGAAAAGGCGACGCAGATAGACACACATAACCACCCCGCGCGATTTGGATGCAGGCTCAGCCTGCCCGATATTTTATGAATGAGGTTTACAGGTGATTGAAATGAAAAAATACCGTTTTGCGCTGATCGGCTGCGGCCGCATTTCCAAAAACCATATTGTGGCCGCGATTGCGAACCAGGATATCATGACGCTGGCCGCGGTGTGCGACCCGGTGACGGAGCGCGCCGAAAAGAAAGCCGCCGATTATTTCGCGGCAACGGGAGAAAAGCCCGCCGTTTATGCCGATTACCATGAGATGCTGGAAAAGGAGCAAATCGACTGCTGCGCCGTCGCAACGGAAAGCGGCTTCCACGCAGGGATCGCCCTCGACTGCATCCGCGCGGGGAAAAACACGCTGGTCGAGAAGCCGATGGCCCTTTCGACGGCCGACGCGGAGCAGATGATCCGGGAAGCCGAGGAAAAGGGCGTCACGCTGGGCGTCTGCCATCAGAACCGCTTCAACGCTCCCGTCCAGCAGCTTCACACAGCCCTGGAGGACGGCCGCTTCGGCAAGCTCGTGAGCGGCACCGCGCGCATCCTGTGGAACCGCACCATGCCGTATTACGAGCAGGCGCCCTGGCGCGGCACTTGGGCGCAGGACGGCGGCACCCTGATGAACCAGTGCATCCACGGCATCGATCTGCTGCAGTGGAGTCTCGGCGGCGAGCCGGACACCGTCATGGCCATGACCGGCAACTACCTGCGCGACATCGAAGCCGAAGACTTCGGTTCCATTCTGATCCGTTTCAAGAACGGCGCGATCGGCATTGTCGAGGGGACGGCCTGCATCTACCCGAAGAATCTGGAAGAAACGCTTTCCATCTCCGGCGCGACCGGAACCGCCGTCATCGGCGGCCTTGCCGTTAACCGCGTGCAGACCTGGAACTTTTCGTCGCCCGCTCCGCAGGACGCGGAAGTGGAGAAACTCTCCGGCACCGATCCGTGCGACGTATACGGCAGCGGCCACAACGCGCTGTACCGCAATTACCTGACGGCTGTCGATACGCACACGCAGCCGCTTGTGAGCGGATACGAGGGAATCAAGGGCATGAAGATCATCCTCGCTGCCTACAAGTCGCAGAAGACCGGCCTGCCGGTTAAATTCGACGGCCTGAAATTCTCGACTCTCGAAATGTCGCACGGCGACGTGAAGGTGGGGTGAGCCGATGAAACTGCTTACGGTAGTCGGCGCAAGGCCGCAGTTCATCAAGGCTTCCGTCGTGTCGCAGGCGCTGAAGCCCGTCTGCAGCGAAGTCATCGTCCACACGGGGCAGCACTACGACCGGAACATGTCCGCGGTGTTTTTCGAGGAGCTGGGCATCCCCAAGCCGGCATACAACCTCGGCGTCGGCTCCGGAACGCACGGCAGACAGACCGGCGAGATGCTGATGAAAATAGAAGACGTCATTTTCGACGAGAAACCCGACATCCTGCTGGTCTACGGCGACACCAATTCCACGCTGGCCGGCGCGCTCGCCGCATCGAAGCTGCACATTCCCGTGGCGCACGTGGAGGCGGGCCTGCGTTCTTATAACATGCATATGCCGGAGGAACAGAACCGCGTGTTGACGGACCATATCTCCTCGTGGCTTTTCTGCCCGACGAAGACTGCGGCCGCGAATCTCCGCAAGGAGAACGTTACGCGCGGCGTGGACATCAGCGGAGACGTGATGCTCGACTCGGTGCTGCATTTCCTGAAGCTCGCGCAGGGCAACCCCGAGAAGACGGCCATTTACGGCCAGCTCGGCATCACGCCAAAAAAATACCGTCTCGCGACGCTCCACCGCGCCGAGACGACGGACGGCGGCATTGAAGCCATCATGCGCATTTTCGATGCGTTCGAAAAGCTGCCCCAGCCCGTGGTGATCCCCATCCATCCGCGCACCAGGCCGCTGGCCCAGCAGGCCATTGCCAAGCGCGGCTACCGGAACATCCATCTCATCTCCCCGGTTGGCTACCTTGAAATGCTGCTTTTGACGAGCGGGGCCTGCCAGGTGCTGACGGATTCCGGCGGGCTGCAGAAAGAGGCGTGGTTCATGGAGGTGCCCTGCGTCACGCTCCGCAGGGAGACCGAGTGGGTCGAGACGCTGGCGGGCGGCTGGAATGTGCTGGCCAGCCTTGAGACGGACGATATTTACGAAAAAGCGATGCGCACCGTCCCCGATCCGGCGGCGAGGCTCGAAGCACCGTTCGGCGACGGGTACGCGTCCGAGCGGATCGCCTCCATGCTTTCCCAATACGGAGTGTGAGAGATGAATATCCTCTATATCAACCATTATGCCGGTTCCGAGCGCCACGGCATGGAATTCCGCCCGTATTACATGGCGAAGCGCTGGGCGGCAGAGGGGCACGGCGTGACCGTCGCCGCGAGCTCCTTCTCACATCTGCGCACCAACAACCCGGACCTCGGCGGCAAAAAGTCCCTGGCGCAGACGATAGACGGCATACGCTATTTCTGGATCGCGGGCAACGGGTACAGCGGCAACAACCTGGGGCGCATCAGGAACATGCTGTCGTTCCTGTGGGGGCTGTACCGGTACCGGAAACAGATCGTCGGCGAAGGGAAACCGGACGCCGTCATCGCCTCCTCGACATATCCGCTCGACATCTATCCGGCGCGCCACATCGCCAGAAAATACGGCGCCATGCTGATCTACGAGGTGCACGACCTTTGGCCGCTCAGCCCCATCGAGCTGGGCGGCATGAGCCCGAAGCACCCGTATATCCGCCTGATGCAGGCCGCGGAAAATTATTGCTATAAGCACAGCGACTATGTCGTTTCGCTTCTGCCGAACGCGCAGCAGCACATGGTCCTGCACGGCATGGCGCCGGAAAAATTCATCTACATCCCGAACGGGATCGAACGCAGCGAATGGGATGTGCCGTTCCATTACCCGCAGGTCTACCGCGAAAAGCTGAAACAGTACCGCGACGACGGCTGGTTCCTTGTGGGCTACACGGGCGCGCACGGCATTGCCAACGCGCTCGACAGCTATGTGGAAGCGGGGGAAAAGCTGAGAGGCAAAAAGATCAAGTTGATCTCCGTCGGCCCCGGACCGGAACGCGACCGCCTGATCAAAAAAGCGCACGATATGGGCCTTGACGATGTCGTGGAATTTCTGCCGCCGGTCAAGCGCGACCGTGTGCCGGAGCTGCTGGACCAGTTCGACGCGCTGTACGTCGGCCTTCAGCGCCAGCCGCTGTTCCGGTTCGGCGTCAGCCCGAACAAGCTGATGGATTACATGATGGCGGGAAAGCCCGTCGTTTTCGCGATCGACGCGCCGAACGACATGGTGGAGGAAGCGCAGTGCGGCGTGTCCATCCCGCCGGAGGACAGCGGCGCGATCGCGCAGGCGGTTCTGAAGCTGGCCGCCCTGCCGGAGAAGGAACGGCAGGATATGGGCGAGCGGGGAAAGCTTTATATCCTCTCGCACAACGAATACGATGTCCTCGCCGAGAAATTCCTGAAGGTTTTCTCCATGCCGAGACAGGAAAAATAGATTGGTGCCGATCCCTGTGCGGCTTTTCGGGCCGCGCGGGGGTTTTTGTCCGAGGGGAAACGAAGAATGAGGATTGCCAAGCGTGGAGAAATATGATATAATTATGTTATAGAATTAACAAACCTTCAGAAATGCAAGGAGGAGTATCCATGTCGAACCTGTTTGATCTTACGGGAAAAGTCGCCGTTGTCACCGGCGCTTCCAGCGGACTTGGCGCGGACGCCGCCGTGGCGTACGCCGGGCAGGGCGCGGATGTCGCGCTGCTTGCCCGCAGGAAGGAAAAGCTTGACAGCCTGGTCGAAAAGATCCGCGCGTCCGGCCACAACGCCATTGCCGTGCAGTGCGACGTCTCCAGCGAAGAGAGCGTCAAAGCCGCCGTGACCGAGGTGCTGAACCATTTCGGGAAGATCGATATCCTGCTGAACGACGCGGGCGTGGCTTTCGGCGGCTCGGTGGAAAGCATGACCGAGGAACAGTGGGACAAAGCGATGGACACGAACGTCAAGGGAATTTTCTTCATGAGTAAATATATCGTCCCGCAGATGAAGGAGCGCAAGTACGGGAGGATCGTCAACATCGCCTCCGTCAACGCGATCGTCGCCGACAAGCCGGAAGCGCTGTGGCGCCACGCGTACAACGCTTCGAAGGCGGCCGTGCTGGGCCTGACGAAGGGCATGGCGGCTTCCTATGCGCAGTACGGCATCACGGTCAACGCGCTCGGCCCCGGCCTGTTCGAAACGGAGATGACCGAAGGGACGCTGTTTAAGCATGAGGCTTTCATGCAGATGTACGACGGTCTGTGCCCGGCTTCCCGCCCCGGTGCGAAAGGGGAGCTGAACGGCCCGGTTCTGTTCTTCTCTTCCGACGCGTGCAGCTACACCACGGGCCAGTTCATCGCCGTGGACGGCGGCTTCACCGTTACCTGATAAAAAACACATTGCAGCAGGGCCGCGGGCAGGTTACCCGCGGCCCTGCTTTTTTGCTGCGGACGGCGTGTCGCCGCGGCCGGGCCCCGGGCGCAAAGCTCCCTACGCGGGACGCACTCAATCGGCTGTGTGCAAACTTGTGTTGCAGGCCAGGCCTGCCCCGGATGCGGGAGCGGACACAGCCCGTCGGAAGCCATGCACGTTATTTCCCCGCAGAGAATAGTATAAAGCCGTAATGCTCGGAAAGAAATCCGGAGATTGTCGGGAGATGAATTGCATGAAAAAGAAACTGTGTCTGTTCCTTGCCGGCGCGGTCCTTCTGGCGGGGCTTCTGACCGGCTGCGGGAACAAATCGGTGGGTGCGTCCGCTTCGGGCGCGCAGACCATCAAGATCGGCGTGCTGTATTCGCTCAGCGGCGTCACGTCGGTCAGCGAGAAACAACTGTACGACGGTACCAAGCTCGCCATCCAGCAGATCAACGCGGCCGGAGGCATCAACGGCAGGCAGATCGAAAGCGTGTTTGCCGACTACGCCTCGGACCCGGCGAAAGCGGCCGACAAGGCCCGCAAGCTGATCCTTGACGACAAGGTCGCGGCCATCATCGGCACCTGCTCGTCCTCCGCCCGCCAGGCCGTCAAACCCGTCGTGGAGCAGTATAAATCCCTGCTTGTTTATCCTCAGTCCTATGAAGGACAGGAGCATTCAACCAACATCGTCTATGTCGGCTGCATCCCGAACCAGCAGGCGGAAATTTTTGTGAACTGGCTGCTGAAAAACGTGGGTAGGAAATTCTTCCTCATCGGGTGCGACTTTGTGTATCCGCAGGTGGAAAACAAACTGGCGAAGCAGTACCTGGCCTCCGGCGGCGGGACGGTCGTCGGCGAGGAATACGTCCCCTATGGCAGCACGGACTTTTCGTCCGTCCTCAACAAGATCAAAACCTCAAACCCGGACATCGTCTACAGCGAACTCACCGGCGACAGCAACGTCGCCTTCTACAAGCAGTATTCCTCCTACGGCCTGCCCGCAACCATCGCCAGCCTTACCACGAATGAAACGGTCCTCAAGTCGATCGGCGCCTCCGCGGCGAAAAACAGCTATATCTGCGTGGATTACTTCAAAAATGTGAAGAACCCGGTCAACGAGGCGTTTGTGAAAGAGTACGCGGAGAAGATCAAGGACGGCACGGAACCGACGTATGCGGTCATGGGCGGCTATAACGGCGCGAAGTTCCTGGCGGAAGCGCTCAAAAAGGTCAAGGACCCCTATAACACGCAGGACGTCATCGCGGCGTTCAAAGGGTTATCCATCAGTTCGCCTTCCGGTACCATTTCCATCGACCCGGGAAACAACCACGCTCATCTTTACTGCCGCATCGGCAAGGTCGACGACAAGGGTGAAATCAACGTGATTTACGAATCGGAGAAAACAATAGACCCGAAACCATGACCTTGGGAACAGCTTCCCGGAACGTACCGGCGTTCCGGGAAGCACCGGCTTTAAGCAGTTTCGTGAGGTGACGAAGAACGATGGACAGTTTTGTTGCACTGCTTCTGAACGGGCTGAACTCCTCGGCGCTGATCCTGATCGCCGCGCTCGGCATGGTCATCATCTGCGGGCTGATGAACGTCATCAACCTTGCGCATGGCGAACTGATTATGATCGGCGCGTACACGGCCTTTTATGTGACGCAGGTGCTGGGGTACAGCTTCGCGCTGGCGATGGCGGCCTCCGCCCTGGTGACTGCGGCGGCCGGTGCGGTCATTGAGATCGTTGTGGTCAAACGGCTTGTGGGCCGGCCCGCGGAGACCATGCTGGCCACGTTCGGCGTCTCCGTCGTGCTGCAGCAGACGACGAACCTGCTGTTCGGCGCGCAGTCGCAGTATGTCGCCATCCCGATAGAAGGCAAGCTGACGTTCGGGAAGGCCGTCGTGCCATACTACAACATCTTCACGGTGCTGTTTGTGGCCGCCGTCGTGCTGGGAACGGTCCTGCTGCTGAAAAAAACGCGGTTCGGCAAGCGGGTCCGCGCAATTTCGCAGAACCGCGGCATGGCGGAATGCCTCGGCATCAATTCCTCCAAAGTCGACACGCTGACCTTTGCGTTCGGCAGCGGGCTCGCGGGCCTCGCGGGAGCACTGGTCGCCCCGGTCAAAAGCGTTTCGCCGTTCATGGGCTCCCCGTACCTTGTCACTTCCTTTATGACGTCCGTGGTGGGAGGAGTCGCGTCGTTCTTCGGAACCGCCGTCGGCTCTCTGATGGTCGGCGAATCGACCGCGCTGCTCGGCGGCGTCAGCAACGACGTGCTTGCCAACATTGTCGTGTTCCTGATGATCATCTTTGCCATCCGCTTCAAGCCGGAGGGGCTGTTCACAAAAAAGGAGGGCAGGTGACATGGCGCGGTTTTCCCGGGTTCCCGTCAACCGGTATCTGGACCTTGCGCTTTTTCTCGCGCTGGGGCTGTTTCCCCTTTCCGGGTCGCTGTTCTATACGCAGCTCATCGAAAAATACATGGTGTTCCTGATCTTCGCCTACTCCCTCGACATCCTGTGGGGCTATGCCGGGTTGATGGACTTGGGGCATGCGGTCCTTTTCGGCATCGGCGGCTATGTCATGGCCCTGTCGCTTTCCGCCGCAGCGGGGGGCGGCGTTCCGGACTTCATGGCGCGGTACGGCGTCACGCAGGCGCCGGTGTGGCTCAGGATGATTTCGAATCCGTTTGCCGCCGCATTTGCCGGAATTCTTCTGCCGGCCCTGCTTGCCGCACTTCTGGGCCGGTTCCTGTTTTTCAGCCGGGTCGGCGGCGTGTTTTTTTCCGTCATCACGCTTGCCATCGCCTCCGTGTTCAACCTGTTCATCCAAAGCCAGCAGGAGTATACGGGCGGGTTCAACGGCATCGGCGGGCTGCCGGGGCTTTCGCTGTTCGGTGAGCCGCTTTCCCTCACGCAGGCGTATTATTTCGTATTCCTTTCCGTCGTGCTGGTTTACGCGTTCTGCCGCATGCTCGCGGCCTCGCGCTTCGGCCTGATTTTGCAGGGGATCCGTGAGAACGAGATGCGGCTCGAGTTTCTGGGATACGACCAGGCCCGCTTCAAGACGGCGGCGTTCGCCGTATCCGGCGCCCTGGCGGGCTTCGCCGGTGTCCTTTACGCGCCGGTCAACGGGATGATCGCCCCGAACGACGTGGGGATGGAATTTTCCACGGCGGCGATCGTCTGGCTTGCGATCGGCGGAAGGGGAAACCTGACCGGCGCGGCCGTCGGGGCGCTGCTGATCAACGTGCTGGGCAACGCGCTCTCGGAGCATTTCGGCGCCTACTGGCAGCTCCTGCTGGGCATTGCGATCCTGGCCGTCGTGTTCTTCGTTCCGGACGGCCTCGTGGGAGCCGTCATCCGCTTTGCGAGAGGCCGCGCACACAGGGAGGAGGAAAACAGCCATGCCTGAACTTCTGAGGACGGAAGGGCTCTCCGTCTGCTTCAGCGGCTTCTGGGCTCTTGACGGTGTGGACTTCTCCGTCGAAGAGGGGGAACTGCGTGTGGTCATCGGACCGAACGGCGCCGGCAAGACGACGCTGATGGACCTGATAACGGGCCGCACGAAACCGACGAAGGGAGAAGTCGTCTTCGGGGGAAGCGACATCACCGGCAAGACCCCGCGCGAGATCGCCCGGCGCTACGGGATCGGGCGCAAGTTTCAGGGCCCGAATCTGTTCGAGAACATGACGGCGCTCCAGAACCTCGAGCTTGCCGCCCCGTGCCGCGGAGCAGCCGCGCTTACGCTTTTCCGCCGGGTGCCGCACGACGAGCGCCTGCACGCGCGGGAAGTGCTGGTAAGGATCGGCCTTGACGGGAAACGCTCCCTGCTGGCGTGCGAGCTTTCGCACGGGGAACGGCAGTGGCTTGAGATCGGGATGCTGATGATGCAGTCGCCGCGCCTTCTGATCCTCGACGAGCCGACGGCGGGTATGACCTCGGAGGAAACAAGGCAGACGGGCGAGCTTGTCCTGAGCCTGTTGAAGGACCACACCGTCCTCGCCGTGGAGCACGACATGGAATTCGTGCGGCAGGTGGCCCAGACCGTCACCGTGCTCCACATGGGCAGGGTGCTGGCCGAGGGGCCGCTCTCCCGGATCGAAAACGACCCTGAGGTCGTGCGCGTCTACCTGAAATCTTCGCGGAAGGAGGAAAATGTGCCGTGCTCGTCCTCGAAAAAGTGAAAATCAGCTATGGCAAAAGCCGTGCGGTCGGCGGCGTGTCGCTCCTTCTGGGCGACGGACAGCGCGTCGCAGTCCTGGGCCGCAACGGCGCGGGCAAGACCACGCTTCTGAAAGGCATCGTCGGCCTGCTGCCGCTTTCCGGCGGCAGGGTGTTTTTCGAAGGAAGGGAAACGTCGGGCCTCAGACCCTCTCTGCGCTCGCGGGCCGGCATGGCCTATGTGCCGCAGGGGCGTGAAATTTTTCCCCGCTTCACCGTCCGCGAAAACCTGGAACTCGGCTGCCTTGCCTGGAAGGACGCGCAGGCCGTCGCGCGCCGGACGGAACAGGTGCTTTCCTGGTTTCCGGCCCTGCGCGACCATCTAGACCGGATGGGCGGAGTCCTCTCCGGAGGTCAGCAGCAGCAGCTGGCCCTTGCCAGAGCACTGATGACCTCGCCAAAGCTTCTGCTGCTGGACGAACCGACCGAGGGCATCCAGCCCAGCATCGTGGAGGAACTGGGCGGCATCCTGACGCGTGTCTGCCGCGAGATGAGCCTCTCCGTCGTGCTGGTGGAACAGAATCTTGAATTTGCCCGGCTGATGTCGCAGGATTACGTTATCCTGCAGAAAGGCCTGATCGTCCGCCGCGGCAAGACTGCGCAGCTGGATACACAGGAGGCGAGGCTCTTTCTTTCCGTTTGACGGGCGGAGCTTCCGAAGGGTGCAAAAAGGAAGATTACAGCTCAGTTAAATTCATTGACTTCGCGGGAGGGTACGGTATAATCAAAGATGTCAGAACAGGTAGATTACTGTCGCATAGAGAAAGATGGGCAACATGAGATTTCAAACGATTCGAAACAGGGTATTGCTGGTGACCGGCTGCATCGCCGCCGCCGCGGGCATTTGCTTCGCCGTTGCATTCGGTTTTTCGGAACTGGGGCGGCACGAAGCTCTCCGGCAGGCCGCTTCTTCCGCGGTTCCGGCGGGGGCTTTGCCGGAGCCTTCTTCCGCGGCCGCTTCTTCCGGGGCGCCGAACACCCGGCCGGCAAACGACAGCGGTTCGGTTCCCGTGACTTCGCTGCCGGCCGACGGACGGGTCGTATATATGACGTTTGACGACGGACCGTCCGACCTGACGGTTCCGCTGCTGGACATTCTCGATCGGTACCATGTGAAGGCGACGTTTTTCGTCGTAGGCATTTTCGATAAAAACGAAACGGCCGATCTGAAGGAGATCGTCAGGCGCGGCCAGGCCATCGGCGTCCACAGCTATACGCATAATTACCGGCAGGTTTACGCCTCCAGCACAGCGTTCTTTGAAGACGTGGACAAAATGCACAATCTGATTCTGCAGGACACCGGCGTCGACACCAAGCTGTTTCGGTTCGCCGGCGGCAGCATCAACGCCTACAACCGGAAAATTTACAAAGAGCTGAAAGCCGGCCTGAAGCAGCGCGGATATGTGTATTACGACTGGAACGCCAGCTCCGGCGACGCCGCCACCAAAACGAACGCACCGACGATCCTGAATAATGCGCTGAACGGCGTGCGGAAGCACCGCGTTTCCGTCGTGCTGTTTCACAACTCGGCTCCGAAGCAGGCGACGCTCAGCGACATCCCGAAGTTCATCGAAACGCTGCAGAGCGAAGGTTATCGTTTCGCGTCGCTCGACCCGTCCGTCGACAACGCGCCGTTCGTTTTCGGAAGCTGAGGGGCACACAGCGCTTCGCGCCTGAGGCGGGCACATCCCGCAAAAAAGCCGTCCCGCTTTTACGGGACGGCTTTTCAATTGCTTTTCAACAAAGTGGACTTTGCCGCTTTTTCGTCTTTTCGGGTAGGGCAGATGTTGTAGATGGTCCGGTCTTTTGCGACCATGCTGATCGGGACGGACGGGAGAAGCCTATGTAGGATCTCGATGAACCCGCTGGCGGGGGAGCCCGCCATGCCGGTCACGATGTGTACGGCGCCGATATGCTTTGCCACGCTGGCCGCAGTCAGTGCGGAGTCGTCGTTGAAATAGACCGACATTTCCGCATCCGCGTCCCGCGCCGTCTGCCGGAGGTACTCCAGTTCCTCGCAGTTCGTTTCAAAACCGGCGGAATTGGGCTGCACGCACAGCACCTGCAGGGAGAGAGACTGCTCCTCCGCGATTTCTTTCCCGGTGCGGATAAGCCTGTCGCAGTCGTGCTGACCTGTTACACAGACGAGGACCGTTTTACCCTTTTCCAAATTTCCGCATCCTTTCATTCGTATTTTTCATTTCATATCTATTCACTCTTCGGAATCAGTATAGCAGAAACGCAAAGAAATTGTCATGGGATGAAATGTTAACATATTGTTAAATGATATGTTTGAAAAAATTGTAATAAATAATCATATCTATATGGTAGCACAAATCATATGGATTTTCAATTCCTTTTTAGTAATGATATGCGGCCCCGCATTTCCGCCACGGGCGCGGGACCGCCAAAAACCCGCTGCGCCTTCCAGATGCAGCGGGTTTTTGGCCTTGCCGGCGTTCGGGTCGGCGCAGGCCGGGTATTTCGTTCCGCGGATCCGTTATTCCAGAACGGAGAGGGGATCCACATACTGCCCGTCCTTCAGGACTTCCAGATGCAGATGCGAAGCTTCCTGACTTTCGATGGGAATGCTGCCGACCGTGCCGAGCTTCTGGCCCTGCGCTACGGCGTCGCCTTCCTTGACTGCGGTTTCGCCGAGTCCGCAGTAACGGAACTCGTAGCTTCCGCTGGTGACGGCCACAATATTGCCGTACCGGTCGTCCTTATAGACTTTCCGGACCGTTCCGTCGGAAGAAGCGGTCACCGAGGTCCCCTGGCTGGCGTTCAGGTCAAGCCCCGTGTGGGCCCGCCAGTCCTGCGTCGTTTTGTTGAAGACCGGGTCCTTGCTGAATTTCTGCAGGATCGTTTTGCCTACGGGGTACGAGAACGTCTGGGCCCCGGCGTTGGCCGGTTTGGTCGCCGGGCGGGAAGAAACCGGCGGTTTGCTTGAAGCGGCCGGCGCGCTGGAGACCGGCGCCTGCGAAGACGGCGCCGCGGAGGACGCCGGTTCCGAAGATTCTGCCACAAATACCCCGCTGACCGTATCGTTTGTTTTTGCCGTCTGGCTCTGCGATTTGTCCTCCGGCACCGCGTAGTTGGACACGCTGTCGTAGGTCGTCCAGGCGGCTACGCCCACCGCGATCAGACACACGCCGAGCGCGATATAGAACCCCTTATTGCTTTTTCCGCTTTTTTGTATGTGAAGATTCAAATGTGCCACCTCCGTCAGTATTTTGACCCCAAAAGTGGCACGATATTCCGGAAAAACAGTTCGCGCAAATATTTTTTGCGCGAAACCGCCGCCAATAAATTCGCGCCAATCCGATATCATGAAAAAGGACCTGATCCGAACTGATCAGGTCTTTTCTCATTAGCTTGAGGGGTATATTGAGGAGGGTAGAAC
>JAEZRH010000180.1 GCA_023412845.1 Bacillota bacterium
TTCACGGAAAAGCCAAAGCAGGGGGAAGAAAGATCAAACTTCATCAACGCCGGCATCTATGTGTTTGAACCCGAAGTACTGGACTTCATCCCGGAAGGGAAACCCGTTTCAATAGAAAAAGACACGTTTCCGCTGCTGCTGAAAAAAGGACAGCGCATCGCAGTTTACCGCGGAAACAGTTACTGGATCGACATCGGTACGCCGAAAAAATATATGCAGGCACACAAGGATATTTTTGACGGCCGCTGTAATGTAAGAGAGAATAATTTTTCCAGCGAAAAAATTTACGGAGCGGTCGGGGCGGATATTCATCCGTCGGCCAAAATCAACGGTCCTGTATGGCTTGGGAAGAACGTTCACATCGGCGCCAACGCGGCCATAGGGCCGAACGTTGTCATTGGAGACGGCTTTCAAGGCGGCCGGGGCTGTATCGTTCGGAACAGCGTGATCTGGGACGGCGTTTCCACCGGAAGCGGCGTCGAAATCGACCATTCCGTAGTAACGTCCGGCTGCCGTCTTGGAAGCGGTATCCAATGCGCCGACACGGTCTATTCGCAGGAAAGCAAGCTCCCCTTTACGGACTGATAAAAGCACACAAAGAAAGGACTGCAAACATTGGAACGACTGAAAAAACGCATCTTATTTCTGAGCACGTATCCCCCGAGGGCATGCGGAATCGCGACCTTCACGCAGGATCTCGCAGGCGCCCTGACGGAAACCCGGAAGGCCGAATGTTATATCGCCGCAATCAGCGACGGCAAATACGCCTACCCGGATGAAGTGCTGTTCTCAATGTCCCAGCAGGATCCGGACGCCTATCCGGAAGCCGCCGGGCGGATCAACCAGTTCTGCCCGGACGCCCTGATGATCGAACACGAATACGGCATATACGGCGGGAAATCGGGAGAATATCTGCTGAAGCTGACCAAAAGGCTCCAGGTCCCCTATCTCATCACGCTTCACACGGTTCTGCCGAGACCCACCAAAAAGCAGCGCGATATCGTCTACCACCTGGCGGCCGGCTGCCGCAAGCTCATTACAATGTCATCCTTTTCCATCAAGCTTCTGAAGGACATCTACGGCGTGGACCCACGGAAAATCGCCGTGATCCCGCACGGGGTGCCGGATCTTGCCGTCAGCGACCGGGACGTTCTGAAGAAACGGGAGGGACTGGAGGGACGCTTCGTCGTGAGCACGTTCGGCCTGCTCAGCCCCGGCAAGGGACTGGAATACGGCATCGACGCGGTTGCGCGCGTGGCAAAGAAGCATCCGGAACTGCTGTACCTGATTCTGGGGCAGACGCATCCGGTGATCAAAAGCCGTGACGGCGAGCAATACCGGGAAAAGCTGGAAGATGCCGTAGACGACTACGGTATTTCTGAAAACGTCCGGTTTGTCAATCGCTATCTGACAAAGGAAGAAATCATCCGTTATCTTTCCCTTTCCGACATCTATATGACCCCCTATCTCGGCCGCGATCAGGCCGTGAGCGGGACCCTCGCCTATGCGGTGGGGTACGGCCGCGTCATCGTTTCAACGCCGTATCCCTACGCGACCGAAATGCTTGCCGACGGGCGGGGGCTGCTTGCAAAATTCCACAGTTCCTCTTCGCTTGCGAGATGCATCACGGACGTGATCCGCCACCCGGATATGCAGGCGGAAATGGAGCAGAAAACCGCAGAGCTCGGCAAAACCATGATGTGGGACCAGGTGGCGGAAAACTACCTGGGACAGTTCGAAGAAGCTATGATCCCAGAGCAAAAAGGAGAAACCGCATAATGGACTCTATCGACACACGCTATCTTTTCCGGATGACGGACGACACCGCGATGTTCCAGCACGCCGTTTTAGGCGTGCCGGACCCGTCGGAGGGTTACACGGCCGACGACAACGCGCGGGCGCTGATCCTTGCGGATATGTTTTACAGCCGTTCGGAGGAATATCGCTATGAGGAGCTTATGGTGCGCTACCTCAGCTTTCTGACGTATGCGGAGCGCGACCGCTGGTTCCGGAACTTCATGGGGTATCCTCGCCGGTTTCTCGAAAAGCGCGGTTCCGAAGATTCGTTCGGGCGCTGCATCCTCGCGCTGGGATACACCGCGTCGCAGCCGCAGCTTCCCTCGTCGGTGCGCGGGGCGGCGGAGAAGCTTCTTCACCGGACGGTCTCGAGCTGCTCCATCCTGACACATCTGAAAAGCAAAGCCTACGCGCTGGCCGGGCTGCTCCAATGGAAGGACCCGGCCGCGCTTCCATCTATCAAAATGCTGACGGATTCCATCGTCGATACATACGCGCAGTATCGCAGAGAAGACTGGCGTTGGTTCGACGATACGATCACTTATTGCAGCGCTATCCTGCCGGGGGTCATGATGTGTGCTTCGGACTATGACAGACGCTGCCTGCAGCCTGGGCTGGAGAGTCTCGATTTTCTGCTGGAGACAACGACGAGGGGCGACATTTTCAAGCCCGTCGGCTGCAAAGGCTGGCTGAAACGCGGGGGTGTGCCGGCCGAATTCGACGAGCAGCCGGTCGAAGCCTGCGGCATGATTCTGGCATGCCTGAAAGCCTACGAGATGACCGGTAACGAAAAATACCTGGCAGGCGCCAGGCGGTGCTTTCTTTGGTATCTAGGCGAGAACAGCCAGCGGCTTTCGATGATTGACCCGGAAACCGGCGGATGCCGCGACGGGCTTACCCAAAACGGCGTCAATGGAAACGAGGGTGCCGAAAGCATCGTGTGCTGGCTGATTTCCGCGCTGATGGCGGAACAGGAGCACTGGCTCCCGGCAGGCTTAGCCTGAAGGGCATAAAAAAGGCGGGAGTTTTCTAAACTCTCCCGCCAAAACAAACGATTTGATTTCTCCGCGTCAAACGGCGGTGAAAAACGGCTGCAGCCGCTGCGCCATGCTGTTCAGTGTTCTTTTTCCCTTACATACACAAGACTTACATGCCCGTCTTTGCCCTTGGCCGCGCGGACGTCGAAAATCTTAAGGGATTTGATAAAAGGCGTCAGTTTCCTGAAACCGTAATTACGGACGTCGAAATCCGGATATCGTTTTGTAAGGATATTCCCGATGTCGCCCAAAGAAGCCCAGCCGTCGTCGTCCGAGGTTTCCTCCACAATGGTCAGGACCGTATTGCGCACCGCGTCCAACGACGTGATATCCAGCCCGGAAAGGTTCGGCTCTGCCGGAGCGATCCCTTTTTCGGGGATATTGTTCTGCGCAAGGATTTCAAGATATTTGAACTTGTTGCACGCCGCAATAAACGGATTCGGCGTTTTTTTCTCGCCCATTCCGACGACCGTCATGCCGGACTCGCGCAAACGCGCAGCAAGGCGCGTAAAATCGCTGTCGCTGGAGACGATGCAGAACCCGTCGATATTGCCGGAATAAAGAATGTCCATGGCGTCGATGATCATGGCGGAATCGGTGGCATTTTTGCCTGTCGTATAGCCGTACTGCTGAATGGGGGTGATGGAGTTGTCAAGCAGCACGTTTTTCCAAGAAGACATAGCGGGCTTTGTCCAGTCGCCGTAAATGCGCTTGATGGTAACAACACCGTCGTTGGAAATCTCGTCCAGAATAAATTTGATATATTTCTCGGAAACATTCTCCGCGTCGATCAGAACCGCAAAACGTTTTTCATCCGCCATAAAGGCACCTCGATTTCTGCTTTTTTCGATTCCGGCAGATCATGCGAGCAGATCCGTCCGGTCCGCGTGGCCGGTATACGTCGGTACAAGGCGATGGACGATCTCAACCATTCTGGCGTTGTCTTTTCCGGCGACGCCTCGAAGCGTTTCGATTTCATTTAAAAATGTATTCTCATTGAACGGAATGGGATTCCCGATATAGATCAGTTCATGGGAAGTTTTCTGGCAGCCGCCCTCGCTGTCGAGCAGCAGTTCCTCATACAGTTTCTCGCCGGGGCGCAGCCCGGTGAATTTGATCTGGATATCCTTATCCGGCTCCAGGCCGGAAAGACGGATCAGGTTGCGCGCAAGGTCTATGATCTTGACCGGTTCGCCCATGTCGAGGACAAAAATTTCGCCGCCCTTCGCCATTCCGCCTGCCTGGATCACAAGACGGGCGGCCTCCGGGATCGTCATGAAATAGCGCACGATATCCGGGTGGGTGACCGTCACGGGTCCGCCTTCCGCGATCTGTTCTTTAAAAAGCGGGATCACGCTGCCGTTGCTGCCAAGCACGTTGCCGAATCGGACGGCGACAAAGCCGGTCCGGCTGTGCCGGCTGTAATACTGCATGATCAGTTCGCAGATGCGTTTTGTTGCGCCCATGATGTTCGTCGGATTGACCGCCTTGTCGGTGGAAATGAGGACCATGCGCTTGACACCGAACTTGTCGCAAGCCTGCGCAACATTCAAAGTGCCGAACACATTGTTCTTGACCGCCTCGCCCGGGCTGAGCTCCATCAGGGGGACATGCTTATGCGCGGCGGCGTGAAAGACAACATCCGGCCGCACGGTGTAAAAAATGTGCTCGATGCGCTGCTTGTCGCGCACGGAACCGATAATGACCTCCATATCCAGCTGCGGGAAACGGCGTTTCAGCTCATTTTGAAGTTCATAGGCGTTGTTTTCATAAATTTCGACAACGATGATTTTCTTAGGATGGAAGCATGCGATCTGCCGGCAGAGTTCGCTGCCGATGGAACCGCCCCCGCCGGTCACAAGGATAGTCCTGTTCTCCAGGTAGCCGCTGATTTCTTCCGTATTCAGCCTGATTTCGTCTCTGCCCAAAAGGTCGAGAATATTGACGTCGCGCACTTTCAGGGGGTCCGCGTTGCCCTGCAGAATCTCGTACAGGGCCGGGATGGTTTTCAGCCTGCAGTTGGTTTTGGCACAGATATTCAGTATCTCATGCTTGTCCTTTTGCTTGGCGGTGGCAATGGCCAGGATGATCTCGTCCACCTGATAGCGGGACACCAT
>JAEZRH010000036.1 GCA_023412845.1 Bacillota bacterium
CGGCGGGATCGGGAACATGATCGACAGGATCTCGCACGTCTATGTGGTCGATTATCTGCACGTATCCTTTTTCCCCGCGATCTTCAATTTCGCCGATATGTGCGTCACGGTCGGCGCGGTGTTTTTCATCATCCACGTCCTGTTCTATCTTGAAAATGACAACCACGCCGAAAAAGTACTGCGGATGAAATAACATGCGCAGAATCGTGCTGACCGCAGAAGAATCCGACGCCGGCGTCCGTCTGGATAAATTTATCGGCCTGAAGGCGGAGAACGTCACGCGCTCCGCGGCGGAACGTCTGATCGGGCAGGGAGACGTTTCCATCGGCGGCAAGCGGGCGGAGAAAAGCCATAAATGCACCGCAGGCGAAATCGTGGAAGTGCTTCTGCCGGACCCCGTGCCGGCCGGGGCCGTTCCGCAGGCCATCCCGCTCGATATCCGTTATGAGGACGACGACCTGCTCGTCGTCAACAAGCCGAAGGGCATGGTCGTTCACCCTGCCGCCGGTCACGCGGACGGTACGCTGGTCAACGCGCTGCTGGCCCATTGCGGCTCGTCGCTTTCCGGAATTAACGGCGTGCTGCGGCCCGGCATCGTCCACCGCATCGACCGGGACACGAGCGGCCTGCTGATCGTTGCCAAAAATGATTTTTCCCACAGAAAACTGGCGGCGCAGATCAAGGCGCACAGCTTTACCCGTATCTACGAGGCGGTCGTCGTCGGCAGTCTGAAGCAGGACGACGGCACGGTGGACGCGCCGATCGGACGGCATCCCGTGAACCGCAAGAAAATGGCGGTGACGGCGAAGAATTCCCGCGCGGCCGTCACGCACTGGCACGTGATCGCGCGGTACGAAGGGTACACCCACGTTCGGCTGAAGCTGGAAACGGGCCGCACGCATCAGATCCGCGTGCATATGGCGTATCTTGGCCACCCCGTGGCGGGAGACACGGTCTACGGCGTGAAAAAAGCGGTGCCCGGCCTCGACGGCCAGTGCCTGCATGCGCGCGTGGTCGGTTTCGTCCATCCGCGCAGCGGGAAGTACGTCGAGGTTTCGAGCGAGCTTCCGCCCTATTTTACGGATTTTCTCGGCCGTCTGCGCACACTGTAAAACAGGCATATCCCATGCGGCAAGGAGGATGGTCCCGGCATGAACGAACAATCCCGCCAGACACGGTATTTGATTCTGATTGCCGCGGTCCTCTGCGCCGTTATCGTCGGTTATAATGCGTTTTATGTGCCGGACGCCTCCCTTTCCGGGTTGACCGTGAGCGTCGATCCGTCATCCGCTTCCGCCACTTCCCGTTCGGAAGAGTACACGGCGGCGTCGATTCCGCCCGCCGTATCTTCCGGCGGCGCGGCCGTATCGTCTGTTCCTCCGGCGGAACATTCCTCGTCTTCAGTCTCCAGCACGCCGAAGCAGGCGGCCGGAAAAACAACGGGCGGCAAGATCAATATCAATACGGCGTCGGTGCAGCAGTTAAGCGACGGCCTTTCGGGCATCGGCGAAACGCTTGCCCAGCGGATCGTCGCATACAGGGAGCAGCACGGGCCTTTTAAAAGCATCGACGGGCTGAAAAACGTGAACGGCATCGGCGACAAAAAATTCGCCGACATCCGCGCTTTCGTTACCGTAGAATAATAGAAAATCGGAAACTAGGAGGGATATTTCGTTCCCTGCGCGCATAGGGTGAGAAACAGCCGGCAGTCCGGGCATCAGAGGGAAGGTCTCCGCCCCCTTCCCGGCATATTGCATGAAGGCCGGTTTCATGGTAAAATAAATCTGTAATGGACTTGGGAAAGTCCGGGAAGGGGGAATGGCCGATATGATGCCGTATATCTGGCTTGCCGTGATTCTTCTTGCGGCCGTGATAGAAATGGCGACCGTACAGCTTGTTTCCGTCTGGTTTGCCGTGGGCAGCATCGCCGCTCTGATCGCATGTCTGGCAGGCGCGCCGCTGATCGTGCAGATCGTTGTTTTCGGGCTCGTCTCCGTGGCAACGCTTGCCGCTATGCGTCCTCTGGCCGTCAAGAAGTTTGCCGTACAGAAGACCCGCACCAATGCCGACCGTTACCTTGGAAAAGTCGCGGTCGTGACCGCGGAGATCAACAATACCATCGGTACGGGACAGGCAAATGTTCTTGGCAGCATCTGGACCGCGCGTTCCGCCGACGGTTCTGTGATTCCGGCCGGCCGGCGCGTGGTGGTCGAATCCATTGACGGGGTGAAATTGATTGTCCGCGAGAAAGCGGATTGAAATCATAAGGAGGTAAGAAAGTTATGCTGTGGGTCCTCATTATCCTGATCGTTGTCGCTTTTATCATCCTCATAGCCAACGTGAAGGTCGTTCCGCAGGCACACGCCTATGTCATCGAGCGCCTCGGCGCGTATCAGACGACATGGGACACCGGTCTCCATTTCATGGTCCCCTTTATCGACAAGCTATCCAAGAAGGTCTCTCTCAAAGAGCAGGTTATCGACTTCCCCCCGCAGCCGGTCATTACCAAAGACAACGTGACCATGCAGATCGACACGGTCGTCTATTTCCAGATCACGGACCCGAAGCTGTACGCTTACGGCGTGGAGCGCCCGCTTTCCGCCATCGAAAACCTTTCGGCGACGACCCTGCGTAATATCATCGGCGAACTGGAACTGGACCATACTCTTACCTCGCGTGACGTCATCAACGCCAAAATCCGCACGGTGCTCGATGAAGCGACGGATGCCTGGGGCATCAAGGTCAACCGCGTGGAACTGAAGAACATCATCCCTCCGAAGGAAATCCAGGAGTCCATGGAGAAGCAGATGAAGGCCGAGCGTGAGCGCCGCGCCCAGATCCTGACTGCGGAAGGGGAAAAGAGCAGCGCAATTCTGGTCGCGGAAGGCGAAAAGGAATCCACCATCCTGCGCGCGGACGCGCAGAAAGAAACAAAAATCCGCGAAGCGCAGGGCGAAGCGGAGGCGATCCTTCTGGTGCAGAAAGCTCTGGCCGACGGTATCAAACTGCTGAACGAGGCCAGCCCCAGCGAGCAGGTCATTGCGCTTAAGAGCCTCGATGCGTTCGAAAAGGCGGCGGACGGCAAGGCAACAAAGATTATTATCCCGTCTGAAATCCAGTCTCTGGCCGGCCTTGCGGCTTCTCTCAAGGAGCTTGTCACCGACGGCGCGGCAGGGGAAGAAGTCAAAAAATAATGTTTTTGCCGGGTCGGACCCTGTAAGGTCCCACCCGGTCTCTTTTTGCATAGGAAGCAGTCGACGCTTGCAATTTTTTTGACAATCCTCTAAAATAACATGTGGATGTCAAAAAGTTGGGTCTGCATTTTACAAAGAATTAAGGAGTGTTGGCAATGTCCGTTCAGAAAAGGGTAGCCGTCATTATGGGCAGCGACAGCGATTTTCCGGTGGTCTCGGCCGCCATCAAAAAGCTGAAGGCGTTCGATATCCCCGTGGAAACGCGCGTCATCTCCGCGCACAGGACGCCGAAGGCGGCGTCGGAGTTCGCGGAGTCCGCCGCGGAGAACGGCTTCGGCGTCATCATCGCCGCCGCGGGCATGGCGGCCCACCTCGCCGGTTTTCTTGCCGCGGGAACGACGCTGCCCGTGATCGGCGTCCCGATGAAATCCTCTCAGCTTGAAGGGCTGGATGCGCTCCTTGCGACGGTGCAGATGCCCAGCGGGATCCCGGTCGCGACCGTCGCCATCAACGGCGCCGAGAACGCGGCTGTCCTTGCGGCGGAGATTCTGGCGCTCGGCGACCCGGAGCTTGCCGCCAAACTGGCCGCCATGAAGCGCGAGCTGGCGGAAAAGGTTGCGAAAAAAGACAGCGCCATCCGGGAACAGGCGGAGAACCTTTAAAAAAGCAGAGGAGAAAACGGAATGAAGAGTTTCAGCGAAAGCTATAAAGCCGCCGGGGTGGACGTCACCGCGGGTTATCAGGCGGTTGAACTGATGAAAAAGCATGTGCAGCGCACCAACGTCCCGGGCGTCCTCTCCGGCATCGGCGGGTTTGGCGGATTGTTCCAGCCGGATCTTTCCGGTTTTCAGACGCCGGTTTTTGTCAGCGGCACGGACGGCGTGGGCACAAAGCTGAAAATCGCGTTTCTGATGGACAAGCACGATACCGTTGGGATCGACTGCGTGGCCATGTGCGTGAACGACGTGGTCTGCTGCGGAGCAAAGCCCCTGTTCTTCCTCGATTATGTCGCCGTCGGCAAGAATCACCCGGAAATGGTCGAGCAGATCGTGTCGGGCGTCGCCGAGGGCTGCGTGCAGGCCGGCTGCGCGCTTGTCGGGGGCGAGACGGCCGAGATGCCGGGCTTTTACCCGGCGGACGAGTACGACCTTGCAGGTTTTTCCGTCGGCGTGGTGGACCGGAACAAAGTCCTTGACGGCGCCGGCCTCATGCCGGGAGACGTTCTGATCGGCCTGCCTTCGTCCGGCCTGCATTCCAACGGCTTTTCGCTGGTGCGCAAGGTCTTCAACATCAGCGAGCGGAACGTCGGCATGCAGATCGGCGAGCTTGGCCGTTCGCTTGGGGAAGAACTCCTGACCCCGACGAGGATTTACGTGAAGCCGGTGCTTTCGCTGCTTCAGAAGGTCCGTGTGAAGGCAATCTCCCACATCACCGGCGGCGGATTTTTCGAGAACATCCCAAGAATGCTGAAACCTGGCACCACGGCCAAAATCGAGCTTGCCGCGCTGCCGAAGCTGCCGATCTTTTCACTCCTCCAGCGGCAGGGCAACATTCCGGAGCACGACATGTACAACACGTTCAATATGGGCGTCGGCATGTGCCTCGCCGCGTCGAAGGAAGACGCCGACGCAGCACTGGAATGCCTCGAAGCCTGCGGGGAAAAGGCCTGCGTGATGGGTGAAATCGTGTCCGGCGACGAGGGAGTCGTGCTATGCTGAACATCGCCGTCCTTGTTTCCGGCGGAGGGACCAACCTGCAGGCGCTGCTCGACGCGGAAAAAGCGGGGAAAATACCGGGCGGCACCGTTGCGCTGGTCGTTTCCAGCAATCCGAAGGCCTACGCGCTGGAGCGCGCGCGCAGGGCCGGTGTAGCGACGGCGGTCCTGCGCCGCCGGGAATTTGCTTCGCAGCGGGAGTATGACGACGCGCTTCTGAGCCGGCTCAAAGAGAGTGGGATCGGCCTTGTGATTCTTGCGGGATTTATGACCATCGTCAGCAGCCGGGTGGTCGGAGAGTTCCCCAATCGGATCATGAACATTCATCCGTCGCTGATCCCGTCCTTCTGCGGTGAAGGGTATTACGGCCTGCACGTACATGAAGAGGCGCTGAAACGCGGTGTGAGGGTGACCGGCGCGACCGTCCATTTTGTAAATGAAATCTGTGACGGAGGGCCGATCATCCTGCAGAAAGCGGTCGAGGTCCTGCAGGACGACACGCCGGAAGTGCTGCAGAGACGCGTCATGGAGCAGGCGGAGTGGAAGCTGCTTCCGCAGGCCGCGGCGCTTTTCTGTGCGGGCAGGCTGCGGGTAGAAAACGGCAGAGTCATCATTACGGGAGGTTTGAAACGTTGAATTTTAGTACGATCGAACAGATCCTTGGAAGCAATCCATACCCCGGCAGGGGCATCATTCTGGGCAAGAGCGAAGACGGCAACTATGCCGTGATCGCCTATTTTATCATGGGAAGAAGCGAGAACAGCCGCAACCGGATTTTTGTCGAGGACGGCGCGGGACTCCGCACGCAGGCCTATGACGAGACGAAAGTGTCGGACCCGTCGCTTATCATCTATTCTCCGGTGCGGGTGCTGGATTCGAGAACCATCGTAACGAACGGCGACCAGACGGATACCGTCTTCGACGTCCTGTCGCAGGGAGGCACTTTCGAAGACGCGCTGCGCGCGCGCACCTTTGAGCCGGACGCCCCGAATTTCACGCCGCGCATTTCCGGCCTTGTGGAAACCGGCGCGGCCTTCAGCTACCGCCTGTCCATCCTGAAAAGCGGCGACCCGGCGGGAAAATCCGTCCAGCGCTGTTTTTACGAGTACGGCAGCCCGGCGTCCGGGGAGGGCCGGCTGATCCAGACTTATCTCGGCGACGGGGACCCGCTGCCTTCGTTCGAAGGGGAGCCGGTCAGGCTGAAACTTTCCGGCAGCATCGACGAATTTTCCCACGCCATATGGGAAAACCTCAATTCCGATAATAAAATCTCGCTTTTCACAAGATACATCAGCCTGAAAACGGGCCTGACGGAAACGCGTATTTTCAACAAGAACCTCTGCACAAAAGCGGAATGACCAAATCGACAGGAGGGGAATCGTCAATGGCAAATGAAATCGCGCTGAAATACGGATGTAACCCGAACCAGAAGCCGGCGCGCATCTTTATGAAAGACGGAGGAGAGCTCCCGTTGCAGGTCCTGAACGGCAGGCCGGGATACATCAATTTTCTGGACGCGTTCAACAGCTGGCAGCTCGTGAAGGAACTGAAGCAGGCGACCGGCCTGCCGGCAGCGGCTTCATTCAAGCATGTCAGCCCCGCGGGAGCGGCTGTCGCCGCAGAGCTTTCCGACACGCTGAAAAAGGTCTTCTTTGTGGACGACCTTGAGCTTTCTCCGCTTGCGGGCGCCTATGCCATGGCACGCGGCGCGGACCGCATGTCTTCCTATGGGGATTTCGCGGCTCTTTCCGACGTGTGCGACAGGGAAACGGCGCTCCTTCTCAAACGCGAGGTCTCAGACGGCGTCATCGCGCCCGGCTATACGGACGAAGCGCTCGCCATTCTGAAAGCCAAGCGCAGGGGGACCTACAACATTGTGCGGATCGACCCGGCTTACCGCCCCGCTCCGGTGGAGCACAAGGATGTCTTCGGCATCACGTTTGAGCAGGGGAGAAACGAAAGCGGGATCGACGTATCCCTTCTGCAGAACGTCGTGACACAAAACAAAATAATATCGGCCAACGCGGAGCGAGATCTGCTCATTTCGCTGATCACGCTTAAATACACGCAGTCCAATTCCGTCTGTTACGTGAAGGACGGCAAGACCATCGGCGTCGGCGCGGGCCAGCAGTCGCGTATCCACTGCACCCGCTTGGCCGGGAACAAGGCCGACGTCTGGTCCCTCCGCCAGCATCCGAAGGTGCTCGCGCTGCCCTTCCGAAGCGATATCCACCGCCCGGACCGCGACAACACCATCGACGTCTATATTTCCGACGATTCTGCGGACGTGCTTGCAGAGGGCGTCTGGCAGCAGTTCTTCACCGAAAGGCCGGAACCGCTCGCAAGAGAAGAGAAGAAAGAATGGCTGTCGAAGCAGGGAGGGGTTTCGCTCGGTTCCGACGCGTTTTTCCCGTTTGGAGACAACATCGAAAGGGCGCACCGCTCCGGCGTCGCCTATATCGCCCAGCCGGGAGGGTCCATCCGTGACGACAACGTGATCGAGACCTGCAACAAGTACGGGATCGCCATGGCTTTCACCGGCCTGCGCCTGTTCCACCATTGATTTCTGAAAGAGGATGCGGAGAATGAAGATTCTGGTTATCGGCGGCGGGGGCCGCGAGCATGCGATCGTGCGCAAACTGAAAGAAAGCCCCAGGGTCACAAAGCTCTACTGCGCGCCGGGCAACGGGGGCATCTCGCAGGATGCCGAGTGCGTCGCCATTCCCGTAACGGATATTCCCGGCGTTGTGGCGTTTGCAAAGGAAAACGCGATCGACCTCGTTTTTGTCGCGCCCGACGATCCTCTTGCCGGCGGCATGGTGGACGAACTGCAGGAAGCGGGCATCCGCGCGTTCGGCCCGAATGCGAAAGCCGCTCAGATCGAAAGCAGCAAGGTCTTCTCCAAAAACCTGATGAAAAAATATCACATCCCCACCGCAGGATACGAGGTATTCGACGACCCGGAAGAAGCGCTGCGGTTCATCCGGACGCGCGGGACATACCC
>JAEZRH010000048.1 GCA_023412845.1 Bacillota bacterium
CCAGGCTCTCGCGGTGTTCATGTCCGTCTCCGGCGGTGCCTGGGACAATGCCAAGAAAACGATTGAAGACGGTTTGTACGGCGGCAAGAACTCCGACGCCCATAAAGCCGCCGTCGTGGGCGACACCGTCGGCGATCCTCTGAAGGATACCGCCGGCCCTGCCCTGAACCCGATGATCAAGGTGATCAACATGGTTTCTCTGCTGCTTGCCCCGATCCTGGTCCGCTATGAGGGCGTCAACGCGGGCAAGATCATCCTCGGCATCGTTCTTCTTGCCATCGTCGCGGTATCCGTTCTGTATTCCAAACGCGGCGGATTCCACAAGAAAACGGTGGAAGAGGAAGAAAAGGAAGCTGCGTTCTGATTGGTTCGTCGGTTTTTAGCTTGAATGGAAGAAAAGCTCCTTCTTTGCCGAAGGAGCTTTTCGTTTGTTTCGGAACGATACGCAGGGCGGCCGCCTCCGTATGTTCGCGCGAATCAGGTGTTTTTAACCTGGATCGTCTGGAAATCCTTGCGCAAACTTGACACGGTGCCGCAGGGCAGCGTAGAATAGATTAAAAACCGACGGGCTTCGACATGGGGAAGGATCAATCGTATCCGCTGCAGCAGGCAGCGGAGGACGCAGCCTGTATCCGGTGTTTAAGGAGATTGCGCAATGGAGCAACTGAAGCGTGCTGCCATGATGATGGCTTCTTTGTCCGTTTACCGCGGCGTGCTGGAACAGACAGTCCCGAAAACCTTCTATGAGCTGCTGTGGTCGTCCGAACGGTCAGAAAAGGATTTTCTGAGCGCATGGGGATCTTTTTTTTCGGTGCTGAGCCAGCACAATGGAACCGAATCTTTTTCGCGCTGCATCGCGGAGGCCGTGCAGTCGGATGAAAATGTCTTTTCGCTGGCCTGCGCAGCGGGCGAAAAAACGCTGTCTCCGACCGTAACGGACGCGGTCGCAAGGGATCTTTCCATTCTGCAGGAAATTTCGCGGATGACGCCGGAACAGGTCATTGCCGGCTCCGGTTTCGCAGGAGACGCCGAACAGCTTTTTCTGCCCCGTTGGAAGACCGGCGACCCTCACGGCCTGCTGGCAGGGGACGCCCGCAGCTGCGCGGAACGGCTCGCGCAGTATTACCGTGAAAACGGATGCGGCCCGTATGCGCGCTACCGGGCATTCATCTGGCGCGGCGGGCGGCTGCGCCCGGTGGTGCATCCCGACCGTACGACCCTCGCGGACCTGAAAGGCTACGAGCTGCAGCGCGGCGTAGCGATCGACAACACGCTGGCGTTCCTGGACGGACTGCCCGCAAACAACTGCCTGTTCTACGGAGACCGCGGCACGGGCAAGTCTTCTACGGTCAAAGCGCTGCTGAACGAGTATTATACGCGGGGCCTGCGTATGATCGAAATCCCGAAAAAATCCCTTGCGGATTTCCCTCTCATTGTGGATAAGATCGCCGGGCTACCCATGAAGTTCATCGTATTTATCGACGACCTTTCGTTTGTGGGGGAAGACGATACCTACGCTTCGCTGAAAGCGGTGCTGGAAGGCGGATTGGCCGTGCGCCCCGAAAATACGCTCATCTATGCGACCTCGAACCGCCGCCACCTGATCAAAGAGAATTTCTCCGACCGCGAGGGCGACGAGATCCACCGCAACGATTCCATTCAGGAGACCCTGTCGCTGGCCGACCGGTTCGGTTTGTCAATCCGGTATTCTCTGCCGGGCAAGGACGAATTTTTGACGATCGTCCGCGCCCTCGCCAATCAGAGAGGATTGGCCCTGGACCCCGGCGGGCTGGAGAGAGGGGCGGAACGGTGGGCCATTGAGCGGGGAGGCCGTTCCCCACGCTGCGCAAAACAGTATATCCGAAGTGTGGAAGCCCGCCTGAAAACGGGAAAAACAGACGGCTGATCGCGTGAAAGGAGAAACCATGTTTAAAAGAATTACGGCGGCCTTCCTCTGCGCCGCCATCGCCTTCTCGCTTTTCCTCGGGTGCTCCAGACAGGGAGATATCTCTTCCGGGGCCGGCGTGAAAGATTATCCCGTCACCATCGGGGGCATAACGTTCACCAACGAGCCCACCGGCGTCGCGGTCCTTTCGCCGAACATAGCGGATGTGATTCTGGCTCTTGGCTATGAGATCGGCCTGAAGGCGAAAAGCGCGTCCTGCACGCAAAGCGACCTTGCCGTTTTGCCAAACGTGACCATAAACGACGCGGACAATCTCAAAAGCCTGGGAGTGACGCTCGTTTTTGCCGACGACAAGCCGACCGATGCACAGAAATCCACCCTGGACAAGGACGGGATCACCGTGCTCGTGCTGAAGCCCGCCACCGGCCGTTCCGACGTGGCAAGGCTTTACTCCGAGGTTGGCGCCGCGCTGAAAGGTGCTAAGACCGGCTATGAGAAGGGGAAAACGATCGCCAACGGCCTGTTTGAGACGATCGACGACATCACGCGCGTGATTCCGGACAACGACACGCCGATCACGGCAGTGTATCTTCCCGATGCGCAGGGCGGCGCCGTCACGGGCGACATGCTCCAGAACAGCCTCATTACGGCGGCGGGGCTGACCAATTCGGCCGCGGGCAATACGGGCGGGAAGATGTCGGAGCAGGACCTGCTCATCGCGAATCCGCAGTACATTTTCTGCGCGAAAGGCGTCAAAGCGCAGCTCTTGGCATCAGACAAATACAAAAAGCTTCAGGCGGTCCAGAAAAGCAAAATTTTTGAGATGGACCCGGCCATGATGCAGCTTCAGGGCGAGGAAATGGTGGAGGCCGTCAGCTTCATGGCGGGGACCGTTTATCCGGAGCTGCTGCAAAGCACCTCGTCTTCGGCAGGAACTCCGTCCGGCACTTCTTCCGTCTCATCCGGTACTTCCTCGGCGCCGCTGAACTTCAACCAGACGCTGAAGAAGGGAATGCAAGGGGCCGACGTTCTGGCCATGCAGAACCGGCTGCTGCAGCTTGGCTATATGTTTATGAAGCCCACCAGCCTTTTTGCCGAAGGAACCGAGCAGAGCGTGAAGGATTTTCAACTCCTGAACGGTATGCCTGCCACCGGCATCGCGGATCCCGCGACCCTGCAGAAGATGTTCTCGTCCGGAGCAAAAAAGAGGACGGCGAATTAAAGCGGACCTTCCGCTGCGGCCGTCGGCCATTATGGCCGGCGGCCGTTTTTTGTCTCTTGCGGTCGCTGCCCGGCGGCGGGGAGAGGCAGATTTCGGTTTTTTCAAACGCCCATAAGCCGCAGAGAGCACCGTTTGCCTAGCGAGAATTATTTTTTAAATAGGTATTGACGTGCGGGGATAACTGTGATACTGTTTAACTGTACTATTACAAATAGAACACACAATACAGATTGACAACGACAGCGGGGTGGGAGGATGTTTTCACTCGATTTTCAAAGCAGGGTGCCGCTTTACGAGCAGCTATACCGCAGCGTTGCCCGACTGGCGTCGGTCGGCGCTCTGGAAAAGGATGAAGCGCTGCCAAGCGTTCGGTCGCTGGCGGAAGAACTGGGCATTAACCCGAACACGGTCCAAAAGGCGTATGCCATACTGGAACACGACGGGATCCTTTATTCCGTTCCCGGCAAAGGATCTTTTCTTTCCGGCGACGAGAACGCCGCCGCCCGGCAGAGGAAAATGGCCGCCGAAAAACTGCGCTGTGCGGCGCGGGAAGCGTCCGGGTGCGGGATGAAGCGGGAAGAAATTTTGGCGCAGGTTGCAAAAGCTCTGGAAGAAGGGGGAGAAGCATAATGATCGAAGTTAAGGATCTGGTCAAGAAATTCGGTGCGAAAACGGCGCTGGACCATATGTCGTTCCAGATCGAAAACCGGTCTGTGTTCGGTCTTGTCGGCTCAAACGGCGCGGGCAAATCCACCTTTCTGCGTTCGGCCGCGGGAATCTACCGGCCCGACGGAGGAACCGTTCTGGTGGATGGGGAAGCTCCGTTTGAAAACTCAAAGGTGAAAGGGAACATCTGTTTTATTTCCGATTATCCCTATTTTCTGCCGCAGGCTACGCTTCAGGACATGGCCGCTTTTCTTTCCGGTGTTTATCCGGGGTGGAACAAAATAAAGTTCGAAAAGCTGAACCGGATTTTTCCGGTCGGTGTCAAAACAAGAATTTCCGGCATGTCGAAAGGGATGCAGCGGCAGGCCGCGCTGATCTGCGCGTTCTCCGCGTGCCCGGAGTACATCTTTATGGACGAGATTTTCGACGGGCTGGACCCGGTGATGCGCCAGCTCTTAAAACGGCTGATTTCCGACGAAGTCTCGGAACGCGGCGTCACGGTCATCATCGCATCTCACAACCTGCGGGAGCTGGAAGACCTCTGCGACCATGTGGGGCTTTTCCACCAGGGCGGCGTGCTGTTTGAAAAAGACATTGACGAGCTGAGGCTCGGCGTCTGCAAAGCGCAGGCCGTCTTCAAGCCGCTGCCCGCGCGGGAAGAGTTCGCCCCGCTGAATATCCTGAAGTGGGAGACGAAAGGCTCCCTTGTCAATCTGGTCGTCCGCGGCAACAGGGAAGAAACCCTGCAGAAGCTGGAGTCCCTTCATCCCGTTTTTTCCGAAGTGCTTCCGCTGACGCTGGAGGAAGTCTTTATCAGTGAAATGGAGGCGGTCGGCTATGATATCGACAATATTCTCGCGTAGGCGCGTGCTGGAATTCCGGGAAACCTTTCTGTGGTCGCTGAAAAAACAGCTGCCCGTCATGATTCTGCTGGCGGTTCTGATGTTCCTGCTCGTGCCGATGATCCTGATGATCTCCGTGCCGCAGTGGATCGAGCAGCAAACGACGGTGATCCAGGGGGCGCCGGCGGCAAAAAGCCTCGCTCCGCTGAAAGACGTTTTGTCCGCGTCGTACACGTCTTATCTGATCTCCTATGCGCCGATCGCGGCGACCGTTCTGACCCTGATCTTCGCACCGGTCCTTTGCGTCGTGCAGTTCGGGTACATGCACAAAAAACGCAGCGTGGATTTCTTTCACGCACTTCCTGTCGGCCGCACTTCTATGCTTCTGGGGCGCTGGTGCGCCGGGATTGCCGTACTGTTTATCCCGCTGATGCTGAACTTTCTCATCGTTTCGATGGTTGGCGGCGCTTACGGCATATCGGTCACAAATTCTTCGGCACTGCCGTGGAAGCAGATGCTGTGGGTCATGCTGATGGGCGCGGCGGCTTTCACGTCCTGCATTTTCTTTGCGGTATGCAGCGGCACCATGTTCGACACGGCCGTTTCCGTTATCGGCGTAAACGCGGGGTATCCACTGC
>JAEZRH010000080.1 GCA_023412845.1 Bacillota bacterium
GCTCTGCGGCAGTCCGGGTAACGGATGGAGTCGCAGAAAACGGAGTATTTGGTCAGCACAATTTCCCCGCCGGGCCGAATCTCCGCGGAAAAGTCCTGAAACGCCGATCCTCCCTCAGCGTATTGTCGTATCTCCGCTTCCGCCGACAGCCGGTTCGTCACGGCGCTTGTTACGGAGAGGCCGGATTTCGAAGTGCGGGAGGTGATGACGGAGCAGCCGCCGGAGGAAAAGACGGCCGGTTCGGGCGTCAGGTACCGGGGCGACTCGTTTGCGACGCGCGGATCGTCCGGCCCGCTGTAGTTCCTCACGCCGCCGATATGGGAGGAATGGAATTCCAGCCGCCCGGCGAAATTGACCGACCGGACGCGGTACTCGACGGTGAAAAGCGGAAGAAGGGCGAACGAAGCCATCCTTACGATCCCAATCTCGACTTCCCGGCCCCGCGGCGAACGCCAGAGAATTCGGCGTTCGGTGACGCCCTTTTCCATATCAAGGCTGCGCGAGCTTTCGAGGACCCGCCCTTCGAACATGCTGAACGGTTCGCCGTCGAGCGCAAGCCCGATTCCCTGCGTATCCGCCACGTTCAGCATGGTCTGCTTCTCCCGCGTCAGGCCGCACAGATTCTCCGCCTGTTTCATTTCCGTATCGTCGTAGAACCCGTTGATGTACTGGCCCCGCACGGACCGGAAGCCGGCGGGATATCCTTCCTCAAAATCGGAGCGGACACCCAGATATCCGTTTGCGTTGTGGAACAGCGTTTCCTGCAGCAGCAGGCTGTCGTTTTCCAGGCTGAAGTTTTTCATTTGGTAAATCATGTTTTCTGGCTTCATAATTACTCCTTGACCGCTCCCGAAACAAGACCGGAAACAATTTTCTTTTGAAAGATCAGCACGATGACAATTGTCGGGATTGTGACGATGACGGTCGCCGCGGAGACTTCTCCCCACAGGATCTGGAACTGCGTGCGCAGAAACGAGATCGCAACCGGAACGGTCTGCATCGGGATTTCCGTATTCAGCGTAGCCGTCAGAAGATACTCGTTCCACGCGGCGATGAACGTGATGATCGCCGTCGTGAACACGCCGGGAGCGGCGAGCGGGAAAACGATGCTCCAGAGGGTGCGGAACGGGGAAGCGCCGTCGATTTTAGCCGATTCCTCAATGGAGATGGGGATGTTCCCGAAATGCGCCACCATGATCCACACCGCCATCGGGATGGTGATGGTGGAATAAGGGAGCACGATGAAATAGGTGTTCGTCCAGTGGAGCATGGTGAACAGATTGAAGACCGGGCCGACGATGATCATCTGCGGGAACATGGAGATCACGAGGATGAGCCCCAGCAGCAGGTTCTTGAAGCGGAAATGAAAACGCGAGATGGCGTAGGCCGCGAGCGTCGAAACGACGATGACGTACAGCGTCGTGACGGAAGAGACGACCAGACTGTTCTTGATGGAGCTCAGAATGTTCTTGCCCGTCAGGACTTCCCGGTAGTTCTGGAAAGTCGGCGTTCGGCTGAAGATGCGGAAGGCGTTGTCACCGAAAATATCCGCCGACGGCTTGAACGACGTGACGAGGATCCAGAAAAACGGAAAGAGGATGATAAGGAGGAAGACGGCCGTTGCCAGATAGAAAATCCAGTTCGTTTTTTTCATTGCTGCATCCCCCTATTCCGTCGGTATCACGCTGGCGCCGCGCGCTTTGATGAACAGCGTCGCGATCAGCAGGACGCAGACGAACATGAATATGACGATGACCGAACCGTACCCGAAGTTCATCTGCGAGAACATGGTCTTGTAGGCGTAGACGGAAAGCGTTTCCGTGGAACCGCCCGGGCCGCCGCCGGTCAGAACTGCGATCAGGTCGTAAACGCGGAAGGCGTCCAGCGTCCGGAACAGGACCGCCACCAGAATGGAAGGCTTCAGAAGGGGCAGCGTGATGCGGAAAAACGTCTGCACCCTGCCTGCACCGTCGATCGCGCTGCTTTCGTACAGACCCTTGTCGATGACCTGCAGCCCCGCCAGAAGCAGAAGCGCCATGTAGGGCGTGGTTTTCCACACGTCGGTGAGAATGGCGGCCGACATGGCCCCCGGACCGGAGAGCAGCATCGTCTCGGAAGAAGGGATCAGCCCGAGCTGTGCAAAAATATGGGAGATGATGCCGCTTGAACCGTCGTACAGGTAACTCCAGATGAGCGCCGAGACGGCCGTCGGGATCGCCCAGGGCACCAGCGCGCCGGCCCGGATGAGCCCGATCCCCCGGACGGCTTTGTTCATGATGAGGGCCAGCCCGAGGCCGAGGAGAAACTCGATCGCAACGGAGACGACCGTAAAGTAGATTGTGTGCCACAGCGCGGAGAACAGACGGCTGTCGCCCCGGATTTTTCCGTACCCGGCGAAGCCGATGAAATTGGACGGCGAGACCGATTTGTTCAGTTCTTCAAAGATCTTGGGAAGGGAATCCGCATTGGAGTAGTCCTGATTCGGATGGTTCCGATACAGGGCCGTCACTTCCGCCTGTAACGCTTTCGTGGCGGCTGCGATCTCCTGCCCCTGCTTTGCCGAAATTTTTCCGTCCGGCAGGGAGGAAAATTCTTTCGCGTATGTATCCGCGTCGCGGATCGTCTTCTGAAAATCCGCCGAGGCCTTCGCGTCCTTTGCCGCGGCGTCCGCATCCTGGGTCAGGAACAGCTTGACGTATTTGCTGTTTTCCTTGAATTGTCTGGAGGAAAACGAGCCGGAAAAGCTGAGCGTCGATTTCTGGATATCGTTGAGCTGGAAATCGAAAAACGTATAGGAAAACGAAGTCAGAATCGGCCAGATGGAAAAGACCGCGACGATAAGCAGGAGCGGGACAAGAAACAGAAACTGCCGGAAGGTCATTCTATTTTTCATACGGATTCCCCCAAAAACCGAGCCGAAATTTTACGGAAAAGGGGCGTGCATCGGTCCGGTGCACGCCCTCGTATGCCTCTTATTTCAGGGCATCCTGCACGGCTTTTACCGTTGCGTCGACATCCTGACTGCCGGAAAGATATTTGTGGACGTTAATCTGGATGGTGTCGCTTGTCTTGGAGTAGGTGCCGGAAACAGGCCTCGCGATGGTGCTCTGCATGGCCTTCTGGAATCCGGGCATGGAGAGCAGCGGATTTGCGGCCACGACGGAGGAATCGGTGATGAGGGAGTTATACCCGGGCAGATAAGCGCCCTTTGTAGACATGATCTTCTGTCCGTCCGGCCCGGCCAGATATTTGATGAATTCCCATGCGCCGTCCTGATTCTTGGAGTTTGCGTTCATGCTGAGCAGCCAGCCGCCCACGCAGCCGCCGCTCGGCAGCGGCGCGATGCCGACCTGGTCCGTTTTGACCGGAACGTTGCCCGCCTTGATCAGGCCGTACTGATAGGGCCAGTTGCGGGAGAAAACGGACTTGCCGTTTTTGAAGCTCGCGTCGGTGGAGCCTTCGTTGTAATTCAGAACGTCGGCGGGCACCAGCTTCGAAGAGGTGAACTTCTTCATGACGGTGAGTCCGTCCTTAATATTTTTGAAGTTTGCCGTAAATTCGTTTGCGTTGCAGGTCAGGCCTTCATACTGCTTCGCCTGGAATGCGAAACCGTCGGCGGTCCCTTTCTGGCCCTTGTATTTCTGCGCCATCTGATAAAGATCGCCGTAAGTATAGTTTCCGGAGACGAGCTTGGCTCCGTCGTCCTTCGAGACGATGTCGGAACGGTAATAAAGCAGCGCAACGTCGGGGAAGAACGGAAGAGTGTACTGCTTGCCCTGGTAATTTCCGGAGCTCATGGAACCCTTGTTGAAATCCGATTTTTTGTAACCGGCGTCGGCCATTTTTTCATCGATCGGGGAAAGGTAGCCGGCTGCGGCGAACTCGCCGGCCCAGACCACGTCCAGCGACATGACGTCGTAGTCGGAAGAACCGGAGGAAAGGGAGGTCAGCAGCTGGTCGTGCATCTGCGACGAGTCGTTTGTGAACTGCTGCCACTCGACCTTGTACTTGCTCTGCGACGCGTTGAACGCATCCACCACGGCCTGCGTGGCGGGGGTGGAATCCGCCTGTGCGCCGAATTTCAGCGTCACGGGTCCGCTTTGGGCCGCTTCGGAGCTCTGGGCCACCGCAGAATTTGTCTGCTGTCCCTCGGATGGTGCCGCCTGCGTGGAAGAAGCCTGAGAGCCCTGCCCCGAGCAGGCCGTCATGCCGGCTATCATGGATATCGCAAGAAACGCCGATATTAGTTTTTTCATGATGACAAATCCTCCTTTACTTCTGTCCTTCTTATCAGGAACAAGGCTATTGTAAATCAAAATTCTTGCTCTGTATTTCAAAATATTAAGATTTATTATATAATCATAATAATGTAAAAAATAATATATAAAATTTACTTGTACAGGCTGACGTTTATGATTCAATTTGATTTTTCCGAGCAGATCAACCTTTTTCATTATACTACGCAGCTTCCCATCGCCGTTCTGAAGAACGGGGCCCCGGAGCAATGCCTTCCGCAGCAGGTTGAAACGGCGGAAGAGCAGATTACGGGCCGTGCGGAATTCCATGTCCCGTACAGCCAGGGGGAGCGCGCGAGCCCACAGTTCGTTTCCAGCGAATACGGCGAACGCTTTATCGTCTCCGTCATCGACGACACGTTTCTGGCGGCGGCCGGCCCGTTTTTGACGGAACCGATGCACAGCGGTACGCTGGTGAATATCATCCAGAACAAAAAGATCCCGATCAAACTGAAAACAAGGCTGGAAACATATTATAAAAGCCTGAAGATCGTCAGTCCCCAGACCTATTATTACTGCGGCAAGCTGATGTCGCTGCTGTTCGGTCCGCAGAACATAAAAGGGGACTCACGGCCGCAGCCGATGGGCAATGAGGTCCATTTCATTCAGGAATACTTTCAGAACACCTATAAAAACCGGGAAAAGATGTTCACGCATCCCCCTTATTTTCTGGAGAAGCGGCTCATCGGCCAGATAAAAATATGCGACGAGGACGGGGCTGTTTCCACGCTGAGAGAGATCAATCTTTTGAACCGCGCGGTGCTGGCCAAAAACCCTCTGCGGTCGCTCAAGGATTCCATCATCTGTTCCTGCACTTTTTTCACCCGGGCCGTCATCGACGCCGGCGTGTTTCCGGATACGGCGTTTACGTACAGCGACACTTTCATTCAGGAGATCGAAGCGATGAACGATATTTCGCTGGTCCGCGATTTTGAGCAGGAGATCGTCAGGCAGTTCATCGCGCTGGTCAGGGAGAGCATGTCCGCGGATTATTCCCGCCCCGTCTTTGACGCCATGCAGTACATCAACAACAATCTGACGCAGGAGCTTACCCTAGCCGGGATCGCCAGACATGCGTTCGTGCATCCGAATTATCTGAGCAGTCTTTTCAAGAAGGAAACCGGGCGTTCCATGACGGATTTTATCGCCAGGCAGCGCATCGAAGAGTCAGAGTATTTTGTAAAGTACACCGACTACGACATCGCCGACATCGCGAGCTTCTACCATTTCTGCAGCCAAAGCTATTACTGTACCCTTTTTAAAAAGTATCTTGCCGTCTCCCCTAAGGAATGCCGAAGGAATGCAAAAAACAGCCCGCCTTAAGGCGGGCTGTTTTTCAGACTTGAGACAAAGACTGGGGGCGAACCGGGTTCGCAAGTACCATGTGACGCCGCAGATGCCTTAATTTTCCTTTATGCGCTTAAATTTTCCGGTTCCTCCGGTAACCTCCAGTTTTAAAGCATGATACTGGAAGGAAAATTAGTATAATTCTCCAAAATAATTAAATTTAAGCATTATTCTTTTCCAAATCTTTATATCCTTCCGCCCCTAATAAAATGAAAAGCAATCACCCGTTTCCTGTAAACTATCCGGGGAAATGGTGAAATCAGGGATCAAGGAAGGGTATAAAATTGAGTAAAAGATTTCGAGCAACAAGCATTCTTCTGGCGGTGACGCTGCTGGTTTCCATGGTATTCACAGCAACGCCGGCGTTTGCCGCCGCGACCGACCCGACGACCATCGCAAGCGACGGTTTCGATGCGGTTCAGACACTGGAGCTGAACACCCGCACTCCCTATGACATCGAATTGAGCAACGAGGACGCGACCGTGACGGCCCAGTCCAGCGACGATTCGGTCATTAAGACCGCTGTGGAGGCCGATACGCAGAATCCGGGCTTCTTTACGCTGACCCTGGAAGCCTGGAAGGCCGGGCAGGCCACTGTTACGCTGACGGCTTCCGACGGAACGGCCAAAGAACAGAACATTACCGTGGAGGACACCGGCGCTGATCCGGATTATACGATTTCCAGCGACACGACTTCGGATTTTACTCTTCCCGCCAAGAACAGCCGTTACATAAAAATCCACTACGAAAGCAGCAATTTTGACTTCTATGCTTTCCCAACCCTGGTTTCGGATAACGACAGCGCCGTTCATGTGGAGCAGGTCGATGCGGATTACGACAACAACGATTATTATTTCCGGGTCGACGCGGTCGGCGCCGACGGGCAGAGCGCGGCGCTTTCCATGGGAAGCTCAGACTACCTGCCGACCCAGAAGCTGTGCACCGTGACCATTGCGGAAAATAAGAACCTCCGCATCGATACGCAGTCGACGTATGTGTGCAGCGTATACGATACTTATGACTTTGTCGTCTACACCAGCGCGGCTACTCCTCCCGAAGTAAGCGCCGTCAATGACCTGGTTTCGGTGGATTATGTCGGACCGGTAACCGGCGGCTACAAATATGAGATGAATGCCCTGGGTACGGGCAACTCCATGGTGGAAGCCAAACAGGGTGGCGAGACCGCTTCGTTCGCGGTCTCGGTCAATGGCGGAGAACAGCCTTCGGTGGTCTCCGGCGATCCGAAAGCGGTGAGTGTTGAGCAGGGCAAAACCTATACCTATCACTTTGCCATCATGGGCGGCGGAGCGCCCCAGTTCGTCACCGATCCGGCCGACGCCGTGGCGGTGCAGTCCGTAAGCAAGGCCGGCATCGATTACGCCTGCACGGTTGTGGCAAACGGCGCGGTGGGGAGTTCCTCCGAGCTCTATGTTCAGTTTCCGGACAGCGGAGACGACAGCTTTACCGTGGACGCCGGGAAGATCACGGTGACCCAGCAGACGGGAACCTATATGAAATCCGACACAAACTATGACTTTACCGTTCCTTACGGTCAAACCTATACCTTTAAAATTACGGGTGCGACTCAGTTTTACGCCGGCTCTTCCGGAGCTTTCAAAATTGAAAACGCCGGCAAATCCGGCAACGATACGTTTTACCGGATCACGGCCGTCGGCAAGCCGGGAAACGCCGCCGGATTCTACATGTCCGCCCCGGACCGGGATCCGGTCAAGGTCTGCGTGGCGACGGTCGGCAATGTTTCGCTGTCCTCAGATACCCACTCCGATTTCAGCCTCGCCAAAGGCGCCAGCTACCAGTACAAGATCACGGCTCCCGGCATTACGAATCCTTCCGATATCCATTTTACTCCCGGAAGCTCGGGAGTTCTCCAGACCTCGTTTGTGACAAGATCCGGGAATGATTTTTACTACAGGGTCACGGCGGCGGGGACTCCCGGCCAGCAGACCGGCGTCTATGTCTCCGCGCTCGGCCAGGCCGCTCAGAAGATCAATGTGGTGACCGTGAAATCCATTGAGATCACCTCGGATACCAGCTCCGATTTCAGCCTTGCCAAGGGCAAAAGCTACCAGTTCAAGGTTACGGCTCCGGGGGCGTCTTCTGTGAATTTCAATGCGGGAAACTCGGGTGTCGTGACGGTCACGCCGGTAGCCCACAGCGGAAACGACTTTTTCTTCAAAGTCACTGCCGTGGGGAAGAGCGGTCAGTCGGTCGGCATCTACGCCGCCGCCCCGAACCAGGCCGCCAAAAAGCTTTGCGTGATCACCGTAAAATAACATGCGGCCTATAAGAAGCCGCCC